>JADIMK010000040.1 GCA_017694785.1 Candidatus Cryptobacteroides intestinigallinarum
GGATATACATTTGCCGTCCTTGATCTCAAGGGTGACTGTGCCGTGGCCGATATTGCGGCAATGGCTGCCGGAATTGATCAGGCAGAGGCTGTCCTTTTCGGCAACAAACGGACGGTGGTCATGGGCACAGACAAGGAAGTCGACGCCCTTAAGGCTGTTGAAAAGGTCAAGGCCCTGGCTCTCAAGGTGTCCGCCATCGCCTTCACCTGTGCCAGAATGTACGGCAACTATCACGACCTGAGGTTTTTCCTTCGCGATGACCTTGTCCACATCTTCCTGCACGAGAGGAAGGAGCGACTCAAAGGTCATCCCGCTCCACAAGCTGTAGGAAAGCCAGTTCTTCATGTTAGGGTTTGTAAATCCCAGGATAGCTATCTTGATCCCGTCCCTTTTGAGGATGACATGGTCCTGGAAATACGGACGGCCTGTAGCATCTGAAATCGCATTCCCAGCAAGGAAAGGTGTCTTCATCTGTCTTACCACCCTGTCATATACCGGATGGCCGGTCTCGATGTCATGGTTTCCCACGACTACGGCATCATAGCCCATGTAGTCGACCATCCTGCAATAGAGATGAGTCGAGACTGTATCTACATAGTTGTAATAGTAGGCGGCATTGTCCCCCTGGAGACAGTCACCGGCATCCACAAGTATGACCTTGTCCTTGCCTACGGCATTGCGGACACTGTCCACATAGGCCGACACAGCCAGAAGAGAATTCCTGGTCCTGTTCCCGACATACACAGAGTCGAAATAACAGCCGTGCACGTCATTGGTAGTAAAGAGCTGGAAGGTGTATGTGCCGTCCTTCGGGCCGCTGCATGACACAGCGGAAAGCGAAAGCACAGCCAGCGCAGCCAGCATGATTGTCCTGATCTGTTTCATCATATGATATCTTATGATCTGTAAATAATGTATGTAATATTCCGATTATATTTTTCTCTGAATGAGTCTCATAGATGTACATTGTCGTCTGAATGGATCTCATGTATATTGTCCGCCATATGGATCTCATTCATGCCTTCGTCTCAGGCCTCCGAGGAATGCCCCGGGCCGGGGCTCCTGCAGGAAGAATTCATCGGCTGACTGGAGCATCGGGAAAGAAGTCCTGTACCTGAGCATTTCAGCCTTGTCAAGGGATGCACAGGCCACGAGAGTCCCGTCTATGTCAAGATCTGCCGATTTCTGACGACCGCGATGGTTGAGCACCACCGAGCCTCCACCGTATTCCAGAAGGACATCCTTCCCGGAACGGTTGCAGAAAGCCACATGGCAGACATTCTCGATTGCCCTGGCCTCGGCCAGTACCTCAGCTACTTTCTTCCTTGCTGAAGGCCAGTTGGCTACATTGAGATAAAGGTCGTACGGTTCGGCAGGGTTGTTCCTCATCCACACCGGGAACCGTAGGTCGAAGCAGATTCCCGGCATTATCCGCCATCCCTTGTATTCAAAGACAACCCTCTGGCTGCCTGGAGTATAATTGCCGTCTTCGCCGCCTAGGAAGAGATGCCGCTTGTCGTATTGGGCTATGATTCCGTCCTGGCCCACAAAATAGAACCTGTTTGCCCGTTCCCCGTCAGGCAGATGCACAGGGATAGATCCGGCCACAGCACAGTCGTAAAGGCCGGCAGTCCTTGTCATCCATGACAATGTAGGTGAAGCATCAGGAAATTCCGCGCAGTCAGGATTCATCGTGAACCCTGTGCTGAAGAATTCCGGAAGAACCAGTACATCCGGATAGAACAACGGATACTTCTCCGGCAGGTCACGATACAGATGTTCAATGAGAAGGTCGAGCCGTGAAAGATTGTGCAGGGTCTGTTCCCAGTCTGCAGAGAATTCCACCAGGGCTAGAGCCAATGTCCCGCCGGCATCAGACGGGGCTTCTGTCTTTGCGGTCCTTTTCCTTAAGAGCATGGCATCAGATTTTATTGTTTGTCATCAGTATTCTTATCATTATGCTTGTCAGTATCCTCATCGGCTGGCACCAGTCCCGGAGAGCAGCTCCTGGAGATTGAATGCGACAGTCACCATCTGCTGCCATCCGGCATAGCCTCCGGAGAAGTGGAGCACTGCCGCTACCTTCAGGTCTATGAACCTGGATATCACCGGAGCATAATAGAGTTCAAGCCTGTCATATATTCCCCATCCGGAAATGTCCCTGAGACGATAGAACGGGTCTCCACGATAAAGCAGGTCACCGTATTTTTCTCCTCCGGTACCAAGAGTGTTGTAGTATGGCATCATGTTCTGTCCGAAGAAGAACCGGTTTTCAATGCCGACGTTCCAGTTCCTTATGCCGGCCACTACTTCAAGTCCGCCAGGAGCAACATATTCATGCACAAGCTCTCTGTCGTTCTGCAGAGACTGGAGCCATCCTGCCGAAATATGAAGCCGCTGGAGAGGTAGAGCAGTCTTGAAGCATCTTGCGAAATCCAGGTCTACATATGGATTGATCAGGATATTGTCCACAACCCCCGGGGCATTTGCAGAACCTGCGAAATGGTACATATAGGCTGAATAGCCGAGAGTGACAAGTCCGGAGACATCCCCTCTTCCTGAACTGAATATCATGAAGCGCTCCCTGCGGTCGATCCCGGCCTTTCCCATCCAGTCGCAGCCGACCTCAAAATATGAAGCAGGACGCCTGAATGTCAGCAGGAGACCTTCCAGATTGTTGTCATACCACCTGAGTGAATCCGAGACGAAAGCCGTCGAGTATTCGCCGCCGAGGAAACGTCGCGGAAATATTCCTGCCGTGAGAGAAAAATCAGTCTTTCCGAGCCTTTTCTGCAGCTGATAATATATCAGAAGTTCCCCGAAAAGATCCCAGTTGTCCTGTCTCGGAGACACTTCCTCCGATTCCGGGTCGGAAGATTCGACCGGAGACCGTCCGAAATCCTTCATCACATCGATCCCGACCATCAGCCGATGCTTCGTGCCGTCCTTCTGGACAAGCCCGGCTCCTACAGATGGTGTCAGCCTCGCTCCGAAGATAGTCATAGATGGAAGGATATGGCTATGGTCAAACTCCCTGTTGTCGAAGTTCATCTCAAAGTCCAGGTCATACGCGAAACTGATTCCCGGCTGTCTTCCGTCTGGAAGACCTCCTCTCATCTCAGGGACAGTATCTCTCGCATATCCATCCGATTGCTCTGCACCCGCAGCCGATGCCACTCCAGCAAAGGCTGACAGACAGGCAACAGGCAATATGATCCTTGACAATATAATATAATGAAAATCCATGGCTACAAACATTTCCCCGGTAATTTCATGAAACATTTCACGGTAAATCCAGTACCGTATCCCTCTCGGCAATATCCTACAAAATTAGCAACAAAGACTTCATCGGCAATCAAATTAAGGTCAAAATTATTTCTCACATCAATTTTTATCCTGTGGGACTCCTCCAACTGACGGATATTGCCTATCTTTACATTTTGAGTGCCTGTCTGACTGGACAGGCATCTGACCATATTGCCATTTAATTGGAATACAATCGATTAAAAGAAATGCTTAAGCTACAGACTCCGGTAGACGCAGGGAAAAGCCCTGTGGAGATATCATATAAAGACAAGATCACTGTCATCGGCAGCTGCTTTGCTGACAATGTCGGCAAGAAGATGGAAGAAGCCGGATTCGATGTTTGCATCAATCCTTTCGGTACGCTCTACAACCCACAGTCCATCGCAAATTCACTTGAAAGACTTGTTTCCTGCCGTGAATTCACTGCAGCAGACTGTCAGCCGATGGGGAGCGGGGCCGAACTGATATGCTCCTTCAGCCACCACACTTCCTTCGCCAGAAGAAGCGAAGAAGAGTTCCTTGAAAACGCCAACGCCCGGCTCAGGGAAGCATCATCATTCTACAGGACAAGCACAAAAGTCATAGTAACTCTGGGCACCAGCTGGTGCTACAGATACATCGCAGGTGACATGGTAGTGTCAAACTGCCTGAAACGCAACGCCCGGGAATTCTCCAGGGAGCTGATGAGTCCTGAGACTACAGTGGATGTGCTTTCAAAGGCAATTGAAGCGTCTGACGCGGTCTTTTTCCTGACGGTCAGCCCGATCCGTCACCTCAAGGACGGGGCCCACGGCAACCAGCTCAGCAAGGCGGCACTCCTGCTTGCTGAAGAAGAGCTCTGCCGCAGATTCCCAGGCAGATGCATCTATTTCCCGTCGTATGAAATCATGCTCGACGAGCTGCGGGACTACAGGTTCTATGCGGAAGACATGGTACATCCGTCAGACCAGGCGGTAGGCTACATCTGGGAACGTTTCTGCGATTTCGCCCTTGCCGAGGACCAGCGGCCGATCCTCGCTGCCGGGGAGAAGGAGTTCCGCCAGTCCCGCCACAGGCCTATGCATTAGCATCAACAGGCCGGGACTCAGGATCATAGACCGATGCATCAGCATCAACAGGCCGGGACGCAGGATCATAGGAGACCGCGCGAATCGCCGGCTTCTGTATCGTACCTTGTGCTGTCATCTATGACTCTTGTCCTGCGTCCGTTGCCGAAGCGGTATGACAACTTGAAAATGACCATGTTGTCATATATGCCGAGATCAAGTTCGTCATGCCGGAAATAGAAAGGCGTGCTGATTTCGCTTTGCTGGCTCTTCCTCGCCCCAAGATGCAAAGGTATTGAATAGTTGAGAGAAAGGACAAGTCTGTTTTTGAAAAGATACTTGTTTACTGTCAGGTCCCACATGTCAAAGCCTGTTTCCGAAAACCCTTGTATGGTCGGCATCCTCCACATCGATCTTGAATATCTGAGTTGTGAAAACAGTTTCAGTTTTTTTGAAAAATACCCCAAGACGGATTCACCCATGACCCCTATGTTGCTGTTGCCGGACTCTCCATTGAAGGTCCTGGCGACATTCATCTGTACGGAATTCTTCCAGGACCAGTTAGGACTGATTTTCCAGTCATAGTCAATGCCTGTGACATTATACCACATGGTCGCCGGAGTATATGTTGACACCACATCATTCCCTCTCCTGACATAATATTCCGACACCTGCGAGGATGTACCGGTGAAATAATTCGTGAATGTAAGGTTGTCCCAGAATGTCATCTGCAGAAGAAAAGAATGTGTAAGTGACAATGGCGGAAGGTCCGGGTTTCCCTGCATATAGAGGTTTTCACCAGTCTGGCGCAGGACCGGATCCAGTTCATCACGTGCAGGATATGAAGGCTCGATGCTGTATGTCGCCGCAAGAGCGAAAATGGACTTGGGATAATATGTCAAAGACAGCATAGGTGCGACATAGAACCGTCCGGTCCCGTCATCTCTGACATAGCCCGCAGATATGCCGCCGTTCAGGGCTAGGTCTTTTCTTATACCCCATGTGACATATCCATAGGTGTCGGACCGTACCGATTTCCTGTCAAGGACCGTACTGCCGGTCCCCCTGTCCTGGATGACGTATCTGTTGTAGATATTGTTTGCTCCGAAATTCAAAGATACGGCATCGGCAATGCCGTATGTGAAATCTATGTTCTGAAAGGAATAGTCCTTGCTCCGGCCATAACGTGCAGATTCTTTCAGAGCATCATTGTACATGTAGGAGTGGCTTTCCGGAGAGGTCAGACGGTTCCAGTTTGCGGATATGCTCATGGACATTTTATCCGACAGGGTCGCATTATATGTAAGGCCCGCAGCCATGTTGTCCTCAAGACGTCCAATCCGGGAGACTTCTTTGAAAGACATCCCTGTGGCTGTATTTTCAAGGAATGCGGAATTTTCCGTGCTGATGTCATTCCGGGAATATGATCCAGATACAGACAGGCTGTGCCTCCCGTTGAAATCATACGAAGCCCTCACATATGCCGAATGGCTTTGCTTGGACGCCAGTTCTTCAGGAGAGTCTCCGGAGGTCGGGCTGGTCGCATATTCCGTCCCATCCGGCATCCTACGGCTTTCGTATCTGTCATAGCCCCAGAGAATATCCCCGTACACATATCCTGCATTTATGTCCAGCCTGTCCCTTGAATACTGCATGCTTACCCCAGGCTGTTCGTTTGCCACTGTCCGCACGTTCTCAGGCACTATGAACAGAGAGTTCCTTACATCAATAAGAAGACCGTTTTCCTTTTTCTTGCGGACCTCAACCACATACCGGATCCCCCGTGATTCATATTTTCCTTTGGGCGAGTGAATGATACTGATGCTTCTTACCTGCTCCGGAGACAGGGCCAGGAGCTCCTGTCCGGTTATCTCCACTCCATCGACGACATATGCGATCTCGTCTCTTCCGTTTATTCTCATCTTGTCTGTGATATTGTCACGCCTGACATTCGGGATCTGATCAAGCAGAGAATATATGTCGTATGACTTGAGCCTGTCAGCCTCCAGGATTACATACGTGGTCCTGTCTGCGTCCCTGACGACACGGGATGTTGTCACCACAGCATTCAGCAGAGTATCAGCCGGCGTCTCCGCCGCTGTTGAATCTGACACAGATACCTGATATGGCAACAAGGCAAGAAGAAAAGCTATAGGTAGAGAAAACATTTTTATTATTCATTATATGTCGCCCAGATACCTGTTACACGACTCACTGATAAATTTACACAAAATATTTTCAAAAAAGTATTGCAGATACAGATTTTCTTTCTACATTTGCAGTGTACTACTTCACTAATACACTAAGAAAATAATTTGACGACAAAAGATTTTACGTCACAAAAAATAATTTACGACATATAATTCAACTGTATAAAGCATCTGATCATGATTTCGATTGAAAACATCACTTTCAGCTACGGCAACAATATCGTACTGAAAGACATTACGATGAAGCTTGAGGAAGGCAGGATCTACGGTCTTCTCGGAGAGAACGGGGTCGGAAAGACTACTCTACTTACACTCCTCTGTGGCCTGAAGAAAGTTAAGTCAGGCCGTATCGACATCGACGGCTACAACCCTTACGACAGGAAACCTTCTTTCCTTTCCATGCTGTATTTCCTGAGCGATGAGGTGGCAGCAGTATCGATGAGCGGCAAGGCGTATGCTGAGAACTACGGCAAATTCTGGGATAAATTCGACATGGGCAAGTTCACGGGACTGATGGAAATCTTCGAGACCGACCCGTCCCAGAAAATGAACAGGATGTCCTTCGGACAGCTGAAGAAGACATACATATCTTTTGCCCTTGCCTGCAACTGCAGATATATCCTGATGGATGAACCGACAAACGGGCTTGACATACCGTCCAAGGCACAGTTCAGGAAAGCTATCACGAAATATACTGCGGAAGACTCTACCCTGCTCATCTCAACCCACCAGGTAAGGGATCTGGAGAATATAATCGATCCGATAATCATACTTGACAAGCAGGATGTGCTCCTGAATGCTTCGATTGAAGAGATCTCACGGAAACTGACATTCGACTACAGCAACGAAAAACGCCCTGAGGCCCTCTACAGCGAACTCATACCGGGAGGAAACATCCAGGTACTTGTCAACACGACAGGAGAAGAAAGCAAAGTCAACATCGAGGCCCTGTTCAATACTGTCCACCTGCACAAGGATCTTATCAAAGGAATATTCCGCAGATGAATACGCAGGCAGATCGGGACAATTCCTACGGACGACCGGTATTCCTGACGAACAACCGATTTTTTGTACGACCGTAAGATAATCTTGACAGATGACAGAAATTACAGATCAACCTACAAGGAACAATAAAGACATGAACGATACATTCAACTTCAGGAGGTTCGGGAAATATTTCCTCAGCGACCTCAACAGACTTTTCTCGGAAAACTGGCTCAAGATACTATGCTTCGGGCTCATACCTATTTTCGTGGCAGTCGTGTCACTGCTGTTTTCAATTGTACTTCAGCAGAAGGTGAGTCTTGGAACCGAAGCCAGGGAGGCATTCTTCGGCTTGAGCGCAGTGATATTTGCAATATGGATACCGTCATCACTATACGGTTATGTCACGGACAAGAGAGCCGGAAGCAATTATTCTCTGATACCGGCATCAACACTCGAGAAGACAGCATCCATGATAATCAACGGGCTGATCATAGCACCGGCAGCATTTATCTTTATAAACATACTGTCTGACATGCTTGTAACACTTGTCTCCGGACAAGGCATTTCAGAAGCTATTGTATGTAATTTCCCTAAGGTCGAGTGGATATCCGGCTTATGGTCATTCTCTTACCTGATTACAATCCTTCAGGGACATATTGTAATGCTTTTCTTCCTCCTGGGAGCAGTCCTGTTCAGGAAAGGAAAGATTTCGAAGACAATCCTTTCACTGATGGGTCTCAGTATCATCTTTCTGCTTCTGGTCATCCTGGGTATCAGCATTTCCGCTGAAGACGGACTCAAGGCCATAGCTTCATGGAGCGAAGAAGGGGTTATAGCCGCAACAATCCGCCAGTCAGTCCTGGAGATCATCGTGCTATATGTCCTGATATATTTCAGGCTAAAGAAGATTCAGTACTAGACAAAAATGTACGACCATGGAATTCGAGAACAACAGACCGATATACCTGCAGATATGTGACTCCATATGCGAAAGGATACTGAGCGGAGATCTGCAGCCCGGGGGGCGTATAGCTTCCGTCAGGGACCTGGGTGCGGAAATAGGAGTCAATCCGAATACCGCAATGCGCAGCTATGAAAAGCTGACCGACGCAGGTATAATATTCAACAAGAGAGGAATAGGATACTTCATCGCAGACAATGCAAGGGAGATAGTCCTCCAGCAGCAGAGAGAAGAATTCATCCGCAATGAGGTACCGTCCATAATGAAAAGGCTGAGGCTCCTTGGGCTGAAGCCATCGGAAATATTCAAGGACACTCCGGAAGGGACCTTTCCGGAAGCAAATAAGAATTAGACATAAATATTGAAAAAATGTCCCGGCCGCAGTGATGCGTTCCGGGACATATCTTTAGGGAATCCTGTATATGGACTTATCTGCGTGGACGGCGCATGTTGCGCATTGCATTGGCCATTCCTCCGCCCATTACGGTCTTCATCATCCTGCGGGTATCCTCAAACTGCTTAAGGAGACGGTTGACCTCCTGGATTGATGTGCCGCTTCCGTCTGCGATACGCTTGCGGCGGCTGCCGTTGATGATCTCAGGCTTTTCCCTCTCGGCAGGAGTCATTGAAAGTATGATAGCTTCTATGCTCTTGAAGGAATCATTGTTGATGTCCACATCCTTGAGGGCCTTGCCCATGCCAGGGATCATCGATGCCAGGTCCTTGATGTTACCCATCTTCTTCACCTGCTGTATCTGGTCGTAGAAGTCCATGAGAGTAAACTGGTTCTTGGCGAGCTTCTTCTTGAGCTTGCGTGCCTGCTCCTCGTCAAACTGCTCCTGGGCCTTCTCGACGAGGGTCACGACGTCACCCATGCCGAGGATACGGTCTGCGATTCTCTTAGGATGGAAAACATCGAGTGCTTCCATCTTTTCTCCGGAGCTTACGAACTTGATCGGCTTTCCGACCACAGCCTTGATTGAAAGTGCCGCACCGCCTCTGGTGTCACCGTCCATCTTGGTGAGTACGACTCCGTCGAAATCGAGCCTGTCGTTGAATGCCTTGGCAGTCTCGACTGCATCCTGACCTGTCATCGCATCCACAACGAAGAGTGTCTCGGTAGGGTTGACTGCCTTCTTGATCGCTGCAATCTCATCCATCATCTCCTCGTCCACTGCAAGACGTCCGGCGGTATCTATGATCACTACCGATATACCTTCCTGCTTTGCCTTGGCGATGGCATTCCTGGCTATCGATACTGGATCCTTGACCCCGTCTTCAGAATAGACAGGCACACCTATCTGCTCACCGAGGACCTTAAGCTGGTTGATGGCGGCCGGACGATAGACGTCGCAGGCAGCGAGAAGGACCTTCATTCCCCTCTTGCTCTTGCAGTTGAGTGCAAGCTTTCCTGAGAAAGTAGTCTTACCTGAACCCTGGAGACCTGCCACCAGGACAATCCCAGGATGGCCTTTGACATTGATGTCCGTTGACTCGCTTCCCATGAGGGCAGCAAGTTCGTCATGGACGATCTTCACCATCATCTGCTCCGGCTTGACGGCCGTGAGCACATTCATACCCAGGGCCTTCTGCTTCACGTCATCGCAGAACTGCTTGGCTATCTTGTAGCTGACATCGGCATCGAGGAGAGCACGTCTTATATCCTTAAGGGTCTCGGCGACATTGAGTTCGGTTATCTTGCCTTCGCCCTTCAGGATCTTGAAGGAGCGTTCCAGCCTTTCAACGAGATTTTCAAACATATCTGATATCTATTCTATTTCCAATATAATTATATCCTGCAAATTTAATGATTTTCCACAATCATACAATGTAGGGGTTTCAAACCATACGTTGTGGAGTCCTCAGACGGTCGGCTGCAGAATGTCATCAGAATATACGGCAGGCGCGAGGTCACGGAGATTGTACCTGCTCGCCATAACCTGACCGTAGGCTCCGGCACTGCGGATAGCCATGATGTCCCCTCTTGTGCTCAGAGGAAGCAGACGGCCTGCGCCCCAGACATCACTTGATTCACACACAGGTCCGACTACATCATACACCTGGCCTTCATGCTCAGGCGTCCTGGTCATGGCCGAAAGGTTCTCGATCTTATGGTAAGCTCCATACAGAGCCGGACGGATGAGGTCATTCATGCCGGCATCCAGTATAAGGAATGTCTTTGTCTCCCCGTTCTTGACGAAAAGCACACGGCTTATAAGCGTCCCGCACTGGGCGACCACCGAACGGCCCGGCTCCACATGGACAGTCTGGCCCGGCCGCAACGGAAGATTGTCATGGATAGTCCTGAGCCAGGTACTGAAATCCGCGACCGGACTGGCATCAGGGTCCTCATAATCGACTCCGAGTCCGCCGCCTAAGTCGATGTTGGCTATTTCCAGCCCCTTGTCCTCGAACCAGCGAACGATTTCAGAAGCTCTCCTGCATTCAAGAGAATAGACTTCAGCGACATCCGTTATCTGCGAACCGATATGGAAATGAAGTCCCTGGAGATCTACTGAACTGCACCTGCCCAGAAGTGTCACAAGAGGCTCGAATTCATGTCTAGAGATCCCGAACTTGTTCTCATACAGTCCGGTAGTGACATATTTATGTGTATGGGCGTCAATATCGGGATTGATCCTGACCGATACCCTTGCCCTCAGTCCGAGCGAAGACGCAAGGGCATCCACGACCTGTATCTCCTGCAGGGATTCACAGTTGAAGGTCCCGATCCCGAGCCTGAGGGAGGAAAGTATCTCTCTGTCACTCTTCCCCACTCCGGCGAACACTATGTTTTCAGGGCTGAATCCGCAGGCTGCAGCGTGCATGACTTCGTTGCCGCTCACGCAGTCTGCTCCGAAACCGAACGAACTTATGTATCTCAGTAGCCTTTCCTCCGTATTTGCCTTTATGGCATAGTGGACTCTGATTCCATAGCTGGAAGACTCCGATGCCAGGGCTGCAACAGTCCTGCGGAAAAGCGGCATATCATAGAAATAGAACGGTGTCTCTATCCGGTCCAATGCTTCGAGAAGATCCTTTCCTGAAGGCAGCTGGAGACGCTCCTTTGACAGAAGAGGAGCCCCTGCGGCCAAGGATGACCCTTTGTTTATGGAAGTATCTGGTCTTGTCATAATTATTTTAAGCGAAAACGGTTGCAAAAATAGGGAAAAAATCGCTAATTTCGCAGCCTGGATTCAACTAACGCCCTCCCCGGTCCGAAAGCCGTGGAGACAAGCTAAAAAATTTAATAAAAAAATGGAAAAAGGACCTATTTCACAGTTCATTACGCACCATTTCCGTCATTTCAACTCTGCAGCTCTCGTAGATGCTGCAAAGGCCTATGACGAGCACATGAAGAAGGGTGGAAAAATGATGTTGGCAATGGCCGGCGCCATGAGTACGGCCGAATTGGGAATCTCCCTCGCCGAGATGATCCGTCAGGACAAGTTCCAGATCGTTTCATGCTCAGCCAACAACCTTGAGGAAGACATCATGAATCTGGTGGCGCACTCACACTACTACAGAGTGCCTGGCTACAGGGACCTTACTCCTGCTCAGGAGAAAGAGCTCCTCGACAACCACATGAACCGTGTCACCGATACCTGCATACCTGAGGAAGAGGCATTCCGCCGTCTTGAGCACCATCTCGTCGAGATCTGGAGAGACATGAAGGCAAAAGGTGAAAGACTCCTTCCTTACGAAGTGATCTACAGACTCCTCCGCAGCGGTGTCCTCGAGCAGTATTATGAGATCGACCCTAAGGACAGCTGGGTTCTCGCCGCATGCGAAAAGAATATTCCTATCGTTGTCCCTGCATGGGAGGATTGCACGACCAGCAACATCTATGCTGCACACTGCATAAAAGGTGAGTTCGATCCTCTCATGATAAAGAGCGGCATCGAGACAATGATGTTCCTCACCGACTGGTACAAGAACAATTCAGACGGCGAAGGCGTAGGCTTCTTCCAGATCGGAGGAGGTACTGCAGGTGACTTCCCTATCTGCGTTGTCCCTATGATGGAACAGGACCTCGGATGGACAGGTACTCCGCTCTGGAAATATTTCTGCCAGATCTCGGACAGCACCACATCATACGGTTCTTATTCAGGCGCAGTTCCTAACGAGAAGATCACATGGGGCAAGCTTGACGTCGACACTCCACGCTTCATCGTAGAATCAGATGCAACAATTGTCGCTCCTCTGATGTTCGCATACATCCTCGGATGGTAACGACCCTAATGATACCGGTTCCGGAAATGAAGTAATGAAGATTTCCGGAACCGTTTCTTTTTTTGACTTTCGAGACATCTCTTAACCGCACACAAAATAATGTTGTCCATAATACCGGACATTCAGTTCTTCCAGTGGATAGCTCTGACTGTATCGCTGACACTTGCAGTTCTTCTCATGCTCATCAATGTCCCGAAGACAGAGTATGCGAAGAAACTGACCAGGTCGAAGACCACAATCGCAACGAACTTCCTTGTAGGGGCATTTATCTTCGGATATACGCTCTACCACTCGTACATACCTGAATATGAGGCTTTTTCATCGCTGACAATGCTCATCATAACAGCATTCTCATCAATATTGATGACCTTCTCGCTGATAAACCTCATGCAGCCGAGGTACATAGATTCCAGCAAGTTCATGATCAGTGTCTTCATCCTCTTCTGTATAAGTGCGATGCTTACAGAGACGTTCTTCTCAGAAAGCAAAAGACTTCATGAAGCACTGCTGATAACAGCCATAGTACTGTTCATATTGCAGAATTCCTACCTTATAATGATATTCAACAAGGCCTACAGGAAATCTCTCGAACTTCTTGAAAAATATTATGATGAAGATGAAGAGCACAAGGTGAAATGGATCAGGTTCTGCTATGGCCTGACAATGCTCACGACCACATTAATAATCGTTTACCTTCTGCTGCCGGAAAAACTTATCAAGATATACATATTCTTCTACATGCTGTATCTGATATATTTCGCCAGCAATTTCATATCATTCATCGGAAGCCACAAGCTGCTGCTGGATGCATTCGGGCACAGTGCATTTACAGAGCAGAAGTCTGTGAAAAGACGCAGACGGAAGACAAGGCAGAACGGGAACGGGGACAATACATCAGACGGAGATGACAATCCTGACGATCTCAAAACTGAATTCGCGTCTATAGAAAAAGCCCTGAAGAAATGGGTCGCTGAGAAAAAATACAGGGAATATGACAAGAGCCGTGAGGAAATGGCCCACGAGCTAGGCACGACACGCGAAATGCTTCAGCTCTACTTCACCGAAAAAGTCGGGGAAGACTTCAGGAGCTGGAGGACAAGCCTGCGCATAAATGAAGCCAAGCAGATGCTGCTGGAGAAGAAAGATACTTCCATAAACCTCATTGGCGAGATGGCCGGCTTCAGCGACCGCTCCAATTTCCACCGCCAGTTCACTAAACTCGTAGGATGCACACCGAAGAGATGGCGCGACACATCAGGAAATCCTGAGTCAGCTATCTGACAGACGCTATCCTGCGGACAGAAGGCTACTCAAGGTATAGAGGCGGCATATTTGCCACATATACGCCTGACTCATCATCATAAAGACTGCCGGACCAGGAATAGAAGCCACTCACAAATTCTGATGCAGTATCTGCGGAAGCATCAGCCGGAGATACTCTGATGATGATATCATCAGACGAAGCGAAGACAAGATCTATCTCGTAATACCCTGTCATGGAAGTAACTCCGAACGACGATGCCAGAGGATCAGAAAAAGAGATATCATCCCTGTCATATACACACACTTCCATCGATTGTGCAGCAGCCGGGACAGATGCTTCTGTATCATCCCATGACTGGTTGTCTCCGACACCTGAATATACATATCCCCTTACAGAAAGGCTGACGCGGCCTTCTTCATCAAGAATCATATCATGATCCATCATCATGCATGAGGACAGCAACAGCATTGATGCTGCCAACACTGATATTATTCCAAAAACAGATTTCATCCGGCATAGATTTATACCGGTTCAGGTCAAATACACGCTGCAAATATATGCAAAAAGCGGATGCAGGCAAAATTTTCCTGCATCCGGCATTCTTAAGCCTTATATGTAAGGATATATGACGTCAGCACTGGTGTGCCGGACGGAGAAGATCAAGGACGACTTTCACAGGATTGAAGGTATCGAGAGGTACCTCTACGAACATTGTGTTCCAGTCGCTCATCGATCCGTTCCAGAGTCCAGGCAGCTCAAGAGCCTTGAGTTCCCTGCCCTGATAACTCTTTGAACTGATGAATCCGGCATCATGGTCTACATGCTCCAGAAGATTGAATGACTGGCCCTTGTAGTCATGCAGGCAGCATACGATGTCGACAGGGTTGAAATGTGTCGCTGCAGAAAGTGCAGCCTTTGCATGCTCATCTGTCATGTTGATCTGCACGCTTTCAAGGATCTGGAGAGACGTCGACCCGTCCTTCTCGGCGATGATGAAAGGACCGCCGCCAGGCTCTCCCTGGTTCTTTACCATACCGCACACACGTATCGGCCGGTTGAGCTTGCGTCTGAGCATCGCTACCCTTTCACTGCAATCAGATGCTGAAGGAAGAGCTATGCAAAGCTCATCAGCGAGGAAGGCTTCGATCTCTCCGCAGAGGTCGCGGCACTCCCTGGAGCATGTATCGCCGCAGGCATCAAGTCTCCTGAGATAGCCGAAGATCTTGTCCCTGAGTTCAAGACATTTGCCCAGAAGGACTTTCTTATATCTCGATGTCACAGGAAGGAGACGTTCGTTGGAGACATTGTCTATATTCTTTATAGATACGACTTCCTCCTTCAGATTGTTGAGATTGTATATGAGTGCGCCATGGCCTGCAGGACGGAACAGGAGAGAATCAGTTTCCGTACGGAACGGACGGTTCTCCACATCCACGGCTATTGTGTCAGTGGCCTTGTCCTGGAAGGTGAAGGTTATATTGTACTTCACGCCATAACGTTTCTCATATGTGGCTTTTACGTCCGCCAGAGCCTCTTCAAACAGATGCCTGTGTTCAGGTGAGATAGTGACAACTATGTTCGCGGTCCCGTCTGAATTGCGCATATATTCCTGAGCCTCGACAAGATGCTCCGCAAAAGCCGTACGGATCTCACCGTCAGTGTACCTGTGGAACTTGATTACGCCCTTCGGCTTTGCTCCGTAGTTAAGACCTTCATCTGTAAGGGTCTTTGAAAGGACGGATTTCCTGTATTCAGGAGTATCTTCCGGTTCTCCGAAGAGGGCTCCGTCATAGAAAGCGAATTCCTTGATGTGGGCAGCGAATCTTGCCGCAGGAGAGTCCGGCTTGACATCTTCCCCGGAGCGGAGGATATCCAGTCCGCTGAACAGATCCTTGAACATCCTTGATGCAGCACCAGAGGCAGGGACAAACTTGCATTTGCCGTTAACCTCCGCACCTTCATAATACTTCACTGCGGCATCCTCACCGGCAGCATCAAGCACCTTGATCCCTTTTGCAGGGGTAGCCGGAGCGACAATCTTCATCCAAGGGAATCCTTTTCTGAAACGCTCCACCTGTTCTTCAACAGTCTTGACAGATGAGCCTCTTTCCTCTATCTGTCTGATGTCTTTTTCTTCAAACATACTTCTGGTCGAGTTTTATCGTTAAGTCAAATCATGTAGTCTACTGTCATAAGGATGATCCGTAACTCAGATTGCGAATCATATTTCCTGATATATCCTACAAAATTATAAATTATTTTGCTCATTTCATTTCAATCAGACCGGAATTTCAAGTAAAATGTTATCTTTGCAAACAAAACATACAATCCATCATTTAAAACCCACAATAATGACACTTACAGAAAAGATGGCTGCAATATTTGCCGCAGCAGGATTCCTGTGTACTGGAATATGTCCGGCAGCAGCCCAGGGGCAGGAGGAAGAATTCGACCTCACACAGCAGAGATATGAACCTCAATACATCAATCCTGTTCCGGGAAAAGCCATTGACCACAAAGGGATCATACTCAACCCGACTCCTCACATCATGAAGACGACCGGTGACGGATCCGTTGACATATCGTCCGGAATACGCATCAAGGACAGGCAGGGATGCTTCTCTTCAGACCTCAAAGACCTTGTCCGCTCCGGTAAAGGACCAGTACTGAGCATAGACTTCGGAGAAAAGCAGGCCGCCAAGGCCGGTGTAAAAGCAATCAGCGGAGCATATAGCCTTACTATTGACGGGAAAGGGATAAAAGTGACAGGCTACGATGAAGACGGTGCCTTCTACGGGATACAGACCCTCAAGCAGCTCATAAACAACGGGAAACTTCCTTATATCCATATCAATGACTGGCCCGATCTACCTTTCAGAGGAGTTGTCGAAGGTTTCTACGGCACTCCATGGTCTCATGAGATAAGACTGTCTCTGATAGATTTCTACGGGAAGTTCAAGATGAACACGTATGTCTACGGGCCGAAGGATGACCCTTACCACAGCAGTCCTGACTGGAGGAAGCCTTATCCGGCTGAAGAGGCAGAAAAGATAAAGGAACTTGTGGAGGCATGCAAGGCAAACCACGTGGATTTCGTCTGGGCCATCCATCCGGGCCAGGACATCAGATGGGACGAAGAGGACTACGGCAAACTCGTGGGAAAATTCCAGATGATGTATGACCTGGGAGTACGTGCATTCGCAATATTCTTCGATGACATCTCCGGGGAAGGAACAAATCCTGTCAAGCAGGTAGAACTTCTCAACAGACTGAACAAGGAATTCATCCACGAGAAAGGAGATGTAGCTCCGCTTATAATGTGTCCGACCGACTATTCGAAGCTCTGGGCCAATCCTTCGCCGGAAGGTCCGCTGAGCATATACGGCAAGACACTCGATCCATCTGTCCTCATATTCTGGACAGGAGACTCGGTGTGCAGCGATTTCACAGCCGAGACCTTGGAATGGGTGGATTCCAGGACAAAGAGACCTGCCCTGTTCTGGTGGAACTTCCCGGTGACAGACTATGTACGCCACATCATCATGGAAGGACCTGCCTACGGACTTGACTCCACGATCACAAGCGATATGGCAGCAGGTATCCTCAGCAATCCTATGGAACACGGTGAAGCATCAAAGGTAGCGCTCTACGGTCTGGCGGACTATTCTTGGAACGTATCAGGCTACAACCCGATGGACAGCTGGGAGCGTGCCATCGCCTTCCTCGTGCCTGAAGCAAGGGACGCATTCAGGACGTTCGCCATCCATTCCTGCGACACTGAGACCGGATATCGCAGGGATGAATCCTGGGAGACAGAGACATTCAGCATATACGATTATACCCAGGATGAATTTGAAGCCCTCAGGGATGAATTCCAGAAGGTAACTGAAGCTCCGGATATGCTCCTTTCCACCTGCAGGGACAGTCTGCTTATGAAAGAGATCGGGCCATGGCTTGTAGAATTCAGGAAACTCGGTGAAAGAGGCAGCAGGACCCTTGACCTGATCGCGATGAAAGATACGGCTCCTGCCGCTGGATTCTGGTCAGCCTATGTCCGCAATCTGATGACAACAGATGAGAGGGCCGCATATGAAGCACACAAGTCCGGCACATACAAGCTCCAGCCTTTCTATGAAAATGCCATGGACGACATGGGCCGGGATTTCTACAGGGACAGGACAGGAGAAAGTCCTGCTGTAAGATTCGGAATAGGATCATTTGCAAACATAAATACGATCCTGAACAAGCTCATGTTTGACAACGATACCACGACATACTATACATCAGGCTATGCCCAGAAGAACGGAGACTGGATCGGTGCAGATCTGGGAGGAGTGATTCCGGTCCGCGAGATCTCAATCCTCCAGGGAAGGAACTCTGTGGACGATGTAGACTATTTCGACCATGCAAGACTAGAATACTCTACTGACGGGAAGACCTGGACTCCGCTCATAGACGACATAGAAGGACAGTATGTGATCAAGTGGAAAGGAGAGCCGTTCCTCGCACGCTATGTCAGACTCTACAAGCTCGAATCCCCGAAGACCAACTGGGCTTCAGTAAGATCTTTCGATATCAATCCTGTAACTCCGGAGAGCCTCGGTATGGAAATCAAGGCCAACGATCTTTCAAGGGCAATGGCTGCATTCGACCGCAATACCTCCACATGCTGCCCATGCGGCGAAGGACTGACATTCTCCGTACCGGTAAAGGCTTCGGAATGTACCCTGCTCCTCAGGCAGACTGACGCAGGAAAGATAGAAGTCACACAGAAAGCCGCTGACGGATCTGTCATCTCATGCGAGGAGACCTCAGATGACTATTTCTCCTTCGGCATAAATGAAAACGCCGCCGAAGTGGAACTCACAGGCGACGCTGACATTTTTGAAATCATATTCGGAATCCCGGCAGAAGAAGCCCCTACTGCCGGGGAATAGAAGCTGACTAACAGCCTTTTATACGTCTGTAGACACCCAGAGCCTCGGCCAGGATCTCCACGGAACGCTTCAGGTCTTCCTCTTTGAGGACATAGGCCATGCGGACCTGGTTCCGGCCGAGGCCCGGTGTAATATAGAAGCCTGAAGCCGGGGACATCATCACTGTCTCACCGTCAAGGCTGAAGTCCCTGAGACACCAAAGGCAGAAGTCTTCCGCATCCTCGACCGGAAGTTCAGCAACAAGATAGAACGCACCTGAAGGCTTCGGTACGGATACCCCAGGAATACTGCGGAGCCCTTCCACCAGGACATCCCTGCGGCGTGAATATTCTGCAATGACATCCCTTATATAGTCTTTGCCTGCATCAAAGGACGCCTCGGCCACAATCTGTCCGAGAAGAGGCGGGCTCAGCCTTGCCTGGCAGAGTTTCATCATGCCGGAGAGCACATCATTGTTCTTTGTCGCTATGCATCCGACCCTTATGCCACATTCGGAAAACCTCTTGGAAAACGAATCCACTATGACCACATTGTCCCTTATGTCTTCAAGATGGGCTGCAGACATGAAAGACGCCCCGTCATAGACGAACTCCCTGTAGACCTCATCTGAGAAAAGGAAGAGCCCGTGCCTCCGGACGACATCCGCAAGACCGGAAAGTTCTTCCGGAGTGTAGAGTGTACCGGAAGGATTGTTCGGATTGCATATAAGTATCGCCTTTGTCCGTGGGGTAATGGCTTTCTCAAAATCTTCCGGTGAAGGGAGCGCGAATCCATCTTGTATATCTGTCTTCAGTGGCACTACCCCTACCCCTGCAGATGCTGCAAAAGCCAGGTAATTCGCATATGTAGGCTCGGTCATCAGCACCTCGTCTCCTTGGTCAAGACATACCATGAAAAGGAAGAGAATGGCTTCCGATGCTCCGGTAGTAACTATTATCTCCGATGGGGAAAAATCTATTCCATAGCCGGAATAATATGAAGAAAGCCGTTCCCTCAATGTAAGGAAACCGTCTGACGGACTGTATTCAAGCACTTTGCGGCTGATATGCCTCAGGCTTTGAAGTCCACACTCCGGAGTGTGGATATCCGGCTGGCCTATATTCAGATGATACACTTTCCTGCCATCTGCCTTGGCCTTCTCAGCAAAAGGTGCAAGCTTCCTGATCGGTGAATATGCTATTTCACCGATTCTTTCAGATACTTTGATCATAACGCTGTCAGAAACTGATACTGTCAGAAACGGATGCCTATACCGGCATACACCTGGTTGCGGTGCAGTTCCGCTCCATCGCCTTTATACCTGTTGAGCAGGCCCCAGTCATATCCTACTTTCACTTCCAGGAATTTGAATGCCTCTATACCTATACCTCCGCCCACAAGTACATCAAATCGGTTGTAACGGATGTCCGGAATGATGTCTTTATACGGATTCTCAGTGTCCTGCGGTATATCAAGATCCTTGGAATTGACTTTCCCCGTATAATAATTGTATGAAATATCACCCATTATGTTGGCACCCAGTACCGTTCCAGATATAGTATATTTCTGCTTTGATACAAGACCGAGGCTCAGAGTAGGCCCGGCAAAGATAAAGAGCTTTACGCCAGGAAGGCCGAACTGGTAGCGGAACATTATGGGCACATTGAGATAATGGTCGGAAAGACTTCCTTTTAGTTTGAAATTCATAACATCTTCCCTTGAATTATCTGTAAGGAACGTATAATATATCCCCGGCACAATATGGAGCCCTGCGAACAGAGGGACATCCTGGCTGAGGCCGACATAGAACCCGTTGAGAGAGTAGTTGTTGTCACCTGAGATGCCCGACTTGAAACTGTAGCTTGAATTCACATAGCCGGCTTCGATGCCTGATTTGGCTTCAGCAGAAAAAGCAGTTGCAACTGCAAGGATCGAAACAGCCATGAATGCACATACAATCTTTTTCATACCTGGAAATTTTTCTTTGTGTGATTAAATATATTTCTATACAGCGGTTGCCAAAATGCAAACGCAGTGATCAAATATAAGGAATATTTCCTTAATTCAACGGTTGCGGTACATATCTTCGTAGTACCTCATGTAATCTCCGGAAGTGACATTGTCCATCCATTCCTGGTTGTCAAGATACCAGCGGACAGTCTTCTCTATGCCTTCTTCAAACTGTAGGGACGGAGACCAGCCCAGCTCCCGCTGCAGCTTGCGTGAATCTATGGCATACCTCAGGTCATGTCCCTTACGGTCTGTGACATAGGTTATCAGGCTGTCGCTGAAGCCTTCCGGATTGCCGAGCAGACGGTCAACCGTCTTTATCAGTACTTTCACTATATCGATGTTCTTCCACTCGTTGAATCCACCGATGTTGTAGGTCTCGGCAGTCTTTCCCTTGTGGAAGATCAGGTCTATTGCCCTGGCATGGTCCTCGACATAGAGCCAGTCACGCACATTCTCTCCCTTGCCGTATACAGGCAGAGGCTTGCGGTGCCTGATGTTGTTGATAAACAGAGGGATGAGCTTCTCAGGGAACTGATATGGCCCGTAGTTGTTGGAACAGTTTGTCACCACCACAGGCATCCCGTATGTGTCATGGAAGGCACGCACGAAATGGTCAGAAGATGCCTTTGATGCCGAATACGGGCTATGGGGCTGGTATCTTGTCTCTTCGGTAAAGAAACTGCTCCCGTAGACCTCATGCTCTGAGATCTCTGACTTGCGTCCCTGAGGGCAGTCCAGTTGGAGAGCGCCATAGACTTCATCTGTCGAGATATGATAGAATCTGCATTCCACCGGCTCGCCTTTACGATGTTCCATATGCCAGCCGAGAGGCTCCCAGACAGCCTTCGCAGCCTGAAGGAGACTGAGTGTACCGAGTACATTTGTCTTTGCGAATGTAAACGGATCCTTTATGCTCCTGTCCACATGGCTTTCTGCGGCAAGATGGATGATACCGTCGGCAGCATAGCTCCGTATAAGCTCGAGCATCCGTTCAAAGTCACAGATATCAGCCTTTTCAAAGACATAGTTGGGCTTTTCCTCGATATCCTTGAGATTTGCAAGATTGCCGGCATAAGTCAGCTTGTCTACATTGATTATCCTGTAGTCCGGATACTTGTTCACGAAAAGCCGCACCACATGGCTTCCGATGAAACCGGCACCGCCGGTTATGATTATATTCCTTCTGAATTCCATATCTGGTCATATTTGTCCGGATCATTTCCGGAACTGTGATCCTGGTATTTTACTTTTGTACTGTCCTTTGTGATGTCCCCGGGAGCTTGTCCTGTCCCTGGAATTCCACGATATCTCCAGTGCTGTCCGTCACTCTCCCCGCAGTTCTTCCATTATATCCTCCGGTATGGACGCTATGCAGCGGCGCAGGGAATCCGTCCAGTATGGGACAGCCATGCCGAATGTCTTCTTGAACTTCGTCTTGTCGAGCACGGAATAGCTTGGCCGGACAACCTTGCTCGGGAACTCGTCGCTGTGGCACGGACGGATGTCACATGAAGTCTGGCCGGTATATTCGGCTATCATCTTCGTGAAGTCAAACCATGAGCAGACACCCTCGTTGCTGTAGTGGTAGATGCCTTCATATCCGTCCATCTTACGTGATGATACGATGTGATATATGGCATCTGCCAAGTCAAGGGCATAGGTCGGTGTACCGGTCTGGTCAAAGACCACATTGAGGATCTTCTTCGCTGCCGTGAGACGGATCATCGTCTTGAGGAAATTCTTTCCGAATTCGCTGTACAGCCAGGCTGTCCTGAGGATGATATGACGGCATCCTGAGGCAGCGAGTATCTGTTCGCCGTGAAGCTTGGTCCGTCCGTACACTCCGGTCGGATTGGCCGGTTCGTCTTCTGTACATGGGGTATTGTTCCTGTTTCCGCCGAAGACATAGTCTGTCGAAACGTGTATGAGGAAAGCACCTGAAGCTTTTGCCGCAGATGCCAGATTGTCCACCGCTCCGGCATTGAGCAGCTCAGCCAGAGCTTCGTCATCCTCCGCCTTGTCCACGTTTGTAAAGGCCGCACAGTTGATGATGACATCAATCTTCTCTCCCCCGGTCTGTTCGCCCACAGGTCCACGGCCTGAGACCGCAAGTGCCACCGCATCCCTGTCTGTGATGTCAAGCCTCAGCACCTTTCCATCTGCAGAGGACGCCACATCAGTGAATATATACCTGTCCGTACTCTTTTCTGAAACAATCCGGAGCTCCGAACCGAGCTGTCCGCACGCTCCTGTCACAAGAACATTCATAATATTCCTCATGCCTCCCTATAATAGTCCTCGCTATAATCAAAAAGCCAATCTGCATCCTTCAGACGGCTGTGGTGTCTGTCCTTCTCTGAAAGTATGACATCTGAAGAAGGTATCTTCCAGTCTATCCCGAGGTCAGGATCATCCCATGCCAGGGCACCTTCGCTTTGTGGCGCATAGAAGCTGTCGCACTTGTACTGGAACACAGCTTCTTCCGTCAGGACAGAAAATCCATGGGCAAAACCTCGCGGAATGAAGAGTTGCCGATGGTTTTCCCCGCTGAGTTCAACCGCCACATGGCGGCCGAAAGTCGGAGAGCCTCTCCTGATATCAACAGCTACATCAAGTACAGTCCCCTTTATTACGCGCACCAGCTTGCTCTGGGTGTAAGGCGGCTTCTGGAAATGGAGTCCCCGGAGGACCCCGTAGCTTGAACGGCTTTCATTGTCCTGGACAAAATGCACCGCCCTGACCTGAGCATTGAAATCCCTTTCGGAATATGACTCGAAGAAATAACCTCTGCCATCGGCAAAGATCCTCGGTTCTATTATGACAACCCCTTCGACAGGTGTCTCAACAACTTTCATAGGCCTTATATATTATCGTCTTTTATTTCCTTCTATAATCTTGAGCAGATACTGCCCGTACTGGTTTTTCATCATAGGGACAGCGAGGGAGCGCATCTTCTCATCATCGATCCACCCGTTCCTGTAGGCTATACCTTCGAGACACGCGATCTTGAGTCCTTGCCTCTTCTCTATGACCTCCACAAAGATAGATGCCTCAGCGAGAGAATCATGCGTACCTGTATCCAGCCAAGCGAAACCCCGCTCCATAGTCTTGACCTTCAGATTGCCGTCCTTAAGATAGATCTGGTTGACTGTAGTTATCTCAAGCTCGCCTCTTGCAGATGGCTTTATGTTCCTTGCTATCTCCTTTACTGAATTCGGATAGAAATACAGTCCGACCACAGCATAATTGGATTTCGGCTCGAGAGGCTTTTCCTCGATTGAAAGGCAGTTGCCCTCCTCATCGAATTCAGCCACTCCATAACGCTGGGGATCATCTACCCAATAACCGAACACAGTGGCCTTGCGTTCCTGTTCAACCGTCCGCACAGCATCCTTGAGTATATCCTCAAGGCCTGCGCCATGGAATATGTTGTCACCGAGGACAAGACATACATCGTCATCTCCGATGAAGTCTGCGCCTATGATGAACGCCTGCGCAAGTCCGTCAGGACTCGGCTGCTCAGCATAAGTAAAGCTGACGCCGAAATCGGAACCGTCTCCGAGAAGACGTCTGAAGCCTGGAAGATCCGCAGGAGTCGAGATCACCAGGATATCCCTGATTCCTGCCATCATCAGGACAGAAATCGGATAATATACCATAGGCTTGTCATAGATAGGAAGAAGCTGCTTGCTTACTCCTTTTGTTATAGGATACAATCTGGTGCCGGATCCTCCGGCCAATACAATTCCTTTCATATCGTCAGTTGAATTTCTTCATCAATCAGTCTTTCCATGGTGATTCATTTCCCAGATGAAATCCCGGCGGCCGACAGCTTGAGCATAAAATAGAGAAGCCGCAGTGGCATAAACCTGAGTGTCAGATGGTTTATCGGGCCGTCATGGAAAGTCACAGCCAGTTTCCTTGCAAATACAATATATTCTTTTGTCTGCCTGTATGTATGGCATACGGAATACCTTGACAACGCGACCTTGTACCAGTAGACGACAGAAGGCAGATGCAGCTTTCCTGGGGTATCGCCTACGATACTGTAGATCATCTCGACGACCTTCATGAATGCATCTATGCCGAAGTCATATTTCCTGATGAAATCCTTCGGCAGCCAGTACCTGTAGCCGTGCTCAGGGATACATATCACACTCCTTATGTGCCTGATGTATCCTAGCACAAAATATTCATCTTCAAATATCGAGAAAGATTCTTCAAAACGAAGTGAATTCTCTCTTATTACATTCATGGAGAAAAGCTTGTTCCAGACATACTGCAGAAGCTGTTCCCTCAGGAGAGTCTCCATGAGTTCATCATCATCTGTAAAGATCTCCGTATGGCCAAGGCTGCGTATGGACCAGGAATCAGTCTCCGGTCTATACATGTCGTAGCCGCAGACGACAAGTCCTGCCTTGCCTGAAACTGCCATCATGGAAGAAAGCCAATACTCCCTGACCATGTCATCGCTGTCACAGAAGGCAACATAATCACCATGGGCATTGGAAAGCCCCAGATTCCTTGCCGCCGACACACCGCTGTTCGCTTGGGTAAAGACCTTTATACGGGAATCGTTTCCGGCATACTCACGGCATATCGCAAGAGAGCTGTCGGTGCTCCCGTCGTCCACAAGAATCAGTTCAAAGTCACGGAATGACTGTGACACAAGACTTTCCAGACATCGACTCAGCGTTGATGCCGAATTATATATCGGTACTATGACCGATACTGCCGGTTTTTCTGTCTTAGTGTCTTCCATATCGACTATATATACAGCCTTTTAGGCTATGACTATGCCTTTTACGGCTATTCCTTTTCCCTGTCCTTAGACAATCTCCAACGGCTCATTCGGTCCCGTCATAACCGGGATCCGGAGAAAGACCCGGCTGCATCGCTGCCGCCACCGCAAGGGCATCGCATCTTTCATTCTCCGGATGTCCGGCATGCCCTTTGATCCAACGGAAAGTCACCCTGTGCCGTCTGTACAGCGGAAGGAACCTCTGCCACAGATCCGGATTCTTGACTTTAGCGAAGGATTTCTTCTCCCATCCGAAAAGCCATCCCTTGTTGACAGCATTCACCACATAGGATGAATCGCTGCATATGTTTATCTCCGCATTCTCCCATCTTACGGCCTCCAGTCCTCTGATGACAGCAAGGAGCTCCATCCTGTTGTTTGTCGTACAGGAGAACCCTCCGGAAAGCTCCAGTTCCCTATCCCCGCACCTGAGTATCACACCATATCCGCCCGGGCCGGGATTGCCTCTTGACGAACCGTCCGTGTAGATGAAAATCGGTGGTCTCACTCTATCGTCTTGGCTTTGTCCCGTGTATTCGCATCATTCTGTCTCGGCTGCATCTTCCCTTTCTGCAGCTCGTCGTAGGCGACCCTGTGGTTGTAGATGTCCACTGCAGCATATATTGAAGCGATCATCGACCTCGGGTCAGCAAGGTCTCTTCCAGCCATGTCATAGGCTGTACCGTGGTCAGGAGAAGTCCTTACGACAGGAAGTCCGGCCGTGTAGTTGACCCCGCGTTCGAAAGCCAGCGCCTTGAACGGGATAAGTCCCTGGTCATGGTACATCGCAAGAGTTGCATCGAACCTGGTGTAGTTGCCCAGGCCGAAGAATCCGTCCGGAGAATAAGGTCCGAAAGCGAGGATCCCTTCATCATTTGCAGCCTTGACCGCAGGAAGGATTATAGACTGCTCCTCGTCTCCGAGAAGTCCGCCGTCACCGCAATGCGGGTTGAGACCGAGCACAGCGATCTTCGGGGAATCGACTCCGAAATCCCTGCACAACGAGGCCTTCATTATACGCAGCTTGTCAAGGATAAGTTCCGTGGTAAGGCTCTCCGGCACTTTCTTCAGAGGAATATGTCCGGTGACAACCGCTACCTTGAGCCGGTCACATACCATGATCATAAGCGCCTCCTTGACCCCGAACTCATGTTCGAGATATTCGGTGTGCCCGGTATATCCGAAGCCTTCGTTGACCATGGCCCTCTTGTTGATAGGTGCTGTCACGAGGACATCGATATATCCGTTGCGTAGATCCTCCACAGCACAGCTGAGGGCTGTCATTGCAGACTTCGCAGACTCTGGAGTAGGCTGTCCCGGCTCAACGAATACATTGTCCGGCAGGCAATTGACTATATTGACCCTCTTCTGGTGGACATCCTTTGCCGAGGATATCACATTGGTATTGATCTGATCTATATTATGAAGCTGCTTCTTGTAGAATCCGAAGACTTTTGATGAACCATAGACGACAGGGGTACAGAAATCCAGCATCCTTTCATCTGCGAAAGACTTGATGATGACTTCATAACCTATTCCGTTGCCGTCTCCCTGGGTAATCCCCACGACCAGTTTCTTTGCCATATCTAAGATTGTTTTATCTGCAAAAATAAGCAATTATTATATATAATCTGTGCAGAAATCTTCTTAATTTTGCGTCAGGATGAGAACAAAAGAGACTGAAAGTGACATCAAATATCTTCCGGGAGTCGGGCCGAAGCGGGCAGAACTGCTTCAGAAGGAACTTGGCATAAGGACTTTCGGAGACCTCATCCATTTCTATCCTTTCCGGTATATCGACCGGAGCACTGTCATCCCGATATCATCTGCAATGCCCGACATGGCCCACATACAGATAAGGGCCAGGGTCATCTCAAGAGAGCTATACGGACTCAAAGGAGCAATATACCAGGACAATACTGGCACCGGTGCGGTTACGGGGAGCACATCATCTGATGCAGCCTCAGATGCAGCCTCTGCCATCCCAAGCAGCAGGACAGGTCAGCCGGCCGGCAAAGACCTACAATTTCCGCAGAATCTCAAGCCTGCTTCAGTCAAGAGGCTGAGAGTCCTTGTCCAGGACGGGACAGGTATCATGGAGGCTGTATTCTTCAAGGGCATAAAGTGGACATTCGAAAAGCTTGTCCCCGGCAAGGAATTCATATTCTTCGGCAAGCCGTCGGTATTCAACGGCCGCCTCAACCTTGTGCATCCTGACATAGATGACGCGACAGGACAGGCTTCACCCGCAGGGACGCTGCCGGCGCTGACAGGCATATACCCCAGTACTGAAAAGCTCAAGAATGCCGGTCTCACAGCCAAGACCATGAACAAGATGCAGGCAGCCGCCCTGCAGATGTCTCTCCCGGATATCGAGGAGACCCTTCCCGACTATCTCATAAGGCAGAAAGGACTTGTATCCATCCATTTCGCACTAAGGAACATACATTTTCCCTCCAGTCAGGAGGCTCTGGCCAAGGCGAAGTACAGGCTGAAGTTTGAGGAACTCTTCTACCTCCAGCTTTCACTGCTCAAGCAAAAATACATAAGGAGCCGCAACGAGGTAGGCATAAGGATGCCAAAGGTTGGAGATGCGTTCAATGCCTGCTACAATTCCCTTCCGTTTCCTCTGACAGGAGCCCAGAAAAGGGTCATAACCGAAATCAGGGACGACATGCGCAGCGGACACCAGCTCAACCGTCTTCTCCAGGGAGACGTCGGAAGCGGGAAGACAATGGTAGCAGTGCTCACTGCCCTGATAGCTGTCGGGAACGGATACCAGGCCTGCATAATGGCACCTACGGAAGTGCTTGCACAGCAGCATTTCAAGAACATATCGAAGTATCTTGCCCCGACAGGTGTAAAGGCAGCCCTTCTTACCGGCAGCAGCAGGACGGCAGAGAGGCGTGAAGTCCACGCAGGACTTGAAGACGGCAGCATAGGCATCATAGTAGGCACCCATGCCCTGCTCGAAGACAATGTGGTCTTCCGCAACCTCGGGCTTGCCGTGATAGATGAGCAGCACCGCTTCGGAGTCGAGCAGAGGGCAAGGCTATGGAAGAAGTCTTCATGCGGGATACCTCCGCACATCCTTGTGATGACTGCGACCCCTATTCCGAGGACCCTCGCCATGACCCTCTACGGCGACCTTGATGTCTCCGTCATCGACGAGCTTCCTCCCGGCAGGAAACCGGTACAGACCATACACGCCACCGAAGGGAAGAGACTTGCCCTGTTCAAGTTCATGCGTGACCAGATTGCCCTGGGGAGGCAGGTCTTCGTGGTCTATCCTCTGATATTCGAAAGCGAGAAGATGGACTACAAGAATCTGGAACAAGGCTATGAACAGATAGTCCATGCCTTTCCTTTCCCACCGTACAAGACAGCCATCGTGCACGGGCAGCAGAGCAACGAGGACAAGAAATTCAACATGGACGCCTTCGCCGCAGGCAGGGCCGACATCCTTGTCGCCACATCCGTCATCGAAGTTGGAGTGGATGTGCCGAATGCTTCGGTCATGGTCATCGAAAGCGCGGAAAGGTTTGGCCTGAGCCAGCTCCACCAGCTGAGAGGACGTGTCGGAAGGGGCTCGGAGAAATCCTACTGCATCCTTATGACAGGCAACAAGTTGAGCAAAGAGTCAAAGCAGCGGATAGACCTGATGTGTGCCACTGAGAACGGATTCGAGCTTGCCGAGGAAGACATGAAGATGAGAGGTCCGGGAGACCTCGAAGGCACCCAGCAGAGCGGGCTGCCGATCAATCTGAGGATAGCCTCCCTGGCAAAGGACGGACTGATACTCAATGATGCACGCTCCTGTGCCCAGGCAGTGCTTGAAGAAGACCCTATGCTCTCCTCCGACAAGAACATGCTCCTGAGGGAAGAGCTGCGCAAGGACAAGTACGTCATACGAGACTTCAGTAAAATAAGCTGACAATGGTAACAGAACTCCTGCAGAAATACATCTGGCTCATCCAGACATTCATCCGGGCGGGCCGGAGAGGACTCGATCTGAAGGAACTGGAAGCCCGGTGGGAAAACCGCTTCGGGACGCCATACGCCAGGCGGTCATTCAACAACCACAGGGAGGCGATCGAGGAAGTGTTCAACATCCGGATCGAATGCGACCGCAGCACGAACAGGTATTTCATACGTTATTCTGACGATGTATCTGACGAGAACGCTGCTTCGGCCTGGCTTATCAACACATTTACAGTCAACAACATACTTTCCATAGGAAAGGAAAGGCTCAGCGGAAGGGTATCGGTAGAGGACATACCGTCAGGACACAGATACCTCGCCGAGACAATGGATGCCATGCTCGAAAACTGCGAGATAGAGATTTCGTACAGGAAATATTCAGGCGGTGATGTCTCATCATATACCCTCCGCCCCTATGCCGTCAAGGAAGATGCAAAGAGATGGTACATAGTCGCTTTCTGCCTGGAAAAGGGACAGATGAGAGTCTACGGCATGGACAGGATTGTCTCCATGAAGGTGACTGACAGACATTTCCGGATGCCTGAGGGATTTGATGTCGACGAACTGTTCAGCACAAGCTATGGAGTCTATCTTTCCCAGGAAAAACCCGAGGAAATCATATTCCGGGCAACGTCAAGGGAAGCGCTGTACCTCAACGACCTGCCGCTGCACAAGAGCCAGAAACTCATTTCTTCTGACTGTAGAGGCTCAATCTTTTCTATATTTGCAAGTCCAAATGAAAACCTGATGATGGATCTGTTCCGGCTCTGCCCCAGGATAGAGATCATCTCGCCGGAACACATAAGAGAAGAAATCAGGAATAGAGCGATGCTTACCTCTGAACTGTACAGGAACAGCGTCACAGGAGATACGGCCATTGACGGAACAGGTGATGACTTGACTTTAGACAATATAACTGAATACAGATATGACAAAGGGAAATAAGGCTAAACGGACTGGCACATGGGTGCTTGTAGCCGTAGTGATCCTGGCTCTCATCGATATTGGAGCCGGGGTTTCAGAACAACTGATTGACAAGATGAAAGAAAAAAAGAAAAACGAGGCCATGTACATAGGCCGCCCGGAAATCGAGGTCAAGGACGGGACAATGACTCCCGAAGTGCTGCTGTCTTTCGGCAAGGTGTCGGATCCGCAGGTATCACCAGACGGACAGAAGATACTCTTCGGCATATCCTACACTTCAATCAAGGACAACCGTTCATGCAACAACCTCTACATCTGCGGCATCGACGGAAAGGATATGCAGCAGCTCACAAGGAGCGGGAAAAGCATAAGCAATGCCCGATGGAGCAATGACGGGAAAAGCATCATATATCTCCAGGGAGGCCAGATATGGACTGCGAGGATCAAAGAGAAAGGCAATGCGCTGAAACTTGGCAAGGCAGTAAAGCTCAGCGAGGTACCGGAAGGAATCAGCGAGTTCAAGCTGTCTCCGGACCAGAGCATGGTGATGTATGCGAGCACAGTCCAGAGCTCCCTTAAGAAACCGTCAGATCTCTATCCGGACATCACATCTTCATCTGCAATCTCGGCAGATGACCTGATGTACAGGCACTGGGACCACTGGGTCGAGAGGGTTCCGCATACCTTCATTTCAGAGATACAGCTGTGGGGTAAAGGTGCTGAAGGAAAGCCGTCCCTGTGCATCACTCCGGAATCTTCAACAGACATCCTTGCAGGTGAAAAGGAAATATATGAACTTCCGGCCGAAACTTTCAGCGGCATAGAGCAGCTGTGCTGGAGTCCGGACGGAAAATACATCGCATACTCATGCAAGAAACTCTCCGGCAAGAAATACGCATTCTCGACAGACGCAGAGATCTATATCTATGATGTCTCTGCAGGGAACACCATCAGTATCCCGATGGGCGGAGGATACGACACCAACCCTGTATGGTCACCTGACGGGAAGACCATATGCTGGATAAGCATGGAAAGGGACGGCTATGAAGCCGACAAGCAGAGGCTCATGGCAGCAGACATGACAGCCGGGCAGGACGGCTCAGGAATATCTGTCTCCGGCATCAGGGACCTCACCGCGGGCTTCAGATACAATGCCGCAGGCCCGGTATGGAGCCCTGACTCAAGATACATATATTTCAATGCTCTTGCGGAAGGTCTGCAGGGAATATTCAGAGTATCACCATCCGCAGACTCCGTCCAGGACGGGGCGTCAGGAGTGGAAAGGATCACTGGAGAAGACATGTGGTACGACTTCGGATCACCTTTCCATATTTCTGACAACGGTGATGAGACCGTACTCCTCGCCGACTGGTGCAGCATGGACTTCCCTACCGAGCTTGTGAAGATAACCCTCGGGGAAAAGGTATCCGCAAGTCCGCTTACTGATGTCAACGGAGAGCTTCTCGCAAAACTGAGCCCCGTAAGGACCGAGGCAAGGCAGATTAAGACCGTGGACGGGAAGAACATGCTGACCTGGGTCCTCTATCCTCCTCAGTTCGACTCCACAAAGACATATCCGGCCATACTGATATGCCTCGGCGGTCCTCAGGGAACACTGAGCCAGGGATGGTCATACAGATGGAACTACAGGCTCATGGCTTCTCAGGGCTATATAACGATACTTCCGAACAGACGCGGCACGACCGCCTTCGGCCAGGAATGGACGGAACAGATATCCGGCGACTATCCGGGCCTCAACATCCAGGACTACCTCTCTGCTGCAAGAGCACTCAAGGCCGAGCCTTATGTCGGAAAGATGGCAGCCTGCGGGGCCAGCTACGGAGGATATTCAGTCTATTATCTTGCAGGTGTGCATGAGAACACATTCGATGCCTTCGTCGCACATGCCGGGATCTTCAATGAAGAGCACATGTACATGACCACAGAAGAGATGTGGTTCCCTAACTGGGACAACGGCGGCCTGCACGAATATGAGGCCGACCCGCGCGTCGGGACCCAGGACTGCCCTGTCGGCCCGAAGGGAGACGGACAGACCTTCGGAGGAATACGGCAGGGAGGATCGCCATGGAGTGACCTTCCGAAAGCAAGGAGACATTATGCTGAATCACCGCATCTGAAAGTAACAAAGTGGAATACTCCAATCCTCGTGACTCATGGAGGTATGGATTTCAGGGTACCTGTGGACGAAGGCATGGCAGCCTACAATGCCGCCCAGATGATGGGAGTGCCGTCAAGACTGATAGTCTTCCCTGACGAGAACCACTGGATCCTCAAGCCGCAGAACGCACTCTACTGGCACAGGGAATATTTCCGCTGGCTGGACAGATGGTGCAAGTAATGAAAAAGGCCGGCCCCCAAGTCTTCTGACCTAAGGACCGGCCTTCTCATGTACCCCCGTGCGGAATCGAACCGCAACCGTCGGAACCGGAATCCGAAATTCTATCCATTAAACTACGGAGGCATTCGGCCTGCAAATATACATAATTTTTCAGAGTATGGAGTAGCCGGCATCTTATTTTTCAGGGACAGAGGGAATATCCTGGTCCTTTGGAGGCAGACATTCTTCTGTCCTTTGGAGACTTTGGTGATTTTTATTATTTTTGCCGGACCTCAGAAAATGAATATAAACTGCAGAAATGCATAAAACAATATAGGATATGAAGAAAGCTTATGTTTTCCCAGGCCAGGGATCACAGTTCCCGGGCATGGCAAAAGACCTCTACGAGTCAAATGCCACAGCAAAGGAAATGCTGGAAAAGGCAAACGAAATCCTCGGATTCAGGATCACTGACATAATGTTCAACGGCACTCCGGAAGACCTCAAGGCGACTAAGGTGACACAGCCGGCAGTCTTTCTCCATTCTACTGTACTTGCAAAATGCTATGAAGGATTCCATCCTGACATGGTGGCAGGACATTCACTCGGTGAATTCTCAGCTCTCGCTGCAGCAGGTGCAATGGATTTTGAAGATGCACTCCGCCTTGTCTCCATAAGGGCAACCGCAATGCAGAAGGCATGCGAGATGAAGCCGTCGACAATGGCTGCAATCATCGCCCTCCCTACCGAGAAGGTAGAGGAACTCTGCAAGGAATGTACAAAAGGACTTGTCGTACCGGCCAACTACAACTGTGACGGACAGATCGTGATCTCAGGAGAAACCGAAGCCATCAATGAGGCCTGCGAGAAGATGAAGGCAGCAGGAGCAAAGAGAGCACTCGTGCTCCAGGTCAGCGGAGCCTTCCACTCTCCTCTCATGGAGCCGGCACGCGAAGAGCTAGCCAAAGCCATCGAGACCACCGTATTCAAGACACCTGTATGTCCTGTATACCAGAATGTCACAGCACTCCCGTCCACGGATCCTGATACAATCAAGAAGAACCTTCTTGCACAGCTTACATCTCCGGTAAGATGGACTCAGACAGTCAAGAACATGATTGCGGACGGAGCAGGATACTTCATGGAAATCGGCCCGGGCACAGTACTCCAGGGACTGATAAAGAAGATCGCCGGGACTGAAGTCACAATAGAAGGTATAACAACACTTTAGTGTACAGGCTGGAACCATCGGATCGACTGGACCGCGGAAGCTATACAAGGCCTCCGGGGTCCATTTCTTTTAGTTCCGGGAGAAACTGCCGGAGAAATGCCTCCGGAGGTTAAAATAAATCAAAAACAAAGGTCTGTTTTACAAAAATTTAACTAAATTTGCGTGTTGGCGTTTGTCGTGAACGGACACGAAGAGCAAAACCGCTGACAATCTGTAATTTGACAGACCTGACAGGACAGGACAAACCTGCTTACATAGAAACCATAATGATTTTCATTAAAGGAAAATTAAGAACAACATAAACATTAACGATTATGGCAAACGAAAAAAAATTCATCACTTGTGACGGTAACTATGCAGCCGCCCACATCGCTTACCTTTTCAGTGAGCACGCTGCAATCTACCCTATCACACCTTCATCGACAATGGCTGAATATGTCGATGAATGGGCAGCCCAGGGGAAGAAGAACCTCTTCGGCGAGGTAGTCAAGGTTACCGAAATGCAAAGTGAAGGAGGCGCAGCCGGTGCAGTGCACGGTTCTCTCCAGGCTGGAGCACTTACTACCACATTCACTGCATCACAGGGTCTGCTTCTCATGATCCCTAACATGTATAAGATTGCAGGAGAGCTTCTCCCTGCAGTATTCCATGTATCAGCACGTGCCCTTGCATCACATGCGCTGTCAATCTTCGGAGACCATCAGGATGTGATGGCCTGCCGTCAGACAGGATTCGCTATGCTGGCCTCAGCCTCTGTACAGGAAGCTCTGGACATGGCTGCAGTGGCCCATCTTTCAGCAATCAAGTCAAGCGTACCTTTCGTTCACTTCTTCGACGGATTCCGTACTTCACACGAGATCCAGAAGATCGAGCTGATAGATGAAGAAGTACTCAAGGGAATGCTCAGCACAAAATCTCTTGCAAGATTCAGGGAAAGGGCCCTCAATCCTGATACACCTGTCACCCGCGGTACAGCACAGAACGGCGACGTATATTTCCAGGCACGCGAGGCCTGCAACCAGTACTACGAAGCTGTGCCGGATGTAGTCGCAAGATACATGGGCGAAATCAGCGAAGCTACAGGCAGAGACTACCGTCCGTTCGACTACTACGGAGCACCTGATGCAGAGAATATCATCGTAGCCATGGGTTCAGTGACAGAGACAATCAAGGAGACAATCGACTATCTTGCATCACAGGGCAAGAAATACGGTCTTCTCATTGTACGTCTCTACAGGCCTTTCTCAGCAAAATATTTCATGAAGGTCCTCCCTGCTTCAGTAAAGAGGATTGCAGTCCTGGACAGGACAAAGGAACCGGGAGCTCTCGGAGAGCCTCTCTACCTCGACATCAAGGCTCTCTTCCAGGGCAAGGCAAACTCACCGCTTGTCATCGGAGGCCGCTACGGACTTTCTTCAAAGGATACGTCACCTGCACAGATCGTCGCTGTCTACGAGAACCTCGAGCTTGCAGAGCCTAAGGACGGATTCACAATCGGCATCGTCGATGACGTCACATTCAAGTCTCTCCCTGTCAAGGAAGAAATCAGCATCGTGAAGCCAGGCACAACCGAGTGCAAGTTCTACGGACTCGGATCAGACGGAACAGTCGGTGCAAACAAGAACACTATCAAGATAATCGGTGACCACACGCAGAAATACTGCCAGGGATATTTCGACTACGACTCAAAGAAGTCAGGCGGATATACCTGTTCACACCTCAGATTCGGAGATTCTCCTATCAAGGCTCCATACCTTGTATCTACTCCGGACTTCGTGGCCTGCCATGTCCCTTCATACCTCCACAAATATGATGTCCTCAAAGGCATCAAGCAGAACGGAACACTTCTTCTCAACAGCCTCTGGGATGAAGAGGAGACCCTCAAGAGGATCCCTGACCATGTAAAGGCTGTAATCGGAAAGAAGAACATTTCCCTCTACATCATCAACGCCACCAAGATCGCAGCCGAAATCGGACTCGGCGGAAGGACCAACACCATCCTCCAGTCTGCATTCTTCAAGATCACAGGCATCATCCCTTACGAGGATGCAGTGACATATATGAAGAAAGCCATCGACAAGAGCTACGGCAAGAAAGGCGAGAATGTCGTGAAGATGAACTACGCTGCAGTCGACAGAGGCGGTGAATACACCAAGGTCGAGATCCCTGCAGACTGGAAGGACATCACAGCCAAGTTCGAGAATCCTAACAAGGACAGGCTTGCTCCTGAATTTGTAAAGGAAATCGCCGATGTAGTCAACGCACAGTGCGGAGACACTCTCCCTGTAAGCGCATTCAAGGATGCTGCCGACGGAACAATTCCTGCAGGCACAGCTGCTTACGAAAAGAGAGGAATCGCAGTCAAGGTACCTGAGTGGAAAGCAGAGAACTGTATACAGTGCAACACCTGTGCATTCGTCTGCCCTCACGCAGCAATCCGTCCGTTCCTGATGACAGCAGAAGAGGCAGCAGCAGCTCCTGCAGGCATCAAGAAAGCACAGGGCAAGGCTGTATTCAAGGAGTACACCTTTACAATGCAGATTTCTCCTGCAGACTGTACAGGCTGCGGCAACTGCGCCGATGTCTGCCCGGCAAAGGAGAAGGCCCTTGTCATGGTTTCAGCAGAGACCCAGGAGAAGGAACAGGCAAACTTCGATTACCTGCACTCCCATATCGGATACAAGGACACTGTCCAGAACAAGTTCCAGAATGTGAAGAACGCACAGTTCTCACAGCCGCTGTTTGAATTCTCAGGCGCATGCGCCGGCTGCGGCGAGACTCCATACATCAAGACCATCACACAGCTCTATGGTGACCACATGATGATCGCCAACGCTACAGGATGTTCTTCAATCTACGGTGCATCATTCCCGGCATCTCCATACTGCACAAATGTACACGGACATGGACCGGCATGGGCCAACTCACTCTTCGAGGACAACGCTGAGTTCGGTCTCGGAATGAAGCTCGGATCTGACAGGGCACGTATGACTGTTGCCAAGCTCATGGAAGAAGGTCTTGCATGCTCATGCTGCACAGACGAGATGAAGGCTCTCTTCACAAAATGGCTTGAGAACAAGAATGACGCGAAGACAACCCGCGAAGTCGCTGACGAGCTAGTACCTATGCTCGAAAGCTGCAGCTGCGACATCTGCAAGTCTCTCCTTGTCTACAGGCACTTCATCCCTGCACGTTCACAGTGGATCTTCGGCGGTGACGGCTGGGGCTACGACATAGGATACGGCGGACTTGACCATGTCCTCGCTTCCGGACAGAATGTGAATGTCCTCGTACTTGATACTGAGGTATATTCAAATACCGGCGGACAGTCATCGAAGTCAACTCCTGCAGGAGCTATCGCCAAATTCGCAGCTTCAGGAAAGAGAGTCCGCAAGAAAGACCTCGGAATGATGGCTATGAGCTACGGATACGTATATGTAGCACAGGTTGCGATGGGATCAAACCCTGCACAGTACTTCAATGCCATCAAGGAAGCTGAAGCATACGACGGACCATCTCTCATCATAGCCTACTCTCCATGTATCAACCATGGCCTGAAGGCAGGTATGGGTCTCAGCCAGAAAGAGGAGAAGCTTGCAGTCGAGTGCGGCTACTGGCACCTCTATAGGTTCAACCCTGCACTTGAAGAGGAAGGAAAGAATCCATTCTCCCTCGACAGCAAGGAACCGGACTGGAGCAAGTTCCAGGACTTCCTCAAAGGCGAGGTAAGGTTTGCATCACTCTACAAGATGTTCCCTGACCAGGCTGCAGAACTTCTCCAGAAGACTGAAGAGTTCGCAAAGATCAGGCTCAACACCTACAAGAGGCTTGCAGGCAAGGAATAATCCATGTAGCCCGGCATAATGCCGGATACATATGACAACATAAGGGGGTGGCCCGGAAGTCATAGGACTTCTTGAGGCCACCCCCTTTTATCTATGCATCATTGAATCCGCCGATCTGCAGCCAGGATGCTCGCGTCACATGGACAGATGAGGATCACGCTGGAGCAATTCCCTAAGCACCCGTACGATATCTTCGAATACAGGTAGCTGACGAAGTGCTTCAGATGCGCGCATAAAGACAGAGTAACGGAAGTCAAGCCAGGAAGACGGGAGCTGCGCAAGCCGGCCATGGGACAACTCATCCTGCACACAATACGGGGGTAGGACAGCGGCCACATCCGGGTCAATCTCAGCAAGATGTTTTACAGCCTCAACCGAATCAGAAATGAAAACAAGCTTTCCGGACAAGCCGGCAAGAGCAAGCTCTTCTTCAGCAGAACCCGGCGATGAACAAGATTCCGGGGCTGACGCATCTGGTGATGGTGCGGCACTGGAAGTTACGGAGGACAAGACAGCAATCTGCGGCCATGCGCTGTAATCTGTACCCAGGCTGACCGATGTAAAATCACGGAGATAGCGGCTACGTGGAGATACTGCAGCGACAGGACTGCAGGAGCAGAGAAGAAGATCCCCATCCCCTTGCTTATGCGAAGGGCCTGGATGAGAAGCCCCGGTTACAGATGAATACAGGCTCAGCACATTTCCATTGTCATCATTTACAGTCCGGATATCAGGGACACCAGACATGGAGGCAAATACAAGGCCGGGCAAAGAATGTCTGAGCGATGAAAACAGCTCAGGAAGGATGACATATGAAAGATCAGGCGAGCAATACACCGAAATACGGACTGGGGCATCTTTTCCTGAGCGGAAGGCAGAACGGGCCGATTCATACCAATATAATATTCTTTCAGCATGATTTCTGAAAAGGCGTCCGTCAGAAGTCAGATTAACTTCCCCTTTACTCCGGCTGAAAAGCTTTACTCCGAGGTCTTTCTCAAGCTCAGCAATATTCTGGCTTACGGCCGGCTGACTTACTCCCAAGGCATCAGCTGCACGGGTAAAACTGCCGGTCCGGCACAATGTAATGAAGACTTCCAGTCTGAAATCGCAAGGCATGGCTCAATTATTGAATTGTTAAATTTACAGAAAAGTTCTAAATTTGAAAGATTTTTGCATCAAAATAAGCTGGAATTGATTACCATATTTTATATTATATCCGCCTCCATATCTTATTAAGAGGATCTATCATCAGAATATGACATGTATAATTTACCAAAAATAAAATGAAACGAATCTTATTATTCATTGCAGTAGCATTTACTGCAATTGCTGTGTATGGCCAGGACTTTTCACAGCTGCCTCAGCTGCCGAACGATCCTGCGGTCAGGACCGGCAAGCTTGACAACGGACTCACTTACTATATCAGGCATAATGACAAGCCTGCTGAAAGAGCTGAGTTCTATCTTGCAACAAATGTCGGAGCGATACAGGAAACCCCTGACCAGGACGGTCTGGCACACTTCCTTGAGCATATGTGTTTCAACGGGACAAAGAATTTCCCGGACAAGATGATCCTGGATTACCTCCAGGGGATCGGGGCTGAATTCGGCAGGAACATCAATGCTTCTACAGGTGTAGAACAGACAGTATACATGCTCAACAACATTCCGCTCGTAAGGGAGGGAGTAGTCGACACTTGTCTTCTCATTCTCCATGACTATTCACACTTTGTCACCTGCGATCCTTCTGAAATCGACAAGGAAAGAGGAGTAATCCTTGAGGAAAGAAGGACAAGGAGGAATGCAGACTGGAGGATGTACGAGAAAGCCAAGCAGGCATACTACAAAGGATCCAAATATGCAGACTGCTCTCTTATAGGCAGCGAAGAAAACCTCAAGACATTCAAGCCGGAAAGCCTCACAGAATTCTACCATACATGGTACCGCCCGGACCTTCAGGCCGTTATTGTCGTAGGAGATGTCGATGTCGACAAGGTTGAAGCAAAGATAAAGGAAACATTTGCAGACATACCTGCAGCCGAAAACCCAAAGGCAAAGGAGTCATATATAATTCCTGACAACCAGGAGCCTATCATATCCATAATCACCGACCCGGAAGCTTCTTCGACATCATTTGAAGTGCTCTGGAAGAGTGAAGCCACACCGGAGGCCCTCAACAGCACACAGCTCGGCATGATGTCAGACCTCATCAAGTCGTATATAAGCACAATAATGAACGAAAGGTTCAATGACATCACAGCAAAGCCGGATGCACCTTTCACAAGTGCCAGTCTCGGCATCGGAAAACTCTGCGAGACAAGTGATGCCACATTCGGCAATGCCGTATGCAAGAACAATGAAGCAATACCTGCATTCAAGGCATACATGACTGAAATCGAGAAGATGAAGAGATTCGGATTCACCGATGACGAAGTCGCAAGAGCAAAGGACAATATCCTGAGCATGTATGAGAAACGTGCCCAGGGTGCCGATACCCGCAAGAACTCGGAATTCATCCAGGAATACATCAACAACTTCTTCGACAACTGGTCCTACATGGAGCCTGAAACAGAACTTCAGCTCGCAAATGCAATCTGCAGCCAGCTCAACGCCCAGATCCTCAATCAGGTAGCCGCTTCAATCATCACAGATTCAAACATGGTGGTCATCTACTACGGACCGGAAAAGGAAGGTGTATCACATCCTGCTGCCGAGGACTTCCTCAATGCCATAGCAGAAGTGAAAGCTTCAGACATACAGCCTAATGAAGCACAGAACTTCAATCAGCCTCTTGTTGATGCCGCTGCCCTCAAGGGTTCTGCTGTGAAGAAGACATCCGAGATAATATATGGTGCAACGGAATGGACGCTCAAGAACGGGCTCAAGGTAGTTGTGCTGCCGACTGAATACAAGAAAGACCAGGTGATCTTCAACCTGCAGAAAGACGGAGGCCGTTCACTGATAGCTACTGAAGACCTGCCTTCATTCGATGACAACATCTGGTCTCTGTTCATGATGAACAGCGGAGTAGCACAGTTCCCTGGTACGGACCTTTCAAAGATGCTTGCAGGAAAGAATATAAGCGTATCACCATATATCAGCAGTATCAGGCACGGCATCAGCGGCACTTCATCACCGGATGACATAGAGACAGCTCTCCAGCTGATGTATCTGTATTTTGCAGATCCTCGCTTCGATGAGAATGAATTCCAGGCCGGTCTTCAGCAGATCAAGGCCATACTGCCGAATCTTGCCTCTCAGCCGAACTACCAGTTCCAGGCCGCTATGCTAAACACCATGTACGGAAATAATCCGAGAAAACAGATAATCAGCGAAGAAACAGTTGAAAAAGCAAATCTCGCAACCATCGAAAGAGTCTATAGGGAACTCTTCGACAATGTCGGAGGAGCTACTCTCTTCATTGTGGGCAACGTAGATCTCAAGACACTCAAGCCGCTTGTAGAAAAATATGCCGGATCCCTCAAGAAAGGGAAGAAGACTGAAGGATGGAAAGACGCCGGTGAAGATATAGTCAAGGGAGAGGTGATCGATCACTTCACAATTGACATGACAACTCCGAAGAGCTCCGTACTCCAGCTGTACAGCGCATATCTCCCATACTCAGTCAAGGAGTCAGTCATGCTTGATGCCGCAAAATATATCCTGGACATGATATATACCTCTACTCTCCGCGAGGAGGAAGGCGGGACATACGGAGCAAGTGTCGCAGTCGGGATGCAGAATGAACCTGTTGAACGGGCTATTGTCCAGGTTTACTTCGATACGAATCCTGAATCTGCGGACAGACTCTGCAAAGCTGCTGCCGATGAACTCAAGGAATTCGCAGAAAACGGTCCTGACGAAGAACAGATGACCCGTACTGTCGAGAACTTCAAGAAAACCCTTCCTGAATCCCGGATCAACAACAGCTACTGGATGAGTGCTCTCCAGTACTATTTCCGCTACGACGGAGCTGACTATGACAAGGAATATGAGGCTGCAGTAGGCGAAATATCAGCTGAGAACATCAGATCTGCCATAAACGATGTGCTTTCACAGGGCAATTTCATAGAACTTGTGATGTCTTCAGCATCCGATACTGAAGAATAGCCTCCAAGGAATATCCTGCAGTGCTGCTGTTTCTGCAGCATGCGATAAAGGCCGTGCCGCCAACCTTAAGGTTACAGCACGGCCTTTTACTATGGACAGACAACGAAAAAGCCGATCCGCTGGGACCGGCTTTCCGCATGTGACGTAAGTCACACCTGAATCAAGGATCAGCAACAACTACTGGCTGGATGCCCTGATGTACTGGAACCGCTACGGCGTGGACTATGACAAGGAATTCGAGGCCGCCATCTCCGAAATCTCTTCAGAGAACATCAAGACAGTCCTCAACGAAATCCTCTCCCAGAATAACTTCATTGAGGTAGTAATGTCTCCTGAGGAATAATTCCAGATTACAAGAAAAGACGATGGATGTCCGGAGCCGGAATGCTCCGGACAATAAAGAAAAAGACCCGAATTTCGGGTCTTTTTCTTTATTGATTTATCCAGAATTCATCAATGTCCGCCTTCAGGGACATAGATGATCTCACCGTTTTCAAGTTCATAGGCTATGCCCACGCGCCGGCCGCGTCTGCCGGATGCGTCATCCTGATTTTCCGACGGGGTATAACGGTTGATTTCCTCACCTTCCTTGGTGATGATCTCCATATTTTCCTTGCCCGGATTCTTGACAATCGTAAAATCCTCCTTGCTGAACATTTCCGTCATGTCATATCTTGTCACAAGGGCTACCATCAGCGCAACGGCAAATACCATGGCCACATCGAAGAGATTGCCGACAACACTCATCGGGTCGTTGTCCTCCTCCTTTCCCAAAAGTCTGCGTCTTCTCATGGTCATTTCCCCTCCCCGGCGCCGAGAAGTTCGGCCACGAATTCAAGGTTCGTCATGTCCTGCATATACCAGCGGTTTTTCACCTGCTGTGTCATGAAGCCCACTGCACTCGAGAAAAGTCCGACCACAGTGGTGGCAAAGGCCACCTGCATGTTGTAGGCCATAGAAGATATGTCCCCGGTGGAAAGGCCTACGAGAGCAGGTCCCATAGGGATAAGGGTACCCATGAGGCCGAGCATAGGACCGAGCTTGGTGAGTGTCTTGGATGAAGAAAGATCCTTGTCGGCATCTGTCTCGAAATCTGCAAGAAGCCTCCTTATGTGGGCAGGGCTGTCCTTGTGGGCAAGGATTTCATTGAGATAACGTACTGAAAGGGAATTGCTGCCTTTCGGCAGTATGGATTCAAGGTCGCGGACGGTCTCCGGAGTAAGCCCTTCGAGCCTGGTCCGCAATGTACGCCCGTTCTTGCGGATATTCAGGTATTGTCCGAAAAAACTCCCTACAAGCAGGAGAGAACGGAGAAAAAGAAGGATGAGAAGCACTATCACAGGCACCAGAAGTCCCGTGGAAATCCAGAAAAGTATGTCTGATATGAAATTCATTTTTGTTTATATTTTTATGGTTTCGACTTATGGAATGAATGCCACAGCCATCCGGCAAAGGCCCCGGCAAGAGTGATGAGGACAATGCCGGCAAATGCACTCCAGTCCACTTCCGAAAAACCTTCGACGGCAGTCTGTCCGTTCACCGTGGCTATCACGCCGAAAAAGGCTGTCAGGGCATTGAGGATGAACAGCAGTTCAAGCCTCAGTTCCTTTTCCGGAATGGCCTTGCGGAATGCCCAGGCCCCGGCAGGAATCAGGATGAACACCAGTGCGGCAAGAATCCATGCAACAAGTTTGAAATCGTTCCCCGGAAATGCGAAGATCACATAGACCAGCGTGCTGAAAAGGACAGGAAAAATCAGCACTCCGGGGAACCATCTCAATATCCTGTAGACCGCGATTTTCCACCTTGGCATCTGCCCTTCAGCGGACAGGTCGGCGGCCATTATGCAGAAGGCCATCTGCAGGACAATCTCCACACTGAGCACGACCGCCGCATCAAGCATGAGGGCGCTGTCTCCCAGCCATGCTGATATCCTGCTCTTGGACTGCTCGATGGCGAGAGGCCACATCAGTCCGGTGAACAGGGCGGCAGCGGCAGCCGCAATCAGGATTGTCCACGGCTTGCCGAAACTCTGCTTGAGGACAAAAACAAGGGCGATGAGCAACATCAGTACGGTTACGACGGTCTCCATGGCTATTCGTCATTTTCTCCTGACCTGCGTCTTTTCCTGACAAAGACCACAATGAAAACCACGGCAGCCACTGCCACCAAGGCAATTATAGTATTGTTCAGGACATTGGTCCTGGAAGAAGTTCCGCTGTCGAGCCGTTCCTTTTTCATCACCATGCCCTTACCGTCTCCTGCGGCAGCCGCTTCACGGACCTGACGGATGTTGTCAGTGTAGCGGGCGGCCGTCCTGCCGTCAGTCTTCGAGGCTATGAAATCCCTGAGCCTGTCATTGTCACAGACGGTACCGGAGCAGGCAGGCCTGTATTTTTCGACAAGTCCGGCATGAAGGGCGGCTATATCCGCAAGCTGGGCTTCCGAAGCATTCCAAAGCCCTTTCCTTGCACTTTCCATCATCACGGCGGTCATTTCCTGAAGGGCTGCCGGGCTGTTCTTCTCGAAGAACTCCTGCACCCCGAGCCCGTATGAATCCTTGACATAGACATCATATATCCTGTCCCACATTTCATCGTCCACTGCCTGCGGCTTCATCACATTCCATCCGTAGGTATTCTGGACGACCTCGGCCAATGCGGCGGCATCCCCTGCCCCGCCCTTCATCTTTTCCCGGATATATTCCGGATTGAAGATGGTGGTGCGGCTTTCCACGCCGATGGCTTCCTTGACCTCCTGCATGCGGACATTGTTCCTGTTGCGGTAGTCGCTCAGATATGCATCCGGATCCTTGCCTGTGACATTCCTGACGGCAAGGTTCATCCCTCCCATGAACTCATAGACATGGTCAAGGCTGAGGGCTCCCCAAGTGTTGCTCTGGCGCGGCTGCACCACGGCGTCGGTCCTGTCAAGGGCAGCCTCAAAGGCGAATTGGCGCACTTCCTCCCATTTGTCCTCGCTTCCGTAATAGGCGCCCATGTTGTTGAGATAGACCTCGGCAATCTCGCTCTCGTCCTCCCATCTGCCGCCGGCCTGTACCATGCCCTGGATGCCGGTGCCGTAATTGCCGTTCACTCCGCCGAAGACCCTGTACAGGGATACCTCGCGGGCATCCTTAGGAGTCATACCTTTGTCAATCAGCAGTTTTTCGGTTTCCAGTACTCCGGAAGCCACCTGATTGTCATACACATCATCCTTGGCCGCGGCAGCCATCTCCACTGCACGGCTGATGAGGAAAAGCCTGGATGCCGCCAGGTCACGGAGCTGTCCGCTTGTCTGCACGACCACATCTATGCGCGGACGGCCGAGCTCCGCCGACGGGATCAGGCGCAGATCCGTCACCCTGCCGAATGCATCCCTGACAGGCTCCACTCCGAGCATATAGAGTATCTGGGCTATGGTGGCGCCCTCCGTCTCGATGAACTCGCTGCTCCAGAGGGTGTAGCTTACCTTGCGCGGGATGCTGTCGTTGTGGCGCTGACGGTAAAGGCTGATGGTATTGTCAGCCAGCAGCTTGCCCTTTTCCCATGCCTCTTCGCTCGGGGTGGCCTCGGCATTGATGGCATAGAGGTTCCGGCCCGTAGGGAGAGTGTTGGGATTTGCCACAGGGTCTCCTCCAGGAGAAGGCACCACATAGCCGCCGTCAAGGCCGTTGATTATGCTGCGGAGTTCGTTCTCCGGGCTGGACTTCAATGCATCACGGTATGCAACAACATTTTTCAGAGCCCTTTCCACTTCCATTACGGCAGAGGCAAATGCCTTTTCCTCATCACTGTACCGTGTCATTCCTCCGGACATTGACTCCATCATGGCGGACATTCCTGAAGATGCCTTGCTTCCGGCATTGTCCACTGCCTTTGTCCTGCCGGACATTGCCTTTTCCATCCGTGCAAGGGCGGCCGTGTCGGAAGACATAGAACGGGCCATCGCCATCATCTTTTCCCTGTCCATCCCCTTGCCCATCTTTTTCATCAGTTCCTTCATGAACTTTCCGCCAGGATGTCCTGACGGGAGAGACGCCACGTCCGCATTTCCGTCATCCGTTCCGGAGATTGCCGTTCCGGCCAGCACGGCGGCAGCCGGCATCTCTTCCGCCATCCCTGTCATAATGGAGAAGATGTCATTCCCGCGTGCGATGGCAGCGGATATCTCGCGGGCCTTTACCAGTTCATCAGCCGTAATCCCGGCCACACGGCACACATAATCGTCTCCCGGCACTGTCTTCCCGTCCAGAAGACCTGCCACCAACCTTTTTGCAGGTGCAAGATAGCGTCTTGAAAATTCCGCCCTATGCTTTTCCAGTCCGGCCTCCGCCCGGCCCTTCGCCTTGTCTATGGCATAAAGCCCGTATGCGACAGGATCGGTACTCATCGCCATCACCGTACTCCTTATATCCTTGTCGGCATACGGCTCACCCATCACATAAAGGGCACCCGTGACCTTCTCATTGACAAGTTCTTCCGCAAAATTCTCCACCCTGGCCACCTCGGCCTCGGAATATGCCTTGCCCGGAACGGTGTCCAGGCCCAGTTCCCGATGTATGCCGAGCTCCAAAACGGCTTTCTTGACTGCCAGGGAAGCCCTCTGCAGGGCAGCTTCATCCCTCACATCCGCTCCGGCAAGACGGTTGTACTCCTTGAGTCTGTCCGTCAGGCCGGAATAAGCGGTGCGGACACCGCTTTCCATGAACGGAGGGGTGAGATAGGAATGCAGGCCGGCGTATGCCCGGCGTTTTGCCATCATCGCCTCTCCCACATTGGCAATGGTGTACACATAAAAATGCGGAAGGTCGCCCACAAGTCTGTCGCTCCAGTCCTTACGGCTCAGGGCCACCTGCTTGCGCGGAGTGAATTCAAGGCTCCCGTGCGCCCCGAAATGAATGAGAGCATCCGCCTTGAATCCGTATTGGGTCCACAGATAAGATGCAATATAGGCATGCGGAGGTGCGGCATCGGTGCCATGTACTATCTCGAAATCATTGTCGCCCATCCCGGCCGCAAGCTGCGGAAGCAGCACCACATTGCCGAACCTGAGCCTTGCAAGGGCAAGATTGCCTTCCGGAGTGGACATATAGCTTCCGGGAAATTCCCCGTTCACGGCCACAGCCTCGGCATACATGTCATCTCCGAGAGATTCTGAAACCCATCCTGCATACTCCTCAGGCGTGATGATCTCCGGCTCGGCCGTCCTGATGAAGGCGGACATCGCCCCTTCGGCATAAGCGCCGAACACAGCTCCCCTCTCCTGTATCATATTTCCCAGTTCCTCTGCCGAATCCGGCAGACCGGACACATCATAGCCCTCCGCACGGAGCCGGACAAGAAGGTTATAAAGCGAAGGCACGACCTCCATCCCGCCGGCAGTCAGGGCACTCTGGCCGGGGCCCTTGAAATAATATATCGCGACCCTCTTCTCCCGGTTCGGCTTATGCCTGAGGGAAATATGATTGTTGACCGCCGTCACGAAATGTTCCAGCCGCTCAGGAATCGCATGAAGGTACTGCAGCCCGTCCTCCCGGCTGACATAGTTGCCGAAAAGGACGAACGGCCTTATAGCCCCGTCAATCTCTGGAGTGACGATACTCTGTGACATGAAGCCTCCGTTCATTCCCATCGGGTCATTTTCCCAGTCTTCGACAAGGCTGTTCACATTGAGAGGGGCGAAAAGAGGAACATTCTTTTCTGTCAGATAATCCACGATATAGTCTCCCATCCGGCCGTGGGCCATATTTATCACAGCAGCCACATCCACGCTGTCGGCATGTCCCCTGCGGAAGAATGTAGCGGCAAATCTCACCGGATAGACCATGTTTCCGGTCTCTTCAAGCCTGCGTATGAGGTCGGAAGGCTCGCCCATCTGCCCTGTGAGGATGACTCCGGGGGCATCGGCATCATAAAGCCCGCTGGCTTTCAGGAACGCCTCATATTCCGCCACAGAATTGAAGCCGAGGTCCTCGTTGCCCGGATCGGAGGGATCCGGATGATAAAGCATGTAGTATGTACGCTCCACAGCCGCCTGAGGCTCGGGAGCCTTGAAAACTTTCCCGTCCACATGCCTGCGCACATACGAAAGCATGTTCCTGTAGTTGGCACGGCCTCCTCCGGCGATATACTGCCTTATGGCTGCATTGTCTGCGGAGTCAAGTGAAACGATATTGTTGTCCGGATTGGTCGCGGCCGTCACGAGGACCGGCAGCCCCTTTTCCGCAGCCCGGCGAAGCCCTTCCCTCTGCTCAGCCGTTATACGGATGCCCATGCCGTTGACAAACACCATGTCATACCGTCCGGCCTCGGAAAGGCGGGATACCGGAAGTTCCCGGATCTTCACAAAGCCGTTGTCATTGGCCTTGGAAATCTGCCCGAGGTCCGACACCTGCCAGTTCACGAACGCCACTTCCGTGGCGGCGAACCACCGTTGCCAGACCAGGCACAGTGCCGAAACGGCCACTGAGGCCGCCAGCACGATGATGATCTTTTTCCTGTTCATTCCTGTCCTTTATAAAAATTACTTGTACTTATGCGTAAAATGCCCAACTTCTGTCATCCATAAAATCATTTTCTGAACATTTCTTCTATCGACAATGACAGGCCTGCGGCAAATGTGGTCCCGACAGTCACAGGGGAATTGCTGTAATAATAGTCAGGCCTGTAGTTGAAGAGGTTGTCAACTATGAAATTGAGGCTTATGCCTTTCCAGATGTCCTGGGTGAACATGAGCTTCCAGATGGTGTAGCCCGGATATCTCTGCATGTCCAGGGTCTCAAAGGTGGTGTCGGCGTAGACATGGGTGCTGAACCCGGCGAGATAGCGTCCGCTCAATGACAGGTTGAACCCGTAGTTCTTCCATTCGCGTCCATATTCAACCCTTGCGGTCAGGGAATGCGGCCGGGTAGTGGACATGGAAGGGGAGCCGTCCGTTGTGTATTCGTGCGAATATGTGTAGGCCAGTTTAGCCCCGAAGCCGCACGGGAGCCGCATTGAGAAAGTGACATCCGCCCCCGCTATATTCGTCGGGGCATCATTGGCATAACGCATGCTGTTCAGCTGCTCATTCCAGACGGTGGTGATGCCGTTGCGGACCATGTTGAAATATCCGGCCACAGTGACATTGCAGTATTTCTTGAAATATTCAGCAGAAAGGGTGAAATTGTGGCTCACCTCTGAGAGCAGGTCCGGATTGCCGTATATCATGAAGATGCTCGCCATGTCGAACGACATGTACATCTCCTTGAGCGTCGGGGCACGGAATCCCTTGGCGTACGATCCCCTGAAGGCAAAATGCCCTGCCCGGTCACTGTCTATCCTGTACATCAGGCCTATCTTCGGGGAAAGGCTGCTCAGTTTCTTTGCGGAAAAATAATCATACCTCAACGCCCCGATGACATTGAATCCCTTCAGCACATTCCAGTCGAACTGGGCAAAGGCATCAGCCGTCATCTGGCTGTAGCTGCGACCGTCCTCGAACTGGTATGAGAGCAGATAGTCATTCATGAAGTCCCCGCCTGCCGTCAGAGTGCCGGTCTTGCCGAAGGTCCAGTTGAAAAGAGCCCTGACATTGTGCTGCACATTGCTGTAGTTGAGCACATCGGCACCGGTATTGGTCATCCAGTCACTCTTGTTGTATTCATCGTATGAATAGGAAAGTTCCACATTCCCGGCATCGCCGAATTCGTATGCGCCCTTCAGCCCGCCGTTGATGTCCCTGTACCTGTCCTTGACAATAGCATCCGCATCCCTTTCCCTCTGGTAATATCCTATGCGCCCGGTCAGTTTCAGACCTTCAACCGGAGCATATACAAGACGGTCCTTCACACTGAGGGTCCTGTTTCCGTACACCGTGCTGAAATCGCCCGTGCCGCCGACATCGTAAGTGTCGATGCCGGTCATCTGGGCATTCAGGACATTGCTGACCTTTCCTGCAGAAAAGCCGGCACTGCCGTCATAGCGCCGCTCATTGTGGGCTCCATACCTGGCATTCAGGCGGACCGACCAGGGTTCGCTCTGTTCCTTGGTGATGAGGTTGATCACCCCGCCCACGGCATTGGAGCCGTACAGGGACGATGCACCTCCCTTTACAATCTCTATGCGTTCCACATTGTCGAGATTGAGCCTGTTGTAGTCCACATTGTCAAGAGTCTCACCCGCAATGCGCTCTCCGTCGATGAGGAACAGCACGGAACTTCCGCCGAAGCCCTGAAGGTTGACATTCACCTGCTGATCCATCGAAAACGAGAATTCTATCCCCGGAAGTTCGGTTATCAGCAGGTCCTGGATATTGGATGCATCGCTTCTGGCTATGTCCAGGTCCGATATGACCCTTGTGGTGATGGGGGCGTCCATCAGAGTCTTCGGGGTGCGCGTGCCTGTCACCACCACCTGGTCGAGGGTCACGGGATTCTCGTCAAGAGAGAAATTCCCGTCATTGTTGCCGTCGGGTTTCACCAGACGGGACTGGGTCATGAAGCCTATGAATGATGCGACTATTGTATGGTTGGAATTGTCGGGGATTTCAAGGACATAGTTTCCGTCGGACCCTGTGACGGCACCCGCTCCGGGAAGGCCGCGGACAGTCACTCCCGCACCGGCAAGAGGCTCCCCTGCCTTGTCCGTAATCTTCCCCCTTACGGTGTATTGCGCAGAGGACTCCGCAGCAAAGCCGGCAAGCATTGCCAGCATCAGCACATATTTCACGAAATTCATTGCCGTCATCATAAATTTCCGTCCAAAGTCCTGTACTGTATGGTCATATAGCCTTTTGTCCCGCTCCCGTCCATGTAGTTCTCCAGCTTGAGGGCAATATGTCTCCCGTCCTGGAGTTTCAGTACAAAGACATTGTCGGACTTTGTGTATATAGGCGGCATCGTGCTTGTGTCCACATCGAGCCATTTGGAAAGTTCGGCATTGAACCAGTCCGCAGTATATTCTATATTGCCCTGCATCATGCCGCTCATGTCTATCGCAATGACATCTTCCGTCCAGATGTCCTCCACGAAAACATCGTCATCAGGCATCTCTCCGGAATCCGCATAGTCATCTATGTCCGTGTCCGAAGTCATCGCCACGGCCCCTCCGTTGGTCTTGGTGTCGTACCTGTGGACCGCGATGTCCCATGTATCCGGCAGGGGATCGCCGGAAACTATGTTCACGGAGTCCGCCACGGCATTCTGAAAATCAAGGTACACCCAATGCGTGTATTGCGAGGTGTTAATATAGATGGTCCCGTGCCCCGTAAGCGTTTCGGTCCGGATGAAGCCGTAGTCGGAACTTGTCTCCGGCACATCATACAGTCCTCCGAGGATGCCGCTCTCACAAGACGGGAACAGCATGAGTGCCGTTCCCGCCAATATAGACGATGCCAGAAAGGCAGAATGCCTATTCATTGCCGCCCTCCTCCGCACTGTCGCCGTTTCCGCCGTCCGGGGCCGGAGAAGTGAACACCCCTGTTATGGACATAGGCATAGCCCCAGGCGTGAAGACAAAGGTTATCTCCGCAGTACCGTCGCTGCCTACCGTCCCCGACACAGACCCCGTAACCTTCGTTTCTCCGCTTACGGTGTCTATTTCACCGGAAAGAGAATACCCGTCCGCTGCTTCCGCCACGGCCACATCTTCAGCCGAAAGGGAGAATTTCATTGTCCCCATGGCGGTGAACTCGTCCAATGCGATGTCCACCGTGCTGTCCGTCTTGTATGTTATTGTACAGTTCAGAGTCTCAGTCCCCTGTGACGACCCGCCGACCGAAAGGGCAAAGGATCCGCTGTATGTCCCTGCCACTGCCAATGCGGAAGGCACCTCGCCCTGCGTAAATTCTATCGTAAGCCCTCCCATCACTGACGGCACGGTGAAGATGAATCCGGCAGAGGTCTTGTCAGCGGCTATGGTCGCGGAAACTGATGCATCGTAACTGCTCGTACTTCCGCCCATCCCCATCTCGGTGATGCCTGTCCCGGACACGCTGTATTCCGACCCCGTCCTTGTCACGGTGCATCCTGAAAATGAAAACTCGCCCCAGGTGTCGGAAACATAGCCCAATGAAACCGTGCCGTCCGTCCCGGCGGTCACCGTAATGGTCTGGTCTTCTGCAAGCATATCCTGAAAATACGAGCAGGACGCCAAAGTATAGCCGGCGTATGTTCCCGCCATATCGTTGACATTCACTTCCGTTTCCCGGGTATCACCCCCATTGTCGCCGCACGCCGTGAAGGCTGCCGAAAATGCAATCAGAGAGATTGCCTTGATGATCTTTTTCATTGTATACCTGTTTTTGATGTTTTGATTTTTGAATCGCAGTGCAAAGGTACGGGCACGCAGCACGCACGGCAATCCTCAAAAATTGGTAAAAAACCATGATGGTCAAATACGAATGGGGATACGGGCTTAAAAATAAAAAAGGAGGCTGACGGTTCCGTCAACCTCCCTGCAATGCGGCATCGGCCGCATGAAGACTGAGGGCAGACTACTCTGCCGGTGAGATTGCGCCCATCGGACATACGTCAGCGCATGTTCCGCAGTCAACACAAACGTTAGGATCGATCTTGTAGATGTCTCCCTCTGAAATTGCGCCTGATGGACACTCGGTGATGCAGGTTCCGCATGCTACGCAATCCTCTGAAATCTTGTAAGCCATTTTTTTATCCTTTTAATTGTTAGTAGAACCGTAATGGAGGTAATCTCCATCAACTTGTCCAATGTTGTATTGTCGTGATACAAGACACAAATTTATGTGATTAAGTCCGAATAATCAAATTTATATTTAGTATTTTTGCGTACTGATGGGTGCGGGGCACTCTGCTAAGAAACATAGGAATGAAAAGACATTTGTACATGACATATCTGGCGGCATTTCTGCTGATGACAATATCCCCAGCCATATATGCCCAGGAAAAGATAGGAGGGAAAGTGGAGTTCGACAGGACTGTCTGTGACTTCGGAGATGTAATGCTTTCCGACGGGCCACTCCATTGCACCTTCACGATGAAAAACATAAGCGACAAGCCTGTCGTCATCTACAACGTTGTTACCTCATGCGGCTGCACAGACGTCCAGTGGACCAAAGAGCCGATAATGCCAGGAAAGACCGGCACAATATCATCCACATACACCAACGATGAAGGGCCTTATCCTTTTGACAAGAACCTTACCGCATATATATCAGGGATCAGTACTCCTGTGATACTGAAGCTGCGCGGGATAAGCCATGAGAAACAGCTCAGCCTGGAAGAAATGTATCCGGTGCGTTTCGGCAGCCTCGGCATGAGAAGCACTCAACTCAAATGCGGGAACCTTGAGCAGGGCGGATACCGCAGCGACGACGTCAAGGTTGCCAACTTGTCCTCTTCTCCGCTGAAGATAACTTTCACTGACATTACTCCAGGTCTTACAGTAGAAATATCGCCTAATCCGATACCGGCCAGAAGTACGGCAGACCTCCGCTTTACTGTCAAGGCAGACCGCAGCAGATGGGGAAAGAATTTCTATTATGCGACTCCTCTTGTCAACGGGAAAAGATACTCTGCCTCTGAGGACGGGGAGGATACCGGCAGGATATCTGTATATGCCTTCACCAAAGAGAACTTCAGTTCCATGACAAAGGAGCAGAGAGACAACGGCTCCCGGCCTGTATTCAACTCAAGCACATATTCATTCGGCAAGATCAAGGCCGGCACTCCGGTAAAGGCCACATTCAGCTTCAGCAACATAGGCAAGTCTGATTTCAAAGTATACAAGGTAGATACAGACTGGCCTGACGCCTCAAGCTCTGCAATTCCAGTAGTCGGATGCGGCATGAAAGGGGCCTTTGAGGTAAACCTTGACACATCCTCCATGCCGGATGGTGAAGCTCTTGTGATTGTGACTCTTACCACAAATTCTCCGTCAAGACCTATAGTAAATCTTTTCATTACAGGCTGGATAGAATAAGACGGAAAGGGATGCTGATGCACATGTTGACAGACATTTTGCTCAACTCAATCATGATCACCGGGCTCGTGTGCATCATGATGATGCTGATAGAATCAATAGACCTTGAATCAAAGGGACATTTCTTCAGAGGTCTGAGAAACTCAAGGATAAGCCAGATAGGTGTAGCAGCCTTGCTCGGGTCAATACCAGGCTGCATCGGTGGCTTTGCTGCCGTATCTCTCTATTCGCAGAGACTCATAGGCTTCGGAGCCCTTGTAGCCATGATGGTAGCTTCAACTGGGGATGAAGCTTTCATGCTGATTGCCATGGAGCCCCAAAAAGCCCTGTGGATTTTTCTCCTGCTTTTCGCCATAGCTATTGCAGCTGGCCTTCTTATAGAATTCGCAGGCATAAGGCGCCCCAGAAGCGACAAGGACGGGGAAATATTGCCAGACAGCTGCTGCCGCAGAAGCAACGGGCATGAATTGCATACACATGGCCATGAATGCCATAGTGGCGACAACGGCATGTCAAATCAGGATAAGGACCGGACTTTCGGCTGGAAAAGGACTATATTGCTGACAGGCGTCTTGCTCTTTCTGGCAGCACTCCTGACAGGTCTCTTCGGCCATGACCATGGTACAGTCTCAGAAGCAGTCCATCAGCATGGCGTCCACGAAACAGGCTTAGGAGAAGGTCTTCTGGACCTGCACCTCCTTGACGAGACTTGGATGAACGTACTGTTTGCCTGCCTCAGCCTGATACTTGTAGCCATCATCTGGAAAGGATCAGACCATCTTGTGGAGCATCAGCTCTGGGATCACATAATCCTGAGGCATCTTCCCACCATATTCGGCTGGACATTCGGGATAATGGCTGTCATTGGAATTCTGATGCATTACATTGACATCAGTTCCTGGATAAGTGACAATACTGCATTGATGATCATATTGGCGGCGCTCATCGGTCTGATTCCGGAATCAGGTCCGCATATGCTCTTCATCACACTCTATTCAGCAGGTATTGTCCCGCTTTCCGTTCTGCTTTCCAGTTGTATATCACAGGACGGGCACTCTTCCCTTCCCCTTCTTGCACAAGACAAGAAGAGCTTCGTCTATGCGAAGCTCCTCAATTGTCTCATAGCCCTGTGCGTAGGCTTCGGGACTATGTTTCTGTCTTAGATCAGGGATGATTCCCTGCCGGTGCATCACATCAGCAAATGCTGCCGGAATCAGAAAATACGCGGAATCAGTCGTAGACAAATTCGAATTCGTCCACATACATCACGCTGCCGATTCCTCCTGTGAAGTAATCTCCTTTATAGCTTGCGCAGGCAATGACCACCGCATATGTAGGCACAGCTCCTTTCTTCCAGTATTCAAGTTCAAGGGTGAAAGGTATATAGCCGTTTGCATCAGCAGCAGGATCCATGAATGTATCCTTGTCGCTTTCCATCTTTCCGTATGCTATGATGTGCTCATTGGCTGGTGTCTGGTCCACAAAGATATTCTCTGAAGTATTGACTGTAAACGGACCTGTCCAGTCTGTCAGGATGACAAGGATCTGACACTGGTCCATCGTGTTCATGAGATCCTTGTAAGGATCCTTTGCTGTATTGACCGGCACAGGCTTATAGGCATAGTAGCCTTTCAGCGCATAAGGACGTCCGCTGAACGGAGTACCCCAGTCCATTATGGCTCCCAAACCGCTTATGCCCTTGAACTGTCCGGTAATGATGTTCCCGGCGGCAAATGCAATGACTGCGTTCTTGCTTTCAAGCTTTGCAGCACGCTTGCCAGGTCCTGTTACTGCTACGGCATCAGTAGGTGATGTCAAAGAGCCGACGAATGCCCCGGAACCAGGATTGGCTGAATCCCAGACCTTATACGTGTCATTGAGTCCCGGATACCAGATGTCGAATTTTCCGGATTTGACCGAATACCAGTCATCAAAGCCCATGTTATAGAGCTGCAGCGGCTCACCGGTCGTCACTTTCACAATTTCACTTGATGCATCTTCTGTACATACCCTCAACTCATACTCTGTTCCTGGATCAAGTTTCTCTGACTCCTCTGAGATACCGTCACCCGGCACTGATGCTGAAATGTTTATCCCGTCAACAGTCACATCATCAAAACGTATCCAGCCATCAGTATCAGACTGATTTTCAATAACTTTTCTATATTCCACATAAGGAGTGCCGGTACGTCCGAATGTCGCCTCTATGTCTACATGGTAACACCAAGGATCAGCGAGGGTTATCTCTACAGGGACTGCTTCCTGCTCAAAGGACAGTTTCCAGCGGACCTTGACATCGTCGTAACGGACTTCTACATCAAGGCCTGTCAGGACATCGACATTTTCAAGAGGGAAACTGCAGGGTGTCTCTCTGACGGTTTCTGAGCCGTCGGCTCCTTTTGTCACAAGATATATCAGAGAACCTTCCCGCTCAAGCTTCATATCCGTAATGGTGACACTCTGGAGGCTCTGGTTATCCACGACAAAGACATTGGCAGTCTTCATCACAGGATCTATTATAGGGGATGACCCCTGGTTTTCACACCTGATGTATCTTTCAATAGGCTGAGAAGCAGATATAGTCCATTCGTAGTCCTGATAAGTGCTGAGGGTATATCGCCTCGGCTGCGCAAGGTCTATCACATCCCCAGCTACAGGAAATCCGTGGGATATAGCTCCATCAGAAATACGGCTTTCTGTCACTTTCAGGGAATTGGCATATGCTGTCTCTGCCAGGACAATGTCCACTTTTCTTGTATCTGTATTGATGATACATGATTTCTGTCCTTCCACGGCAAACGCAAGGACATCAGCCTGTACCCTCGGATATGACATGTCATTATCAATCAGACAAGACTGCATGCTGAGCAACGCCGCAGCAAACAACAAATACGGGAATTTCATCTGACAGTCCTCCTTATCTATTTAGTCGCCTTTTTCATCCTGTGGGCTCCAGTCGGGATGTAGAATGACATGCCGAAATTCAGGGAAAACAGATTGATCTTGAAGTTGGCACCGCTGCTCTCCATCTCACTGTGCTCAACCTGGTTTGTCACCTGGACGACCTTCTGATAGTTAAATCCGAGCAGGCCCACGGAAATCTCGACAGCCACTTCATTTGTGACAAAGGCTGTGATTCCAGGTACAAGTCCCAGCTCGAACTGGTAGATATCCTGATAAGTCCCGAACTTGTCACCTTCATCAATCTTGTAGGTCTCAGACTGGGCGTATCCGCCTGTAGCCCGAAGTTCTGTGAACATGGCGAAACGTTTGCTGTCAGCTATAGGCATATAGTTTCTGAGAGTTATGGCCCCCGTATATGACTGCTTGAAATAGTTGAAGTTGTTCAGGCTGAATGTCATTGCATCGCCAAGGGATACATTTGCATTTCCAAGGCCTAGAATCGAACGGTCGTAGTCAAATCTGGCTCCTACCGAAAGATTGTCGGCGATGAAATATGACGCATATGGAGCTATTCCGAAAGACATCATGTTTCCATGGATATCCTGCAGCAATGAGAAAAGCATGGCATAGCCGGCATCTGAAGCCGAATTCCCTATGCTGTAGTTATTGTAGGAAAAAGAGACACCTGCTCCGACTGTTCCCTTCGGGATAAAGACGGACTTGCCGCGCGAAATGCCTCTGTCGAACGGTTCAACAGGTTTCTTCTCCTTTGAATATACTGAAGGGACAGATATGATGGCCAAGGCCAGTATTGCTGTCAATATGTTGTTTTTCATCTCTTTGGGTCTATGGAACAAAAATCATGAAATCGTTGTTGTCACCTCTGAGCAGCTTAAAGTGCATCAGGATCATATATTAATGAAAACTCATCCAGATACAGGGTACTCCCCACACCTCCTGTAAAGTAATCTCCATACTTGCTTGCAGCTGCAACAATGACTATGTACTTCGGTTTCCTTGTCAGATCCCTGTAGTCGATCTTGATGGTAAACGGCTGGTAAGAGTCAGTCGCATTGAGATCTATCGTACCGTAGGCTATGATACCTGGATCGGTCTGAGGCTTGACGAACTGTCCGGAAGCTGTACTTACACGGAACGGAGCATCCCAGTCGGTCAGCATTATCTGTATCTGCCCGATGTCCTGCTGGCCCTTCATGGATGCATACGCACCTTTTGCCTGGTCGATAGTCTTCGGCAGATAATAGTAGAATCCTGTCAGAGCCAGAGGCCGAGACGTAAACGGCACGCCCCAGTCAAGCTCTGCTCCCGGATTCGAGAGAGAGATGACAGCCTTGATGAAACGTCCTGTATATATGTTCCCGGCGGCAAGTCCAACCAGTGTAGCGCTCTTGCTCTCCAGGCGGGCTGCATTCTTGCCCTCTCCTTTGACATATATGTACTCCTCTTCAGCCGGAGTTGTAGGATATATTGAAAGCGTCTTTGTTCCGCCGTTTGCACTGTCCCACCAGAAATTGTCCGCACTCTCGTCAGGATACCACACATTCCCGTCCTGATACCACGCATCAAACGACAGGTTTGGAACAGTTCCGGCTGACTCTGTCGTGAATTCAAGTTCAGTTGTCTCCTTGTCTTCAGCTGAAACAGCCCTGAATACATATACGGTCTCGGGATCTAGGTTCTTAAGCCTTGCCGTGAATGTCCTTGTGGATGGACCAGGGACAATTTCCCCCGAAAAGTCAGTCCACTGCGACTCTGATGCCTTCCTGTACTGGAATGAAAGCCCGGCCGGCTGCTGTGGAGCAAACCAACGGCCAGTGACATCTGCAAACACCGCCCATGGGGAAGCAGACACAGCCTCTGCATCCAGGTTTGATATGATCTGGAAGACAAAATCCTGCTCTGCAAGACTGTGTCCACGGTCAATAGCCTGGACTGATACAGTATAATTCCCTATAGGTAATGACTTTATATAGTCTGTGAGATCTACAGTTGCAGATGTGGATGATTCTGTGACTGACGAAACCCTTATGCCGGCTGCTGCCAGAGCAGAAACTGTCTCCGATGAAGCGCCGACCAGATCAAAGGATTCTGCAGAAAGCTCCACAGGATCAGAATACTTAAGGAAGAGAGTGGAAAAACCGTCTTCCGAAGATATGCTAATGATTCTGGATGCAGCATCTCCTACTTCAACCGAGATAACATCCGAGTAATCAAAGTCAGCTGAAATTACAGGAACAGTGGAATCCTCAGGATCTATGACAAGGGTATATTCCTTTTCATTCATGCTGTCATCAAGAATGATGGATACCGCGCCTGCACCTATATCTTCCGTATCAGAAGCCAGACTCCAGCTGAACTTGTAATGTTCATTTCCCTTGACATCTTCTACAGTTCCTGTTATATCTTGATACTTTACACCATCTGTATTTACCAGGGAAAGTGTCCATTGAAGAGTTCCTGTGACGCTGAAATATCCCTTTTCATCTGATGTGCCGTCTGATGTGCTGAACACCAGCTCTCCACGGCCGTTGGAAACAGTGAAATCCATGGAAGAGAAAGCCTGTTTTACAGCATCATCATATTCAACAGTCACACACGTATTTTCTATCGTCGCAACGACATCAATATTCGACACCTCACCAGCCTTTATATCAAAGGCCGTACTGCCGCTATAGAAAGGTTGCCCGAAAACTGCGTCAGGAGATGTGGCCGACGACACTACAGCCGTATAGTGCCCTGCCATAAGCTTGAGGGGCTCGTCCGGAAGCACAGAGCAATCCGGAACAAAGGCAGTCCTCACATCAAGAGCATCATATACAGTAAGGCTGAAAGCCTGGGCTTCCTCTGAACTGCTTCTGAGCTCCGGTATGACAACCTGCATAGACTGGTCCTCATGCACCCTCGCGCTCAGAAAGCCATACCCTTCTTCAGACAGGGAGTCTTTCCGGCATGAAAGAAGCATGCAGATCGTCAGGACGGACAAAATATATCTGAATATACTATTCATGTTTTTCTCAGATTAGAGACCTGACTATTCAGCCGGCATTACAAATGTAAGCGCCCGACTGAGGGACTGTCCAGATTCGTCAGAGACATTGAGAGTGAAGATATGCTCGGAGCCAGGTGTTGCGCCAAGTCCTGCTATCATCGGCACAAGCGCTGAAAGAGAGAAGTTGACTGAAGTATGTCCCAGAAGAGCATCTCCTGTCGGGAAGAGGCTTCCGAATGACTCAATGAAAGTCTTGTCGTAGATCAGGTCCATGCTTGTACCGACGATAGGTTCAAGCACAGATGACTGTACCCCTACGACAAATGTAGCGATCTTGCCAGGGACATTGACGACGAGATTGACATCCATTCCTTCTGTTATCTCCATCGGTCCGAAATCAGGATTTGCGGTCCACTCCAGCGAAGGTGCGGCAGGAAGATCAGGATCCGGCTCTTCTCCACCTTGGTTGCCGTCTTCACCCGGCACAGGGATCTCCTCAAGTCCATCAATGAAGATATTTTCATTCTTGTCGTTCGTGCTGTCATCGATTGTAATGAATGAACTGCCTGAACCATCAGGTTCTCCAGCCTGGGCAGCGCCTGTCGCCTTTGCATCGATATTCAGGATAATATGGTCCTTGGCCTGCACTCCGGTCACAGGCAGGGATGCCTGTACAGGATCCTGCTGATGTGTAGCATCTGACCATCTGTAGGCCTGGACAGTGACATTGAGGTCGGCTGCGGCAAAATAGCCCTCCTTGCTTTCTGAGACTTCGGAAGGTCCCCAGATGAGGAAGCCGTCGTCTGATGTCGCTGCATCACTTCTTACTGTTATCGAAAAATCCGTGAACTCCTTCAGAAACTGCTCGGTGCATCTGATGCTTACCTTCACATTGGTGATGCCGCAGACAAGTTCGACAGTAGATGTGCGTCCGGCCATTATGGTAAATTCCTTTGAGCCTCCGAATACAGGCTGGTCCCAGGCAGCGATTCTGCTGTCAGGAGAAACAGCCGTGATTGTATACTGTCCTTCAGTGAGTTCAAGCACAGACGGCATTTCTGAATAGACCCACTGGCGAGGCTCACCGACACCTGAATTGTTCGATATTGTCACAAGCATCGAATTCAATGCATCCTCCTTGTCATAAGCCTTTGTCAATGGGGAAGACTTGCTGTCAAGCATACCTTCTTCCCTGTCATTGTATTCATCGTCAGCAGAAGACATTGTAAAAGACAATGTACCTGTAGCAGCATCATTTGTCCTGGTTTTCTGGCATCCTGCAGCAACAGCAGCAACAGCCAGCAGCATTATGAATATCTTTTTCATATCTTGTTTTTTTCTGGATTGGACTATCTTGTCATTATTCATTTGATATCGTTGGATCTTACGGCTGTCCGACTCTATTCATATACGAGAGAAATATCGTCCAGATAGAGTATACTTCCTATGTTACAGCCCGAAGAATATAGGTTTTCTCCACCGGAATCATTGGCACCCAATGTAATGGACTGCTCCGAATATGAAGGCGCCGATGAAGATGAAGACTTGAAGATCACATAGACTGACGCAGCCTTCTTCGTATTGTCCGAATAGGAAAGAGGTACAGTCATCCTCTGCCATGTCGAGGCGGCAGGACCGTCGGTAATCTCAGTTGACGAAAATACATTATTGGAGGCATCGCGCAGCTGCACAAGCATATAAAACTTCTCGTCACCTGCCGGGGTATACTTATATGCAAACTCTATTGAAGATGGTCTGCTCCCGAAAGACCGGCCCTCAGAAGCATGCGTTCCGTCATCATTTGCTGTTCCTGCAAAGAGTTCTCCTCTGGAAAGACGATTGACTTTATCAACACTGTAGCCGACCCATACGGTAAACAGCTTCGCAGACTTTGTCCCTGCATAGACATCCGAAACAGTATATCCGACGCTCGGGAAATTTGCCGTATTCTGGTTTAGATCTATCCATGAATAATTGCCAGGCATGGTGTACTTGCTGTTGACATCCCACCATCTTTCCTCTCCGCCGCTGAGCCATGGCCTGTACCATTCTATGGATTTGTCCCTTGAGAATATTGACCACCCGAGCTCAAAATTGAACATCTCATCTGTCCATTCCTCAAATCCTGAATTAGGGAACTGGGTTGCGGCCTCTGTCTGGAGAGTCACAGGAGAAGTTGCCACATTCTCATTATGGTTGTATATGGCTCTGAGTTCGTATGAAGTAGACGGAGCGAGTCCCGCTATATCAGAATAAGAAGCAGCCGTACCCGAAACAGAAGCCGGGACGACATCTGTCCAGACATCACCTGAGCCGCTGCGCCTGTACTGTAATGCGACTGCGGAAGGGTTGCCGACCTGGATGGATGAAGAAAGATACCTTATGCTCCTTGCATAGGCATTCCAGTCCTCTACGGTAAACGACAGTCCGGATGGAGCAACTTCATTGACAGAAAATGCCTCAGAAGTACTCCTGTCAAGCTCATCTTTTACTGTCAATGTGAATTCTGCAGAAAATCCGTTGGCCGGGTCATATCTGAGAGAATTAGGGACATCGGAAAAATCAAGATTTGCAAAACGTTCTCCAGCCAATGAGCGTGGCCATCTTATCCCCACTGACCTGAGGGCTTCCCTGACGGCCGGATCAAGATCTGCAGAAGAGAGGTCTATGTCCGTATCCTGAGGAACCCCGAGTGAGGCGAGATAATCGGATTTAACCCTCAGAGTGAAGCTTTTCACACCAGCTCTGGCTTCGATGTCTGCCTGCAGCCAGTCTTTGTCCACTGCTTCAGTGACCTCACAGGAATTGTTGTCATCAAATCCATATAAAGTAATTACAGGAGGATCCTTGGGAGCAGCATCTGCCGGTATGGATTCATGCTTTTCAATTACATTCATGGAATCATCCGTACGCACTGTCACAAGATCGAGATTTCCGGTTCCTGTATTCAGTTCAGCATAGAATGTCACAAAATCATTAGGATTGCATTCGACGGGCTCAGCTGGATAATATTTCCACTCACCGTCAACAATAGCGTAGAATTCATACCCGATGCTTCCGGCAGGCATGTATCCTGCCCTGGTCTCGTCTTTCTCAAACTTGAGGTAACGCGTGGCGGAACCGTCCAGCCGCACTCTTGAATGATACTGGCTGTACTCGAGCTTAAGATTCGTACCGTACTTTACGGCCACCTTTACCTTCGACATCTTTGCGACAGCACTAAGCTCCTCTACTGTCTGTTCATGCACCGTGAACGTCTTGTCTGCAGCATACCATATGGAATTGAAACCTATTCCAGTGGAATCTCCCCACTGGGCGAGCAATCTGTACTCTCCGGCATTCAATGGTATTTTCCGGCCTTCTGTTGCTTCATAGGTATCCCGGTAAAGGCGGATTCCGGAAGAATTGTAGATTTCCACCTCGAAATCTGCAATGTCAGGTAACAACGGATCAGAAGAAGACCGGGTATCGTCTGCTCTGACCCCAGGAACCGTGTTTGTCCCCTCAGAAGAAGTAAGTGAGATGACCACTTCTCCTCCGCCATTGAGTGATGGCGAGGTAAACTCCTCTGTACAAGATGAGAACAAGAATGCGATTCCCGTTAAGATTAATCCTGTTCGTCTCATTTTCTGGTTAAGAAATTAACAAATTATCTTGCAAAGTTAGATATTTCCGGCCAACAATCCAATAGTACCGGATACGAGAAAGACTCGACAGCAAAATGATATTTAAGAGTTTTTTGTTATTTTTGCAGAGATTTGTGCATTCTTTTTTACTATGGCCGAGACTGTGAACAACTACACTGAAGACAACATCAAGACACTTGAATGGAACGAGCATATCCGCAAAAGAGCCGGCATGTACATCGGCCGTCTCGGCAACGGAGACAATCCCGGAGACGGAATCTATGTCCTTCTCAAAGAGATCATCGACAACTCGATCGATGAATTCGCCATGGGATACGGCAAGTCCATCAATATCACCATACATGACAAGGAGGTAACTGTCAGGGACTTCGGCAGGGGAATTCCTCTCAATTCAGTGATAGACGTCACAAGCAAGCTCAACACAGGCGGAAAGTTCGACGACAGCGCGTTCAAGAAATCGGTCGGGCTGAACGGTGTCGGAACAAAGGCTGTCAATGCCTTGTCTTCATCGTTTTATGTAGAGTCATTCAGGGACGGTGAAAGTTCCTATGCACTTTTCAGCTGCGGCAAGCTGCTTGACTCAGGCCGGCGCGAGACAAAAGAAAAGAACGGTACGCTGGTAAGATTCACTCCGGACGAAGAGATGTTCGGCAGCTATGCATACAACGACGACTACGTCATATCGATGGTCAAGAACTATGCATATCTGAAGAAAGGACTCACACTCAACTACAACGGGACTCCATATCTTTCAAAGAACGGACTTCTTGACCTTATCAACGACAACATCTCCGAACAGCCCCTGTATCCGCCTATACATCTTGAAGGTGAAGACATAGAGATTGTCCTAACACACGGCAACAGCTACGGAGAGAACATCCTCTCATTTGTCAACGGACAGAACACGAGGGACGGAGGCACCCACCTGGCTGCATTCAGGGAAGCCATAGCAAAGACGATAAAGGAATTCTTCAAGAAAGACTATGCACCTGAAGATGTAAGGCAAGGTGTAGTCGGAGCCATAAGCATACAGATACAGGAGCCGCACTTCGAGTCACAGACCAAGATCAAGCTGGGCTCCACATACATGTGGGACAAGACCGTAAAGCAGGCTGACGGCACCATAGTCCCGGACAGAGGACCTACCATCAGGTCTTTCGTCAATGACTTCATAAAGACCAATCTCGACAACTATCTCCATATCCACAAGGAGACAGCTGCCGCCATGCAGGAGAAGATACTTGCATCCGAGCAGGAGAGGAAAGAGATATCAGGCATACAGAAAAAGGCCAAGGAAAGGGCAAAACGTGTAAGCATATACAACAAGAAGCTCAGGGACTGCAAGATACACTACAATGACAAGCTTCCTGCAGGAAAGCAGGAGATGGCTGAGCAGACCAGCATATTCATAACTGAGGGACTTTCCGCAAGCGGTACCATAACCAAGGTCCGCGATGCCAACACGCAGGCCGTATTCAGCCTCAAGGGAAAGCCTATCAACTGCTACAAGGAAAGCCGCAAGCATGTGGCGGAAAACGAGGAGCTCAACCTCCTCATTGCAGCCCTGGGAGTGGAAGAGGAGACTGACAACCTCAGGTACAACAATATCATAGTGGCGACAGATGCCGATGACGACGGGATGCATATCAGGATGCTTGTTGTGACATTTTTCCTGAAATATTATCCGGAACTCATCCGCAGAGGCCATGTATACATCCTCCAGACACCTATCTTCAGGGTAAAGAACAAGAAAGAGACAAGATACTGCTACAGCCGGGAAGAAAAGGAAGCCGCTGTAAAGGCGCTGAAGGCAGGTGTGCAGATCACAAGGTTCAAAGGTCTGGGGGAAATATCCCCGGATGAGTTCAAGGGATTCATCGGAGAAGACATGCGGCTTGACCTTGTCAACATAAACGACGAAGAATCCATAGCCGAGCTGATGGAATTCTATATGGGAGACAACACAATCGACCGCCAGAACTTCATCAGGAAAAACCTCCGTTCCGAAGAAGAGCTTGAAGACATAAATATCTGAACCGTATCAGATGCCGGCTGACGGCCATGGACGATTCCAGACAGAACCAAAATACCAGATGTCAATATCCGGACTATCCGGATAGAAAACCAGAAAAGAATAAATTAAAACTATAAAGGATATGTGGAGAAAATTCTGCGGATTCTTGCTAAGATCGATGGGATGGACAGCGGTAGAGCCGCCTGTTCCTGAAGACAAATGCGTAATACTCGGTGTTCCGCACACCTCAGGATGGGACTTTGTGATATCATACCTGTACTATACTTCGGTAGGAGGCAAGGCACATGTGATGATTGCCAAGGAATTCTTCTGGTGGCCGCTCGGACCTATCCTCAAGGGGTTAGGGGCTATACCTGTAGACAGGAAGAACGCGACATCTCTCGTCCTGAGTGTCATCCATGCTATGGACAAGGCAAAGAAGCTGCACCTGGCAATAGCGCCTGAAGGTACGAGGAAAGCCGTAAAGAGATGGAAGACAGGATTCCACACGATAGCAAGGGAAGTCGGCTGCCCTGTATATCTGGGCTATTTCGACTGGAAGACAAAGCGTGTCGGACGCGGACAGAAATTCGAGCTTTCAGATGACCCTAAGGCCGACATGAAGAAGATCCAGGAGATCTATGAGCAGATGCACATGGTCGGGAAACATCCGGAAGGCTATGTGACCCACTAGTCATAGAATAAAAGAAATTACCCCGCGACCGAGTCACGGGGTAATTCATTTTATCTGAGTAACTGATTATTCAGCAGCTACAACTTCAAATTTGACAGTACCCTTGATGTCCTTGTAGCACTTTACAGTTGCTTCATATTCACCAAGTTCCTTGATGCTGTCGCTGATAGTGATGTCCTTCTTGTCCACATCAAGGCCAGCAGCTACAAGAGCGTCAGCGATCTGGGCTGTAGTAACTGAACCATAGATCTTTCCGCTTTCGCTTACCTTTACGGCAACCTTTACAGCTGCCTCAGCAAGCTTGGCTGCGAGAGCCTCTGCATCTGCACGGAATTTTGCTTCCTTGTGTGCACGCTGACGGATATTTTCTGCAAGCACCTTCTTTGCAGACTCGGTAGCGAGGATTGCATATCCCTGAGGGATAAGATAATTGAGGGCATAGCCCGACTTTACAGTCACGATATCGTCTGCATTGCCGAGATTGGCAACATCTTTCTTAAGTATAATCTCCATTTGGCTGTCCTCCTTATTTCAAAAGATCGGTTACGTATGGAAGAAGAGCGAGATGTCTTGCTCTCTTGACTGCCTGGGCAACTTTTCTCTGGAATTTCAGAGAAGTACCGGTGAGACGGCGAGGAAGGATCTTTCCCTGTTCGTTGAGGAACTTCTTGAGGAACTCTGCATCCTTGTAATCAACGTATTTGATGCCTGCTTTCTTGAAACGGCAGTATTTCTTCCTCCTTACTTCTACTGTAGGAGGGTTAAGATAACGGATTTCTGTATTCTGTGCCATGATTACTCCTCCTTCTTAGCCTGTTTGTTAGCTCTTCTCTTCTCAGCATATGCTACTGCATGCTTGTCCATTGCGAATGTAAGGAATCTGATGATCCTCTCATCCCTGCGGTACTGTGTCTCAAGTACATCAACGAACTGAGTGTCTGCCCTGAATTCAATGAGATAATAGAACCCTGAGGTCTTCTTCTGGATAGGGTACGCAAGCTGTCTCAGCCCCCAATCCTCTTCGTACACGACTTCACCGCCATTTTCCTTGATGAAGTTCACGTACTTGGCAACCGCTTCCTTCATCTGAGCTTCAGACAAAACGGGAGTTGCAATGAAAACGGTCTCGTACTGTTTGATCATTTTGTTTGTAATTAATTGTTAGTAAATATTCAAGCCCCTCCGCAGGAACATTTCCTGCAAAAGGGGCTGCAAATATAGCCATTCCGGCCGAAAAATCAAAACTTTTTGATTCTCTAGCCGCATTTTACTGTAAATACTATTTTTGAGGGATCTCTTCGAGTACTTTTGTTACAAAATCCCACCATTTCTTCACAGACGGGATGTTCACCCGCTCGTCAGGTGAATGAGGGCTCATGATAGTAGGTCCGCATGAGACCATGTCCCATGAAGGATATTTGCCTCCGAGTATTCCGCACTCAAGTCCTGCATGGATAGCCATCACAGCAGGCTCCTTTCCGTACAGATCCTTGTAGACCTTCTTCATGGTATGGAGTATCGGCGAATTGCTGTTCGGTGCCCAGCCTGAATATCCGCCGGTGAACTCAGACACTGCACCTGCGAGGTCGAACGCTGAACGGAATTCCTCGGCAATCGCAGCCTTCTCGCTGTCAACAGAGCTCCTCATGAGAGTCTTGACATGGAATGCACCGCCTTCGGAAGATACGATTGCAACATTGTTGGATGTCTCCACGAGGCCTGGCACGGCATCACTCATACGCCATACGCCGTTAGGACATACATTCACAGCACGCAGGAACGCAAGGGCCTTCTCCTCTTCTATATATTCTGACGGAGTCACCGGTACATCCTCAAAGAAGATGGCAAGATCCGGATCCGTAGCAGCGTATTCTGCCTTCACCTCTTTATATACAGTAGAGACAAGCTCCTTGACCTCAGCTACAGATGCCTCAGGTACAAGCACGATAGCAAAGGCTTCACGAGGGATGGCATTACGCATGTTTCCTCCGTCTATCGAGACGAGCTTCACACCGTGATCCCGCAGGAGAGGTACAAGTACACGTGCGATCACCTTGTTGGCATTTGCCCTGTACAGATTGATATCCATACCGGAATGTCCGCCTTTCATGCCCTTTGCGTCTATTCTGAAGGCCTTGTAGCCAGGCTGCAGCTGCTTGAGGGAATATGGAAGAGATGCTGTCGCATCGATACCTCCGGCACATCCTACATAAAGCTCTCCTTCTGTCTCCGAGTCAAGATTGATCAGGATATCGCCCTTCAGTACTCCTGGCTTGAGATTGTTTGCACCGGTCATTCCTGTCTCTTCATCGACAGTCACAAGGACCTCTACCGGTCCATGCTTCAGGTCCTTTGATTCAAGAACCGAAAGAGCAACAGCCACACCGAGGCCATTGTCTGCGCCGAGGGTTGTACCGTCTGCACGGACCCAGTCTCCGTCGACCACCGTAGTGATAGGGTCTTTCTCGAAGTCATGCACCTTGTCGGCATTCTTCTGAGGCACCATATCTATATGGCCCTGGAGTATCACACCTTTCCGGTTTTCCATCCCGGGGGTAGCAGGCTTTCTTATTATTATATTGCCGGTCTCGTCCTTGATTGTCTCAAGACCGAGTGATTTTCCGAATCTGTAAAGATATTCGACAGCCTTGGCCTCTTTCTTTGACGGCCTCGGAATCTGTGTCAACGCATGGAAATTCTTCCAAACGAGTGACGGTTCAAGTTCTTTTATCGTCATTGTCTTGTATTTTGGTTTAAAATATTCTTAAAATGTCATCAGTCGACTTTGACAGAAACTGGAAGATTACATTCCCGGCCGAGCTGATATATCAGCATCCTTGTCTGCATTATGACATCCATCCCGTCAAGGAGCTTTACAGTACATGCCGCCGGGACGCGATAGGCCAGAGACAGAGTCTTGACTCCTTTTGCCGTCTTCTTGTCCAGCTCTACAGCGGGAACAGGCTGAGGCACTATCTCCATGACCACAGGCTTGCCTGAAAGATTGTCTGCAGGAAGCAGGCCCTCCGTATCGGAAAGCCTGAAAGCTATATATATCTGGCTCCCTTTGGATGGGTCAGGCACGACTTCAAATGTCATCTTCTGTGTCTGGGTCTCGGAATAACCTGTAAAGAGGAGCAGATATTCTTCCTCAAGCCTTGTAAGCTCAGCCACAGCTGCCCCCAGAGCTTCACCGCTGAAGGTGGCATCGGTATCGCCGGTGATTATCTGAAGCCTCTTCTTGCGGAGATCGAATATCATCGAAGCGGCCTCGGCGGCACGTTTTTCAAGAGATTTTTCGACAAGCATATCCTGACGGACAGCGACTTTCCCCTGAGATGACTTGCCTTTCTGGGTCCTGTAAAGGGTAGTAGCGGACTCTGACAGATTGTATGTGATGCCCTTGCCGGCGAAATCAGCTCTTGCATCGACAGGAAAACGCCATGAGACATCGTGTCCGGAGCCTCCGTCGACAAGTGAGACAAGGCCCTCGGAAGAGAGCTTGAGCAATGTGGCATCCGCTTCATTGCCTTTGGCATTGAGCACGAATCTGCGGCTCTGGTCCGCCTCAGTGTAAGGTATGAGATCCACCTTTGTCAGAGTATATGTGACAGCATCCTCCTGACGCACATCCAGCCCCAGATATTTCGAAGCGAAACCGGCATAAGGTCCGGCGAAGAACTGCTCTCTTACAGCCTCGGCTTCCACCGCGATGCAGGTTGCTGGCAATGAATATGTAAGGATTCCCGACGGATCTTCCCCTGAAGGCTGTTCCTGGGCAAACGACGGTGCCGGTGCGAATGAAACGGCAGCAGCACACAACAATACTGCAAGCCCATGCCTCCGGAGCGGAGAGAGCTGTCTTGAGAGAGATATTGCAGATGAATTTTCCATAATACAATTGTTCTGACCGGACATCTGTTCCGGATATTGCATCATCAAAGATAATAATTTTGGCAATAATATCATTTTTTCTATGCCGTTTTGAGTTATATTCGTACCTTTGTCAGCCGCCACAGGCAATCAAACATTAAAAATTTAACTGGAAAATTATGTTCAAAGGACAACCCAAGGGGCTATTTGCCCTTGCCCTGGCGAACACTGGAGAGCGTTTCGGATACTACACGATGCTCGCGATCTTCCTTCTGTTCATCCAGGCCAAATTCGGGTTTACAGCTACAGCTGCTACCCAGATCTATTCAGTTTTCATCGCTGCAGTCTATTTCATGCCTTTCTTCGGCGGTATCCTGGCTGACAAGATAGGATTCGGGAAATGTGTATCACTTGGCTTTGCCGTCATGTTCCTCGGATATCTTTGCCTTTCAATACCTACCGGGCCGGATATGATAGGAAAAATCCTGATGTTCGGAGCTCTTGCCCTGATAGCGATAGGCACAGGCCTTTTCAAAGGCAATCTCCAGGTCATGGTCGGGAACCTTTACGATGATCCCAAATACTCTTCAAAACGTGACGCAGCATTCAGCCTTTTCTATATGGCGATAAACATAGGTGCGATGTTCGCTCCTTCTGCAGCCAAATACGTCACAAATTTCTTCCTCGGTAAATCAGGACTTTCATACGATGCAAATGTTCCGGCGCTTGCGCACCAGTTCCTCAACGGGACAATTACACCTGAGAACATCGACAAGCTCACCGGGATCCAGATGACGATGACGGGAGCAAGCGGAATGGATCTTTCCACTTTCTGCACCACATACATAGATAAACTCTCGACAGCATATAACTACGGGTTTGCCGTTGCATGCATATCACTGATAGTATCCGTACTCATATATGTCTTCTGCAAGCCATGGTTCAAGACTGCCGACATGAACGCCAAACAGGCGAAGGAAGCAAACCCTGCAGAGGCCGAACTTACTCCTCAGCAGACCAAGAGCCGCATCACAGCCCTTCTGCTCGTGTTTGCAGTCGTGATCTTCTTCTGGATGTCATTCCACCAGAACGGAGCGACAATGACAATCTTCGCACGCGACTATACCCAGGACACAGTTGAAGGCATCACCAGGATAGGTTTCAACATATGGAGCCTTGCCCTTATAGCAATATCCATCTATACACTCTTCGGAGCTGTACAGTCTGAGACAAGCAGAGGAAAACTGCTTTCAGGCATAGCTACAGTAGTCCTTTGGGCAGGAGCTTGGTGGGCATACAGCGGCATGGACCAGATCATACGCATCCAGCCTTCAGAGTTCCAGCAGTTCAATCCGTTCTTCGTAGTCGCCCTTACACCTGTATCACTTGCGATTTTCAGTGCCCTTGCAAAGAAAGGGAAAGAGCCGTCAGCACCGAGGAAGATCGGAATGGGTATGATTGTAGCCGCTGCAGGATTCCTGGTTCTCACAATAGGATCAATGGGACTGGCATCTCCGAAAGAGCTCAATGAGACAGTAAGTCCGGTACTTGTATCGCCTATGTGGCTCATATCGACATATCTTGTACTGACTTTCGCTGAGCTGCTGCTCTCCCCTATGGGCATATCGTTCGTTTCAAAAGTGGCACCTCCTAAATATAAGGGAGCGATGATGGGCTGCTGGTTTGCGGCAACAGGATTCGGCAACTACCTTGTATCCGTACCGGGACTTCTGTGGAACAAGCTGCCGTTGTGGGGCATATGGACACTTCTCATTGTCCTCTGCCTGCTTTCTGCACTCTTCATCTTCTCTATGATGAAAAAACTCGAGAACGCGACCAGATAGCAATCTTCTGATACATGAAAGAAGCCGTCCCAAAGCAATTTGAGACGGCTTTCTTTTAAAGTTTGCCTGCAATCAAAGATAATAGTCACAGTTGTAGCGGCAGAGTATATCCATCTGCGTATAGTTGTCTTTTTTAGGGAGCGGCTTACCGAGTACGAGCCAGTCTGCAAGGCTTGATACGGCCAAGGCTGTCTGGCTGTCGGAGTGCTGCGCAATGAGCATCTGGACGAAACCGTCCCGTAAAGCAGAAAGATTCTTTTCGAGGACATCGAATCCGACGACCCTGCATGTCGTGATATTGCGTTCCCTCAGATAGTCAGCCACAAGATGCACCCTTGAATTGAACATGACGAGATATTTGACCGGATCCGGATCATCCATGAACATCTTGTCAAGCGTTTTGAATATCCCTTCCCTATTCTTGGGATCTATGAATACATTGCTTATCTCAGTGTCTGGATAATGCTCGCTCATATAGTCAAGGAAGCCAGTACGTCTCGTAACGGTAGGGTCAGACAGCCCCTTCTTGTCCCTTGCAATCCTTATTATATGGACCTTCGGGACATCCCTCCCGTCGGTAAGCATGTCTGCACATAGATATCCGCTCTGATACATCGGGAGACCGAAGTAGCCCAGATAGTTGTCATCTTCAAGCTTGGAATCGATGTATATGTAAGCAATTCCTCTGTTTTTCAGCTCAGTTACAAATTTGAATGTCTCTGCGCGGAACAGAGGAGCCACAATGACACCGGCAGGATCTACTGCAAGAGTCCTTTCACAGGCTTGCTGGAAAGATTCCATGCTGTACTGGTCATATTTCTGTATCTCTACAGAGATACCGTAGTCAGAAGCATAGTCCTTTCCTTTGCCGATTCCTTTTTCTGTAAGTTCCCAGAACTCCCCGGAAGTGAATTCAGGAATGATACAGACTATCCTGTGTTCTTTCCTTGATGCCAGAAGAGAGGCATAGATATTAGGTTTATACCCGAGCTCTTCGATGACCTTGAGGACACGGTCACGGCTCTTTGCCGACACTTCCCCCCTGTTGTGGAGTACCCTGTCTACCGTGCCTTTCGACACACCCGACATCCGGGCGACATCATTGATGGTTACCTTGCTTCCTTTGTTCATATCGCTTCAGACAATAGTTATCGCATATTTATGCTATACGGGCAACAAATCTACAAAAAATTTCCGTGAAATGGACAAATTTTTCCGTTACCGCTCACGACAATCAGAAAATATTATTACTTTTGCGGTGAAACATATTGCTGGTTAGGATTTCATGACTGGATCCGCATCATCTGTACCGTATCGTAGGATGTAAAGACACGGCATTGGATCTGACCGGCTGTGGGTTTTCCCGTGACAAATTGATTTAAACTATAAGAAAATGCCAAAAGTAATTACATTCGGAGAGATCATGCTCAGGCTGTCTACTCCAGGTTACCTGAGATTTTCCCAGGCCAAGGAATTCGCTGCGACCTTCGGTGGCGGTGAAGCCAATGTCGCAGTATCACTTGCAAACTACGGAATCGAGACAGAATTCGTCACAAGATTTCCAAAGAACGACATAGCTGCAAGCTGCATCAAGGATCTGCACAGCTACGGCGTAGGCACCAGATACTGCATCTATGGAGGGGACAGGCTCGGAATATATTTCCTTGAGACAGGTGCTGTCGCCAGGGCAAGCAAAGTCGTCTACGACCGAGCCCATTCAGCGATTTCAGAAATTGAAAAAGGAATGATCGACTGGGACAAGGTATTCGAAGGAGCCGACTGGTTCCACTGGACAGGAATCACACCTGCGATCAGCCAGGGCGCCGCAGATGTCTGCCTTGAAGCGATAAAGGCAGCGAACAGGCTCGGTGTGACCGTATCCTGTGACCTCAACTACAGGAAGAACCTATGGAAATACGGGAAGACTGCCTCTGAAGTCATGCCGGAGCTTGTAGCCGGATGCGATGTCATACTCGGAAATGAGGAAGATGCAGAGAAAGTCTTCGGGATCAAGCCGGAAGGCTTCGATGTCACAGCTACCCACGGAGAAGTGAATGCGGCTGAGTTCGAAAGCGTATGCCGCCAGCTCATGGCAAAGTTCCCTAGGGCAAAGAAAGTCATCATCACACTCAGGGGATCAATCAATGCCAACCACAACACCTGGGGAGGTGTCCTTTTCGACGGCACAAAGCTCTACCAGTCACCACGCTACGACATCACACACATCGTCGACAGAGTAGGAGGCGGAGACTCATTCATGGGCGGACTCATCTACGGACTTCTCACCTACAAGGGGGATGACCAGAAGGCCCTGAACTTCGCAGTAGCGGCCTCATGTCTCAAGCACACCATATTCGGTGACTTCAACCAGGTTACGGTAGCCGAGGTTGAGAACCTCATGAAAGGTGACGGTTCCGGAAGGGTTTCCAGATAAATCAGGGTATCCCATGACAGATGGGGATACAGGGATACATTAAATTTGAAATATTAAAGAAATGGCAAAATACAGCAAGACTGAAGTACTTTCAGCAATCAAGGAAACAGGCATGGTCCCTGTCTTCTACAACAGCGATGTCGAGACAGCCAAGGCCGTAGTAAAAGCTTGCTACGAAGGCGGCGTAAGGGCATTTGAATTCACAAACAGAGGTGATTTCGCACATGAAGTATTCGGAGAACTCGTCAAGTTCGCAAACAAGGAATGCCCGGGCATGATCCTCGGTGCCGGCTCTGTTGTCGACCCTGCCACTGCAGCCCTCTATATACAGCTCGGAGCCAACTTCATCGTCGGACCTCTCTTCAACCCGGCTATTGCACCGGTATGCAACCGCAGGCTCATTCCTTATTGTCCAGGATGCGGAAGCGTATCAGAGATCGGTGCAGCCCAGGAGCTCGGATGCGATCTCTGCAAGGTGTTCCCTGGCGATGTACTCGGACCGGCTTTCGTCAAAGGCCTCAAGGCGCCTATGCCATGGAGCATGCTTATGATCACAGGAGGAGTAAAGCCTGAGAAGGAAAATCTTGAAGGCTGGTTCAAGGCAGGAGCCACCTGTGTCGGAATGGGCAGCAACCTCTTCCCTAAGGCTACAATAGCCGCCAAGGACTGGGGCAAGATCACAGAACTGTGCAAGTCAGCCCTTGAAATAATAAGACAGGTCAGGAAATAGCGCATTACGCACAGGACATAAAATAAAAAGGTACATGATAACAAAAGCCCGGCATGAGGCCGGGCACTGCTGCTTAACTTAATTTAAACAACCAAAGAATTTCAAATGGAACAAACTACAACTAAAAAACTGATGACCAACTGGCGGTGGTGGATGGTTGTGCTGCTGTTCATGGCAACGACAGTAAACTATCTTGACCGTCAGGTACTCTCACTCACATGGAAAGACTTCATAGCACCGGAATTCCACTGGTCTGACGGAGACTACGGTTTCATAACAGCAGTCTTCTCAATCGTTTATGCAGTCTGCATGCTGTTCGCAGGAAGATTTGTGGACTGGATGGGCACAAAGAAAGGATATCTGTGGGCCATAGGTATCTGGTCTGCAGGAGCCTGCCTCCATGCTGTATGCGGATGGGTCACTGTATATGCAGAAGGATATGAAAGTGCTGCCGCAATGTCAGCTGTTGAAGCCGGATCCTCCGCTGCACTTATGATAGCATCTACAAGCGTCTGGCTTTTCATCGCGGCACGCTGCATCCTGGCCCTCGGTGAAGCAGGTAACTTCCCTGCCGCAATCAAGGTGACAGCCGAATACTTCCCTAAGAAAGACCGCGCATTCGCGACATCAATATTCAATTCCGGAGCATCTATCGGAGCTCTTGTAGCTCCGGCCTCGATTCCTCTTATAGCACAGTTCTTCAAGGACAGAGGCGTAGGTGGAGGCTGGGAAATGGCCTTCATAATCATAGGAGCCCTGGGCTTCATCTGGATGGGATTCTGGGTATTCATGTACAACAAGCCTGAAAAATCAAAGCATGTCAACGAGGCTGAGCTGGAATATATACACCAGGATGAAAAGGAAGAACCTGAAGCAGCTGCAAAACAGAATTCCGAGACCAAGAGCATCCCGCTCTGGAAATGCTTTACCTACAGGCAGACATGGTCATTCATCGTCGGGAAGTTCTTCACTGACGGAGTATGGTGGTTCTATCTGTTCTGGGCACCTGCATATTTCTCTGACCAGTACGGCTATGCCTCAAGTTCAGGAATGGGCGTAGCACTCATCACCACCCTCTATGCAATCGTTACCGTGCTCTCGATCTTCGGCGGCTATCTTCCGAGACTCTTCGTCGAGAAGAAGAAGATGAACCCTTACGCCGGACGTATGCTTGCAATGCTCATATTTGCATTCCTTCCACTCCCGGCCCTGTTCGCTCAGAGCGCAGGTGCGATATCGGTATGGTGGCCTGCTATAATCATAGGACTGGCAGGAGCCGGACATCAGGCCTGGTCAGCCAATCTCTTCTCCACCATCGGTGACATGTTCCCTAAATCTGCCATTTCCACAATCACAGGCATAGGAGGAATGGCAGGAGGAATCGGTTCATTCTTCATCCAGCTGGGGGCCGGCAAGCTGTTCGACTACTCTGATGCAGCCGGAGCGGCATTCACTTTCCTGGGATTTGAAGGAAAGACCGCAGGATACATGATCGTGTTCTGCTGCTGCGCACTTGCCTATCTCGTGGCATGGATCATCATGAAGGCTCTCGTACCTAAATACAAGGTCATTGAACTGGAATAGGTTCATATAATTGAAATAATTATGTGGAAAGAGACCGACCCAAAAGAGATTTTTTGAGGCCGGTCTCTTTGTCTTTTATATAAACAATGATCGGCTACAATTTTTCAGTTTGTAGCCGATTTGTTATTTTCTTTCTCAGAAGAGTCATTTTTGAGCC
>JADIMK010000041.1 GCA_017694785.1 Candidatus Cryptobacteroides intestinigallinarum
GACCGTCATCAGCGGTATGGGTGAGCTCCACCTTGACATCATCGTAGACCGTCTCCGCCGTGAGTTCGGTGTCGAGATCAACCAGGGTGCTCCTCAGGTCAACTACAAGGAGGCAATCACAGGTACTGTACAGCACCGTGAAGTCTTCAAGAAGCAGACCGGTGGACGTGGTAAGTTCGCTGATATCATCGTTGAGATCGGACCTGCTGATGAAGGAGTAACAGGTCTCCAGTTCATCGATGAGGTGAAAGGTGGAAACATCCCTAAGGAGTTCATTCCTTCAGTTGAGAAAGGCTTCAAGTCAGCAATGGCCAACGGCGTCCTTGCCGGCTATGAGGTACAGTCTCTGAAAGTGACCCTGAAAGACGGTTCATTCCACCCTGTCGACTCTGACCAGCTTTCATTCGAAATCTGCGCCCGTCAGGCATTCCGTCACGCATGTCCTAAGGCAAAGCCGGTTCTTCTTGAGCCTATCATGTCCCTCGAGGTCGTTACCCCAGAGGACTACATGGGAGATATCGTAGGAGACCTTAACCGCCGCAGAGGGCAGATCAATGCGATGGATTCAGCTGCCGGTGGAGCAAGGATCGTGAAGGCATTCGTTCCGCTTGCCGAACAGTTCGGCTATGTCACCATCCTCAGGACCATTTCTTCAGGTCGTGCTACCAGCACAATGACATTCGACCATTATGCTGAAGTTCCGGCCAACCTTGCAAAAGAGGTCATCGAGAAGAGCGGTTACAAGAATGTTGATGAAGACGAATAACAGGTATTGTATAACAGGTATATAAATTATTGATATGAGCCAGAAAATCAGAATAAAACTCAAATCATTCGATCATATGCTGGTTGACAAGTCAGCAAAGAAGATCGTTGATACAGTGTCTTCGACCGGTGCTCGCGTGAATGGTCCTATTCCGCTTCCTACCGACAAGAAGATATTCACTGTAAACCGCTCAACCTTCGTCAACAAGAAGTCCCGCGAGCAGTTCGAGCTCAACTCATACTGCCGTCTTCTCGACATCTACGAGTCTACTCAGAAGACTGTCGATGCCCTGATGAAACTCGAGCTTCCTAGCGGCGTTGAGGTTGAAATCAAGGTCTGAGGACAAGAAAGTCCGGTCTTGGAATCATTGATACGGCATTAGCTGCAGATAGATTTTAAAGATTGGAAAATTATTGCTATATTTGCAGAGTTATCCGGATGATGTCGGATGACTCTGTACTTAAGGTCTCGTAGCTCAGTTGGTTAGTAGCACCTGACTCATAATCAGGGGGTCACAGGTTCAAGCCCTGTCGGGACCACACATATTAGACAAGATCATTGCAAGGAAATCCGGTTCTCCGGGTTTCCTTTTTTTAAAATATTATCTCTATCTTTAATGCCATGAAGCAGAAGTCATCGGCCATTACCCATATCTTGAAGGAAGTTGTATCTGTAGCACTTCTTTCTCTGATGTGTGTTCTGTATGCCGGATGTTCCGGCTCTCAGCAGGAGATTTGCGAGGAGTTGCTGCCAGGCACTGTGCCGGAAGATTACATCTGTCCTGAAGGTTTGCCTGTCCCGTCGGAGAGTCAGCTCAAGTGGCATGAGGCGGAAATGGGGGTTGTATTCCATTATGATCTTCATGTATTCGACGGAAAGAAATATGGACAGGGCGCAAACAGGACAGAGCCCGTGGAAGATTACAATATCTTCAATCCCGAACATCTGGATACAGACCAGTGGATCAGGGCTGCAAAGTCAGCCGGGGCCAGGTTCGCTATACTTACAGCAACCCACGAGACAGGATTCGGTCTCTGGCAGAGCGATGTCAATCCGTATTGTCTGAAGGCTCTCCGCTGGAGAGACGGCAAAGGCGATATTGTCAAGGATTTTGTAGAATCATGCCGCAGATATGGGATACGGCCAGGTCTGTATATAGGCATAAGATGGAATTCATTGCTCGGAATCCATAATTTCAAGGCAGAAGGCGACGGCCAGTTTGCTGAAAACAGGCAGCAGTGGTACAGAAGATATTGTGAACGGATGGTAGAGGAGCTCTGCACAAGATACGGAGACCTGTTCATGATATGGTTTGACGGCGGTGCCGATGACCCGCGCGGACTGGGGCCTGATGTTGAGCCGATTGTGGAAAAATATCAGCCTGACTGCCTTTTCTATCATAATGTGGACAGGGCCGACCTCAGATGGGGCGGATCGGAGAGCGGAACTGTGGGCTACCCTTGCTGGTCGTCTTTCCCGTATCCCTATAGCCACAACCGCACGAACGAATCTTCAGAGAAATACAACGACCTCCTTGCACATGGTGATCCTGACGGAAGATATTGGGTCCCGGCAATGGCCGATACCCCTCTTCGCGGCTGGAACGGACGGCATGAGTGGTTCTGGGAGCCGGGGGACGAGGATGCAGTATATCCTCTTGACAAGCTCATGGAAATTTATGAAAAGTCCGTGGGGCGGAACGCTGTCCTTGTAGTAGGTGTGGCTCCAGGACCGGATGGGCTTGTTGCTGACGGAGATGTCGCCAGGCTTGAAGAGTGGGGCACGGAGATAAGGAGAAGATATGGCAAGCCTGTTTCATCTGCATGCGGGAAAGGACGGGTGCAGATGCTCGCAACAGAAGGCAAGACTGTGGACTGCTGTGTGATACGTGAAGACATAAGGGCAGGAGAGAGGATCCGTGCATGGCATGTAGATGCCAGGACTGATGAAGGGTGGGCTCGTGTGGCTGATGGTACAGCCGTGGGCAACAGGCATATCGCCGGATTCCGGCCTCTGGAGGCGGACTCTCTCAGGCTTGTGGTGGACAGCTGCATTGCCGAGCCTCTTGTAAAGGATTTCAGCGCATTTCGGGTAAATTGACAATTTCATGAAAAAAGAATTTCTTGCGGCCTTAGGGTCATTGCATTTTTCGGCAGGACTTTTCCCTCTTGCAGCTGCGGCAATGTCTTCGGCAGGGGTAGCATCGGCTTCCGGGGCTCCGGATGCAGGCAATGAAGAGGGCATTGCGCATGATGAGAGGCCGAACATCATATTCTTCCTTGTGGATGACATGGGGTGGCAGGATACTTCTGTGCCGTTCTGGACGCAGAAGACGCGGTTCAACGAACTGTATGAGACCCCGAACATGGAGCGGCTGGCAGAGCGGTCCGTGCTCTTTACGCAGGCCTATGCTTCAAGCGTAAGCTCGCCTTCGCGATGCAGCATGATGACAGGTGCGAATGCCGCCCGCCACAGGGTGACGAACTGGACTCTGAGACGCGATGTTCCGCCGGACAAGCCGAGTGATGTACTTGAACTCCCGGCGTGGAACTGGAACGGCATCTCCCAGGCAGCCGGCGTTCCACATACATTCCTCGCCAAATCATTCGTGCAGTATCTCCACGACAGCGGTTATCATACCATACATTGCGGAAAGGCCCATTGGGGAGCCATAGATACTCCGGGGGAGAATCCTTGCCATTTCGGGTTTGACGTGAATATAGCCGGGCATGCCGCGGGTGGCCTTGCCACATATCTGAGCGAAGCCCGCTACGGACATGACGAGAACGGAAATCCTGTGTCGCTGATGGCTGTGCCCGGGCTGGAGAAATACTGGAATACTGGGACATTCATCACTGAAGCCCTGACTCAGGAAGCTCTTGCAGCCCTGGACAAGGCCAAGGCGTACGGCCAGCCTTTCTATCTCTACATGTCACATTATGCCATCCATGTCCCTATAGACAAGGACATGAGGTTCTTCGGCAAATACAAGGCGAAGGGAATGTCTGACAGGGAAGCTGCATATGCATCTCTTATCGAAGGAATGGACAAGAGCCTCGGGGATATAATGGACTGGCTTGAAGAGAACGGGGAGGCGGACAATACAGTCATCATATTCATGGGCGACAACGGCGGCTATGCCACAGGAGCATGGCGGGATGAACCTCTCTATACTCAGAATGCTCCGCTGAAATGCGGAAAGGGCTCGGCCTATGAAGGAGGAATCAGAGAGCCTATGCTTGTCTGCTGGCCGGGAGTGACGGACAGTGCAGAACGCTGTGACACATACGTACTTGCAGAGGATATATTCCCTACAGTCCTCGATCTGGCCGGAGTCCGCTACAAGGATGCTCCCCAGAAAATAGACGGCAGAAGCATCGTCCCTCTGCTGAAAAATCCTGAAAAGGGAAGCCGGGGACGGCGTCTGTACTGGAACATCCCGAACATCTGGGATGAAACCGGTCCTGGAATAGGTCCTTCATGCACTGTGCGCTCAGGAGACTGGAAGCTGATATATTTCTATGAGACAGGCAGAAAGGAGCTCTACAACATAACAGAAGACATAGGAGAGGACCATGACCTTTCGTCAGAAAGGCCTGAGATCGTGAGAAAACTCTCCAGGGAACTCGGCAGATATCTCCGCAGGGCAGGAGGACAGAGACCTTCATTCAAGGCCACGGGACAGCCTTGCCCATGGCCTGACGAGATCTGACGCATAGCCGGACCGAATGTCCAGATGTCTGAATTGAAATATCAGCACCAGTAGTATTGTCTGACCAGATCTGCTTCCAGCCCAGGTTCTTTGCTGAGCCTGTCCCTCAGGTCAGCATCCTTGTATGACAGGAGTCTGGAGATGATGCCGCCTGTCATCGACGGGTGGAAGATGCCGTCAGCTTCATATATGTGTCTCTGCTTCCGGAGCCGGGCGGCCGATTCTGCACAGGAAGCAGGAAGGTGGGCAAGTGCATCAGCTTTTGCCCGGTTCTCTTCACTGTGTATGTCGACATCTACATAGGTCTTTTCAGCTATATCAAGGGCATTGTCAAGTCCAAGTCCGTACCGGCATGCTATGCTGAGCGCAGAAAGCAGGAGATATATGTCCGCCGAAGAGTCTGCGGAGCGTATCTCCATGGTCTGTTTCACTGACGGGTCCGAGTATTCCGGCCTTTTTATCTTAAGTACAGCTATACCTATGCCTTCCTCATCCTGCCTGGCCGGGTTGATTTCGGAGAACATGTCCCTGCCGCTTGTCCAGCCCAGAGGTATACGGACAAGGACAGATCTGTTGCGGTCGCCCCAGCAGATGTTTGTCGGTGCTTCCTGATGCGGGACAAGCCTCAGGTATGAGACAGGATTTGCATTGCCGAATGCAGTGATCGAAGGGGCCAGCTCCATAAGGCCTGCAATTGCTCTTCTGGCAGTGTCTGAAATCTTCCTGTCGGAGTCCAGGAGCATGTTGCGGCCGTCTTTCATCAGTCTCATGTGTATGTGCAGGCCAGATCCGGCCTTCCCTTCAGCGATCTTAGGGGCAAAGCTCACTTCAAGTCCGTTCCTGAATGCATGGCTGCGGATTATCCATTTTGCCAGCATTATGCTGTCAGCGGCCTTTTCAATGTCGGTAGGCAGAAATTCAATCTCGTTCTGTTCGTATATCTTCCCGTCAAGACGGAAATTCCCTACTTCTGAATGGCCGTATTTTATCTTTCCTCCGGCGACGGTTATCATGTGCATGCACTGCGTCCTGAATGAATTGAATTTTGCAAAAGGTGCAGACTCATGATAGCCTTTCTGGTCCTGGGCAGGAAACAGCCCTCCGGCCTGGTCTTCCGGAGCAGCTACATAGTATTCGAGCTCTGCCATTGCCTCGAAGTCCATGCCGGTCTTTTCCCTGAATATCTTTTTTGCCTTGTACAGTGTATGTTCCGGCGAATATTCAAGCCGTCTGCCGTCTTTGTCGAAGAAAGCGCACAGGAAACATATCGTTGTCCTTTCTTCGAACGGATCAATGAAGGCTGTCGAGAGTCTCGGGACAACATAGAGATCACTGTTGCCGGCCTCTATGAACGAGAAGAGACTGGAGCCGTCCACCCTTTCTCCGTTTGTGAGGACAGAGTGCAGATATTCCTCTGAATCAATTGTGAAATTAAGGGTCTTCAGTCTGCCGTCTCCGGCCGGATACATGAAGTTGAGCATGTCTATCCCAGCATGTGTGATGAAATAAATTATGTCTTCAAGTGTAAAATCCCTGGCATCTTTTTCCAGGATAGAAGAGATGGTATTGTTCCTTAGATCCATGTCGTGTAACTGTCTTTTTTGTAAATAAGGTGAAATTTAGAAAAATTATTCTATTAATGGCAATATTTGTAACGGATAAATGTTAAATTTGGATAAATTGTATTGATTGTTAAAATATGTCCGGACGGACTGATTTCAGTTTCACTGAAGTTTCATGTCATATTTTTGTACGGTTAGGATCTAAATTCTTGATATAATGAAAAAGACTTTTGTTTTATTGGGTGTCCTCTTTGCGGCATTTGTGCTGCTCCAGGGCTGTGATGAGCGTAAGATAAGCGTCAAAAGGCTGCCTGAGCCGGCCAGGACGTTCATCGGAAAATATTTCACCGGCATAGACATCGTATCGGCTGAAAAGGAAAAGGACGACGGCAAGGTCACCTACAATGTACGCCTTTCAGAAGGTACTGAACTTGAATTTGACAAGGCAGGCTTCTGGACGGATGTAGACTGCGGCTTCTCTGTCCTTCCTGACGGAATACTTCCGGAAGCGATTGCACAATATGTGACGTCTTCTTATCCTCAGGAGAAGGCCTATAAGGTCGAGAGGAAGCCAGGCGGATATGAAGTGACAATCTCTGGAGGAGCAGAACTTATGTTCAATGCCGCAGGAGAATTCATCCGCAGTTCAAGGTAACGGTTTTTCACTTCTGATACTGTTGACTGCAGGCCAGAATTCTACGTAACTGTCTTGCATATAGAAGGATTTTTCATAACTTTGCGTCTGCGTTATGAGATCCTTCTTCTTCATATCAATGATGTCCAAGCGAATGCATCGTCAAGATGCATAGGTTTCTCTTTGCCTCAACCTTGCACGGGATGTGCGGGCGGCTTCAACCGGACAATATCATGTAAATCTTACATTTATCCAGAATCATTGATATGGGATATGACAAGACACGAATATATCCACGAGGACAGTTTTGAGTTTGAAAGCGGCGGCAGCGTGTCAGGGCTGCGTGTCGTCTACCATACATCGGACATTCCGTACAGGCCATCCGGGGATACCCGGAAGGTGGTCTGGATATGTCATGCCCTGACGGCAAATTCCGACCCTTCCGACTGGTGGCCGGAGCTTGTAGGACCGGGCAGGTTCTTTGACACTGACAGATATTTTGTAGTATGCGCAAATATGCCAGGATCTGCATACGGGTCTTCGGGTCCGTCTTCACTCTCGGCATCGGGCCGGCCTTACTTCTTTGACTTTCCCCTTATTACAGTAAGAGATATCGTGCGGGCGGAGATCCTTGTACGCAGACATCTGGGCATCAGCAGGATAGATCTTCTTATAGGAGGCTCTATCGGAGGCTTCCAGGCCTTGGAATGGTCTGTAATGGAGCCGGATGTCATCTCAAAGGCAGCATACATAGCATGCGGAGCCAGAGTCACCCCATGGCTTACTGCCTGGAACGAGTCACAGCGCATGGCTCTTGAGGCTGATCCTACATTCAGGAAGGCCGAAGACATCAAGGGCGGGGAGGCCGGTCTACGTGCGGCCCGTTCAATAGCGCTTATCTCCTACAGAAGCTACGAAGGCTACAATTCCACCCAGCAGGAGCCATCGGAAGATACCCTGTTTGCCGACCGTGCAGGCTCTTACCAGAGATACCAGGGCAAGAAGCTCTCTGACAGGTTCGATGCCTATTCCTATTATTATCTTACAAAATCGGTCGACAGCCACAATCTCGGAAGAGGCCGCGGAGGTGTTGAAAAGGCCCTTGGCTCCATCCGGTGCCGCTGTGCCGTCATCGGCATAGACAGCGACCGTCTTTTCCCTGTAGAGGAACAGAAATTCATCGCAGCCCATATCCCCGGAGCTGAATACCATGAGATCACATCCCGTTTCGGCCATGACGGCTTTCTGCTGGAATATTTCCAGCTGCGGGAAATATTGGAAAAACTCATCTGAACAAATGTCAATCTGACCTTAACAAATATCTAATCTGAAGAAATCATGCAGGTACTGAAATTCGGAGGCACTTCGGTTGCCGATTCAAACAATATGAAGAAAGTCGTGGACATAGTGTCCAGGGCTGTTGACAGGGACAGGACCATACTTGTCCTTTCTGCGATAAGCGGATGTACCGATACGCTTATAAAGATAGGAAACCTCGCCTCCATGCGGGACGAATCCTACAAGACAGAGATAGACACTCTCCAGGAGAAGCATCACCGTATCATCAGGGAACTTCTTCCTCTTGAAAAGCATGAGGAGTCGACCGAGGTATGCGACGGTCTGTTCGGGTATCTCAGGGGCATAGCGCAGGGAGTGTATCTGCTGGGTGAGCTCAGCAGCGCAAGTCTGGATGCGATACAGGGACTCGGTGAGCTCCTTTCCACAAAGATAATGGCCACAAAGCTGGCATCCATAGGCATATCCACCAAGTGGATAGACTCAAGGGACATAATAAGGACAAGTCCAAGGGGCGGTAAGAACGTAGTTGACACAGATGTCACATATGCAAATGTGAAGAAGATGATAGAGTCCAATCCTATCACATCCCTTTTTGTCCTGCCAGGCTTCATAGCTTCGGACAGTCAAGGCCGGATGACTACCCTGGGACGCGGCGGGTCGGATTATACGGCTTCTCTCTATGCGGTCGGCTGCAAGGCAAGGATACTTGAGATCTGGACAGATGTGCCTGGCATGATGACAGCCAATCCGAAGATTGTCCCTTCAGCCGGAACAATAGAGCATATATCCTACAGGGCTGCCCTTGAGCTGTCACATTTCGGAGCGAAGGTCATCTATCCTCCGACAATCCAGCCTGTTGTCACTGAAGGCATACCTATCTATGTAAAGGATACATTTGATCCTTCGGCCCCGGGTACTCTGATAGAGAATGACCCTCCGAGAGGCAAGGAACGTCTGATCGGCATCTCCAACTCAGACAACATAGCCCTGCTTTCTCTTGAAGGCAGCGGAATGGTCGGGATACCAGGATTCTCAAGCCGCCTTTTCGGGACTCTCAGCCAGAACGACATCAACATAATCCTTATCACCCAGGCATCTTCAGTGCATACGATGTGTGTAGCCGTGTCGGAAAAAGATGCCGAGAAGGCAAAGGAAGCTGCGGACAGGTGCTTCGCATACGAGATTTCCCTCGGCAAGCTCAATCCTCTGAAGGTGGAGAAAGGATTCTCGATAGTCTGTCTTGTCGGTGACGACATCATAAACCAGTGCGGTACAACCGGGCGTATGCTTGCTGCCCTCGGAAAGCACAGCATATCCATAAGGGCTACTGCACAGGGATCTTCGGAAAGGAACATTTCGGTGATCATCAAGTCCGGAGATGTCAGGCCTGCGATACAGTATATACATGCGGAATTCTTCGACAAGACTGCACAGAAGGACATAAATCTCTTCATTGCAGGCTACGGTGTAGTAGGAAAGGCTCTTGTGAAGATGATAGCTGAAAACGGAGACAGCATTGCCGCCAGGACAGGAAAACGTCTCCATGTGACGGGACTGTCCAACAGCAGGAGATTTGTCATAGCGATGGACGGCATTGACCTTTCCAGGGCAGATGAACTTCTGCAGCAGGGTGAAAGTGCGGCGGATGAAGCCTATTTCGAAGCCCTTGCATCCATATCTCTTGAAAATTCGGTATTCGTCGACTGTACGGCAAGTTCCGACATAGCCTACAAGTACATGAACCTCTTCCGCAGAGGCTATTCGGTGGTCGCCTGCAACAAGATCACATTCTCTTCACCATACACTCAGTACAGGGCGCTGAAGAGTGCTGCGCTTGAAAACGGAGCAGCCCTCAGATATGAGACCACGGTCGGTGCTGCTCTCCCTATACTTGAGTCTATAGCCCGCAGTGTCAACAGCGGTGACGAGATCCTCAAGGTCGAGGCTGTGCTTTCAGGCACACTGAACTATATCTTCAGTACGTACCGTGGAGGAGAAGGCGGCACTTTTGCTGAAGTCGTACGCCGGGCACAGGAAGCAGGATACACTGAGCCTGATCCTCGTCTGGATCTCAGCGGCAGGGATGTCCTGAGGAAGCTGCTCATCCTTTCCAGGGAAGCCGGAGTGCCTGTCGATGAGCAGGATGTGGAGATCGAACCTATCCTCGGACCTGAATTCTTCGGAGTAAAGCAGGATGCCTTCTACAGGCTTCTTGAAGAACATGAGGCAGATTTTGCGGCACGTTACAATGAAGCTGCCTCAAAGGGTCTGAGACAGAGATATATCGCTTCTCTTGTCAAGGACAGTTCATCTGCCCTGGGCTATAAGGTGAAGATGTCACTTGAGAATGTGCCTGAAGGACACCCTCTGTTCAACCTGTGCGGCACGGACAATGCTGCCATCATCACCACATCATTCTATCCGTCTCCTCTGGTGATCCAGGGAGCCGGTGCAGGAGCAAGGCAGACCGCTTCCGGAGTGCTGAATGACATACTGCTTTGAGATGTAATAATCGATGATAATCAAGGAATAACCCGAAATAATCCAGAAGAAATGAACAACAGATACAGATTCGAGACCCTTCAGGTAAGGGCAGGACAGGAGATAGATCCTGTCTCAAAAGGGACTGCAGTCCCGATCTACCAGAGTACGGCATATACTTTTGATGATGTGCAGGACGGGGCTGACCTCTTCGCGCTGAAGAAGTCGGGAAACATATATACCAGGATAACCAATACTACCACCGATGTGTTCGAGAAGAGGATGGCCGCCCTGGAGAACGGTGTGGCTGCAGTTGCGACTGCTTCAGGCCAGTCCGCTGTGTTCCTGTCAGTGCTGAATGTCTGCGGCCCCGGCGACAATATCGTGACCTCTCCGTTCCTCTATGGAGGTACATTCACTATGTTCGAGATTACACTCAGGGACATGGGGATAGAAGTGAGGTTTGCAAAGAGCGACCATGTGGATGACCTGGTGGATCTAGTGGACGGGCGCACCAAGGCGATATATCTTGAGAATCTCGGCAATCCTGCGTTCAATGTGCCAGACTATGAGCCGATAGTTGAGATGGCACACCGCAACGGGATATGTGTGATGGTGGACAATACCTTCGGATGCGGAGGCTATCTCTTCAGACCTCTCGACTGGGGCGCTGATGTAGCCATTCACTCTGCTACCAAGTGGATATGCGGACACGGAACAGCCCTAGGCGGAGTCGTAGTGGACGGAGGAAAGTTCGACTGGACCAACGGCCGATATCCTCTGCTTTCTGCACCGTCACCGAGCTATCATGGACTTGTATATACGGAAGTGTTCGGAAATACGGCCTTTGCCGGCCGTGTAAGGGTAGACGGCCTGCGCAACATAGGAGCCGCACCGTCGCCGTTCAATTCTTTCCTGATGCTCCAGGGCCTCGAGACCTTGTCCCTCAGGACTGAAAGATGCTGCGCAAATGCACTTGCGATAGCTGAATATCTGGAGAAGCATCCTGCCGTTGAGAGTGTAAACTATGCAGGCCTTGCGAGCTGTCCATACAATGCCCTTGCGAAGAAATATCTCCGGAACGGTTTCGGCGGAGTGCTTACCTTCAGGGTCAAGGGTGGCTTTGACGCAGCTGCTGCACTTGTGGGCAAGCTGGAACTCATCCTGCATGTGGGAAGCGTAGGCGATGCCAAGTCCCTTATCGTACATCCTGCTTCCACTACCCATTCCCAGCTGAGTCCTGATGAGCAGGTGGCGGCAGGGGTATATCCGAACATGCTGAGGCTGTCTGTCGGCATAGAAAATGTAGACGATCTGATCGCCGATCTGTCCCAGGCCCTCGGCTGATCCTGGAATGCATGAGATCATAAGGAACTGAAGAAAATGTAATAATAAACATATAGAAAGATGAAAGTAGCAGTAGTAGGTGCCACAGGTCTGGTGGGCACCAGAATGTTGGAAGTGCTCGCAGAGCGCAATTTTCCTGTGACGGAACTCTATCCGGTGGCTTCAGCCAAGTCTGCCGGACGCAAGGTGACATTCAACGGAAAGGAATGGACTGTGATGACGGCCGAAGATGCCATAGCAGCCCGCCCGGACCTGGCCCTGTTTTCGGCAGGAGCATCGGTGTCCAAGGAGCTTGCGCCTAAGTTTGCGGAAGTGGGATGCCGTGTCGTGGACAACTCCTCATGCTGGAGGATGGACCCGACCAAGAAGCTTGTGGTCCCTGAAATCAACGGAGATGTGATAGAAAAGGATGACATGATCATAGCCAATCCGAACTGTTCCACTATCCAGATGCTTCTCCCTATAGCTCCTCTCCACAAGGCTTACCGCATAAAGAGGATCGTAGTCTCCACCTACCAGTCAGTGACAGGTACTGGATACAAGGCCCTTGATCAGATGGAAGCAGAAAGGGCTGGAAAGAAATGGGGTGAGTACCCGGCAGTATACCCTTATCCTATAGACGAGAACATCCTTCCTCATATCGATGTTTTCCTTGAGACAGGATATACAAAGGAAGAGATGAAGATGGTCAACGAGACACATAAGATCATGAGGGACGACACTATAGCCGTTTCCCCTACGACAGTCAGGGTGCCTGTCAAAGGAGGCCACTCGGAGTCTGTCAACCTTGAGTTCGAGAAGGAATTCACTCTCGGTGATGTGCGCCGTATGATATCAGAGATGCCTGGCTGCGTACTTCAGGACGATCCTGAGCACAATGTCTATCCTATGCCGCTTTTCGCATGGGGAAAGGATGAGGTCTTTGTCGGCCGGATCAGGCGTGACCCTTCTGTCAAGTACGGCCTCAACCTCTGGTGCGTGGCTGACAACCTGCGCAAGGGAGCAGCTACAAATGCAGTGCAGATCGCCCAGCTTCTCGTAGAAAAAGGCTTCCTGCCGCAGGCATAAGGCCTTGTGTTAAAGAAAGTTTTATTATCTTTGCGCCCCGCTTCCGCTAAGGACAGACGGGGCGCATTTATTATCAATAACTTACAGTGACATGGCATCAGAAGCAAGAAAAAGTATGCTCCATGGATGCTGCTGATAGCATCGACAAATTCCGTCAGGCCGGTGCCAAGCCTTTCATCCTGGCTCTTGTCCTCTTCGCATGGCTTATGGGCGGAGGCTGGCTCTTGGCAAAATATCTTGTACCTCTTTTCTAGCGGTATCATGTTTGCGGAAATTTCTTATCTTTGGAAGATAAGATTTGAAATTTCCATAATATGTTTGAAAGAGAAGTCTATGAGGCCAGACGCCGCACTCTTCTTGAGAAGATGACGGCAGGCCATGAAAACAATGGCATAGCCATATTCCTCGGCAATACAGAAGCACCTCAGAACTACAGGGGCAATGACTATAAGTTCCGTCAGGAGAGTTCTTTCCTTTATTATTGGGGACTGGACGAGCCTGGATTTGCCGCTATCCTTGACCTTGACAGCGGGGATGAATGTATCTTCGGTAATGATGTCGATATCGATGACATCATCTGGATGGGTCCCCAGGAGTCTGTGGCTTCGAAGGCTGCAAGGGTAGGGGCGGAGGTATCCGCACCGTTCGCTGACTTTGAAAAGGCTGTCGTCAGGGCACGCACTACAGGAAGGACAATCCATTTCCTGCCTGCATCAAGATACTACAACACAATGGAGCTTTCGCGTCTTCTGGATGTTTCTCCGGAAGCCGTGAGGACGGTTGCTCCTGTGTCAGAACCGCTTTCTGACGGCACTCTTCTGCATGCTTCAAAGGAGCTTGTCGAGGCAGTCATCTCAATGCGTCTTATCAAGGAACAGTGCGAGATAGACGAAATCGACAAGGCTTGCGAGATAGGATATCTGATGCATACGGAGGCAAGGAATGCCTGCCTTCCGGGGGTGCCGGAGCAGGATATAGTCGGCCGTATGGAAGGAGTGACCATCTCAAAGGGATGGGGCGTGTCGTTTACAACTATCCTTTCACAGCACGGAGAGACTCTCCACAACCACCGTCACGACGGGATTATCACTGATGGCAACCTGCTTGTCATCGATGCAGGTGCGGAAAGCAATACACATTATGCGTCCGATTTCACCAGGACCCTTCCTTGCGGCGGACGTTTTACACAGAAGCAGCGCGATATCTATGATATAGTGGCCGACTGCAATGAACTGGCATTCAACCTTGCAAAGCCTGGGGTGACATACCGGGAAGTGCACCTGAAGGTCGCGGCCCTGATGCTTGAGAGGCTCAAGGCACTTGACATTGTACGCGGCGGAGTGGATGACATGGTAGCTGAAGGTATCGCAGGCCTGTTCATGCCTCACGGACTCGGACACAACATGGGTATAGATGTCCATGATATGGAAGATCTCGGAGAAGACCTCGTCGGCTATGACAAGGACCAGAAGAGATCTCCTCAGCTCGGCCTCGGATCCCTCAGGATGGCGCGAAGGCTCTGCCCGGGACATGTTGTCACCGACGAGCCGGGAATCTATTTCGTGCCTGCCCTGATAAGCAAGTGGAAGGCTGAAGGTACAGACAAGGGTATGGTCAATTATCAGAAGCTTGAGGAAGGCTACCTTGATTTCGGCGGAATCAGGCTTGAGGATGATCTTCTGATTACTCCGGAAGGCTGCCGCAGGCTCGGACCTCACAGACTCCCTATCACTTCGTCCGATGTCGAGGCTGCAATGGCCCGCAAGGCCTGAGGCCTGATTCGCCGGAATGCCTGACGTGTCCGGACAGAATGCCTGGCTGTTTATGCCGGAATGCCTGGCGAGTCAGGACGGAATCTCAGGCAGGTCTGATATGAATATCTGACAGTATATACGATGGAAATATTTATCGCAATAGTAGCCGTATTGGCAGGAGTAATCGGGATAATCGGAAGTATCCTGCCTGCCCTTCCGGGACCTCCGCTCACATGGGTGGGCATGCTCCTTCTCTATTTCTGGGGAGGGACAGATTCCGCCGGTGAACACATGTCACTGACTCTGCTCCTTGTGATGCTCGGGGTGACGATCCTTGTGTCTGTGATAGACTATATCGTGCCGATGTATCTGACGAAGGCGACGGGAGGCTCGAAATATGCCGGAAGAGGGGCCCTCGCAGGACTTGTCCTCGGGTCTTTTGTCTTTCCTCCTTTCGGAATGATAATAGGTTCATTCCTTGGAGCATTCCTGCTGGAACTGTACTATGCGAGAAAGGAATCTTCAGATGCTCTGAAGGCTGCGATGGGTTCGTTTCTGGGATTTCTGCTGGGTACAGGCATAAAGATAGCTGCCTGCTGCGTGATGATGGTATATATCATCATCTATATCTGATTGAGTGCTCCGGACGGGGGTCGAACCCGTACGGCCATTGCTGGCCAAGGGATTTTAAGTCCCTCTTGTCTACCGATTCCAACACCAGAGCAGGCCACTGGGCGGACAAGTCCGCCAAGGATTTGCAAAGATAATTATTTTTTGTGTCACAAAATCTTTTTTGACTCAATAGATAACCAATGATATATTAATTTGGATTTAAACTTCAAGACTATGGAAAAAGACCTTATGAAGAATCCATGGTATGCAAAGGCCATGGAATTCATCCGTACCACAGACCTTGCCAGCTTGGAGAACGGTAGGCATGAGATAGACGGGTCCGATCTCTTTGTAAATATCGTCGACAGCCAGATGAAGACGCCGCAACAGGCACGGCTCGAGGTACATGACAAGTATATAGACATACAGGTGCCTCTTTCGAAGCCGGAGACCTATGGTGTGAAGCCAAGGTCAGAATGTACTGAGCCTGACGGAGAAATGAATGTCGAGAAAGATATCCTCTTCTATAAGGATCCGGTCGTGAAGACCATTACGGCAGCTCCCGGAGAGCCTGTGACCTTCGCCCCGGATACAGCACATGCACCTCTGATCGGAGAAGGCACTATCCATAAGGCTATCTTCAAGGTGCGTGCAGCAGAATAGCCCTGGTCCGGTGATTGCCGTCTGGTCATCAGAAGCTGCCTCTGCTTACCAGCAGAAGCCGGCGGAAAAGCCGGTATTTATGGAATGTACAAAAGGCTTTTGTCTGTCGGGACCAAGCGTCTCGTATTCGGCAAAGGCCTTTATCTTGAAATTGTTGCCTGTAAGCACGGCAAGTGCCGCTCCTGTGCAGAAATCGAAACCGCAGCTGCCTGGTATCCATGCGCATCCTGCCATTGCCTTCGCCTCTGCTTCAAGTATCTTAGCAAACCTGATGTTCCAGCTGCCTCCAGCAAGAAAGCTGTACGTGTTAGGCCTTTCAATGTCCTGATAAGCTATATAGTCTGTCCCGAGTCTTGATGATATTCCCCAGCGGGGAGTTATCGGGATTGTGACACCTATGCCTGCAGAGCTTCCGGATCCGGGCATTCCCGGACCCTTCCTGTTGAGAAAGAATTTCTTCGAGAAATACAGTTCTATGTCATAGTACCGGTGCTGCTGATCAAAGGCTACCGGCAGCCGTTCATATTTTTCCGAAAGATATCTGTCCTTGAAGATCTTGTCAGCTATGAAATATCCAAGCTGCACCGACAGTATTCCGATTGTTGCACCGGCAATCACATCTGTGGTCCAGTGTCTGTTGTTCATCACCCTTGATACACCTGTGGCAGCCGCTACCGTATAGCCTCCGATGCTGAACCAGGGGCTTCTCCATCCGTATTCCTTGTGCAGTATCGTCGCCATCATGAATGCCGTGGCAGTATGTCCTGAAGGGAAGGAGTTGCGGCTGGTCCCGTCGGGGCGCATCCTTCTGACGGAATATTTAAGCCCGTTCACAGCGATTGCCATTATTCCGGCTGAAAAAGCGTCAGATACTGCCATCCTGCCCCACGAGCTCCTGCTTTCATATCCGGCGGCTTTCAGTCCTATGACGACAACTCCAGGAGAATACTGCAGGTAGTCGTCGTACGTATGTCTGAACTCCGGTATGGCATTGTTCCTTATGTGTCTTATCTGTGAGTCGAAGCCTGTATCAGACATTTCCTGGGCCGTCAACGGGACCGGAAAGCATCCCATGCAGACAGTCACTGATAAAATGACTGCAACTGTAAGGCGAAGAGGGGTGATATGACTTATCTGCATAGTCTGGAATCCATATATAGATTGAACAATAACCGTATAGATTGAACAATACACGCAAATATATTAAATTTGTGTCCAATGTTGCAACGTATGCTGAAAACAGAAACTGATATATCATGAGGATAATCATCGCCGACTCACGTTCTTCATGCCTGACGCGTATTCCTGACAGGCTGAAGGAAACTGTGTGGGAAGCTGCCAGGGCTGCTTCTCCGGAGTGCGGGCCTGCAGTATATCAGGGTAAAAGGACATTGGGACAGATCTCATCAATGTGTGAGGGTCAGGCTTCAGATAATCAGACTCTGCTGTTTGTCAGCATGTCCGGAAAGTTTCCGTCATGGCTGCAGGAGTGTCCTGTAAAGGTTATCCGGGCCGCTGTGGTGCCAAGCCTTGATTTTGTCTCTTCCCCATCCGGATACAGCTGGCTCAGGCGGCATCTGATGAACCTCTCGTTCCATCTGCTCCGGAGATATGCCGAGCTCTATATTGCAGCCGATGCCGGGACAAAGCAGGACATACACAGATACTATTTCATACCTAAGGACAGGATAGGAGTAGCAGATGATTCTGCTGCTCTTGCTCTTTTCTTCCGTTCGGCAGCCGGTGATTCCTCCTGTTCAGCGGTCTACAAGGCCAAGTGATACAACGCTTATCCTGGGCATCACCAGTGGGCTTCCTGCCCGGCTTCCCGGCTCCATCTTCTGCACAGCTCCCCTTATGGTCCTGAAGCAGGCGTACATCGTGGCTCCTGTAGTGAATACGTCATCAACGAGGATTATATGCCTGCACGACAGAAGTTTTTTCCTGTGCTTTCTCCTGACTGAAAAGGCATTCCTTACGTTCTGCATCTTTTCCTCTGTACTGAGCTTTGTCTGAGTCCTTGTGTGACGTTTGCGCCGGAGCAGTCCGGTACGTAGTTCCGCTCCGGTACATGTGGCTATTTCCCTGGCTATGACTTCAGCCTGGTTGTAGCCTCTTGTCCATTTCCTCAATGGATGCAGAGGTACCGGAATGACTGTGTCGGCATCTCTGAAATGCAAGGAGGAGGCAAGCCTTTCTCCTAGCATACGGGCGAAGTACCTGCCTGTCCCGATGTCTCCCATGTATTTGAGCCGGTGCTGGATTTCCCTGTACGGGGCATCATCCCTGTAGAGGAAAAGTGCTGCAGCATAGGCATAAGGTTCTTTTCTGCCGGAAGCGGTCTCCGGTGCATCCTCGCAAATGAGGGCATTGAATCTGTCTGCCATGCTGTTCCTGGGTGTCCTCCAGTTGTAGGTGAACGGAAAATCTCCCATGCAGTAGAGGCAAATATGTTTCTCCTTCGACAGCAGTCTTCTTCCGCACACGCAGCAGTACCTCGGAACTATTATGTCTGCCGCTGCAGCGAGTGAATCATGCCCAATCCATACAAATCTTTTCTTCTTCATATCTATATGTTCCTGTCATCTGTTTAACAGAATATCCGACCTCCGGCATATATTAGTATCCGGAATATTCCAAGGGCAAGATAAACTCAGAAATCGGAAAAGACCGTCAGGAAAAGAAAAACCTCAGTCAAAAAGAGAAAAATTGTATAAAAAGAGAAAAAATATGCTTCTGGAGACATCTTGAAAAAAGAAAACGGCCTCTGTCCATGCCGGACAGGGGCCGCCTGATTTCTGTCTGAAGGCAGATGCCTAGCAGTTCATCGCACCGCAGCAGTGGATGACCTGGCCGCTGACGTATGAAGAAAGCGGGCTTGCAAGGAAGAGTGCTACGTTGGCTACATCTTCCGGTGTGCCGCCTCTTCTGAGAGGAATCTGCTTTTCCCATTCTTCACGTACCTTTTCAGGAAGTGCGTTGGTCATGTCTGTGATGATGAAGCCTGGAGCGATGCAGTTAGCACGGATTCCGCGAGGTCCCATCTCCTTTGCAATTGATTTTGCGAGTCCGATGAGTCCGGCCTTTGACGCAGAGTAGTTGCACTGTCCTGCGTTTCCTGATACTCCGACTACAGAAGACATGTTGATGATGCTACCTCCGCGCTGTTTAGCCATGATAGGTGTCACTGCGTGTATGAAGTTGAATGCTGACTTGAGGTTCACAGAGATGACAGCATCCCACTGTGCTTCAGTCATTCTCATCATGAGTCCGTCCTTTGTGATACCTGCGTTGTTGACAAGGATATCGATGTGTCCGAATTCGTTGAGGATCTCACTTACTACAGTATGTGTCTCCTCGAAATTTGCTGCATTTGAAGCATAGGCCTTTACTTTCACTCCGTAAGCTTCAAGCTCTTTAACTGTAGCTTCTGCCGCCTCATTGATCACGAGGTCGGTGAAGGCGATGTCTGCGCCTTCAGATGCATATTTCAAGGCAATTGCCTTTCCAATACCTCTTGCCGCACCTGTGATGAGGGCGACTTTTCCGTCAAGAAGTCCCATTTTCCGTCTGGTTTTATAAATTCAACTATAATGTTCCTGTTGCGGCATCTGAGTCCGGTTCCCAGGTCATTCCATAGGTTCCAGCTGTCATGCCGGACTGCAAAAATATCCATATCAATCCGATTAACCAAAAAATCTTCATTATTTTATCTTTCTTTGTACAAGCAGATAATGCAGATTATAGTTAAATTTGCACCGCCCGTGGCCTGCGGCAAGGACATTGAAGGTGCCGTACCGTTGCAGAAGCCTGCGTTGCGGACAGTCCTGGAGAGGCTGGGACAAGAGAGGAAATCATCTGGACAACTGGAAAATATCATCAATATGGCAAGTGAAATAAGAGATCTTGGCCTCTGGGAAGACGGAAGGCTCAAGATAGACTGGGTGAGGCATCACATGCCTCTTCTCAATGGACTGGAAAAGGAATTCATCGAGGAAAAGCCGTTCAAGGGGCTACGTATTGCACTTTCCGTGCACCTTGAGGCAAAGACAGCATATCTGTGCGAGACTCTTGCCGCAGGCGGGGCTGAAATGTACGTGACCGGAAGCAATCCTCTTTCAACACAGGATGATGTAGCTGCCGCCCTTGTCCATGAGGGACTCAATGTGTTCGCATGGCATGGAGCTACACCGGAGGAATATGAAGCGCATATACGCAGAGTGCTTGAGGTCGGACCTCATATCATAATCGATGACGGCGGAGATCTGGTGAATCTCATGCATACGGAGTACAGAGATCTCATACCTGGAGTCATAGGAGGATGCGAGGAGACCACTACCGGGATCCTGAGGCTCCATGCCCTGAACCGTGCACGTGAGCTCATGTTTCCTATGATGCTTGTCAACAATGCAGACTGCAAGCATCTGTTCGACAACCGCTACGGGACAGGGCAGTCTGTGTGGGACGGTATCAACAGGACCACGAATCTTATCGTGGCCGGAAAGAATGTCGTTGTGGCAGGATACGGCTGGTGCGGCAAGGGTGTCGCCATGAGAGCCAAGGGTCTCGGTGCAGATGTCATCGTGACGGAAGTCAATCCGGTCAAGGCAATGGAGGCCGTCATGGACGGATTCAAGGTGATGACCATGGAAAAGGCCGCTTCCATAGGTGATATCTTCGTGACAGTGACAGGCTGCGACGGAGTCATCACAGAAAAGCATTTCCATCTGATGAAGGACGGAGCAATCTGCTGCAACGCCGGACATTTTGATGTGGAGGTAGATGTCAAAGGCCTCGCTTCCATAGCTGTTGAAGCTAAGCCTGCAAGAAAGAACATCACAGGCTATCTGCTGGACAACGGCAGGAGGATCTATGTCATCGCGGAAGGCCGTCTTGTCAATCTTGCTGCAGGTGACGGACATCCTGCAGAGATAATGGACATGTCATTTGCGATCCAGGCTCTCAGCGCTAAATATCTTGTTGAGAACAGAGACAGGATAAGCCGTGAGAGAGGGAAGATGGTAAATGATGTTCCCCGCAGCGTAGATGAGGAAGTGGCAAGAAGGGAGCTTGCTTCCTGGGGCTGCGTGATAGATACCCTCACACCGGAGCAGAGGAAATATCTTTACGGAGAATAGTCCAGCATATCGGGAGAGGATGGATTCTTGATCCTGGATATATGATATCGGATCAGTAGGGTCGATATATTTTGTACCCAAAAGCATTGCTCCGTTTTCAACGCGTTGAATAACAAATACTTATAATTCGCATGATGCTTTTGACTCGTTTAAATGAGTCAAAAGCATCACTTGTTTTATAATTTATTGGTAATCATTATGATGCAAAATGAGCAGCGCTTTTGGGTACGGAAATCCAGAATAACTGTCTAACGCAAAATTGTCTGTCAAAGACTTCTGCCGGAAGCCATAGTGTCAGGGTCAGTCACGCTGAGCTCCATAGCTGCTGTATTCAGCTGCAGGAGTGAATGTCCCCGTGCTGAAGTTTGCTGTAGCAAGAGGATCCGATTCTGCGGCGATGATCTCGTTGCATGCCGAGAATCCGGTCTTGTCCACCCTGTTGAGTCCTCCGTAGAACCACTGCCAGTTGGTGCTTTCTCCGTTCTTGTAGACAAGGTTGTTGTCTACGACTGTACCTGTAGGGTTGCCTGTGTACGGCTCTCCTGTGCCGGCTGAGGTGTCGGTCGGCCTGAAGAATACCATGTTCTGGGTGGCTTTGTTTGTCCAGAACAGGTTGCCGAAGACACTTATTGACTTTAGAGATGAATACAGGGCACAGCCGTTGGTCTGGGACCAGAGGTTCACTACAGTATTGTTCTCGAATACAAGTTCATCCAGGGTCGTGTCGGTCCCGTTGTAGACGCGGAAGTCGGATACCCCTGCTTCACTGTAGAGTATGTTGTTGCGGAGTACGATCCTTCCATGGTTAGATTCGCTTCCGCCGAAACTGAACAGTAGCACCTGGTTTGCTGGCGGTATCTCTATCTCGCTGTCTTCGATCACGAATTCTGCATAGCTTCTGCCTGTCGTAGATACATAAGTCAAAGGCCTTCCTGACGGCATTTTAAGGTTGCAGTCGATTATCCCGACATATCCGTAGGCTCCGGCCCTGTTCTGCAGGAACAGATAGTTTCCTACGCCGGAAGCGTCCATATCCATGTTATATGCAGTGAATGTGCCGTCAGTGTTGCTTTCTCCCTGGTTCAGTGCTATCTGGCTGCTGATTACCATTCTGCTCCGCGTATCAGGGTCATTGCCTATGATGACGAGCTTATACACGGCGTTTGTCGTGTTGAAAGTCAGTGTCGCAGAAGGATCCACAAAGAAAATGTCCGGTGTATCAGAGGTGATTCCGCTGATCGTCTGGTCTGAAGTCACGTGAGATGCCTCACCGTAGGTCTCTTTGTTGTATGTCTTTCCTGCTATTGTTATGTCCAGACCTGCTTCATACATTTCAAAGTATGTGTCGTAGGAAGGCATGGCTGTTGTCGCAGCAGCGTTTGCAATGGCTCCGTATGTAATTTCTTCGCCATCAGTGTTGACAGGAAGTACGTAAAGGGTATAGGAGGTGTTGCCGGCAAGAGGAGTGCCGTCAGCTGTGCTGCTGAGGGTAAGGGTCTGTGTCCCGGTCATTTCCTGGGCCTGTGCGAATGCCGCCTCGTCAGCAGGAGCTTCTGCTGCAGAAGCAAGAAGCATGTATTTCCATGAAGTCGCATCAGCGTTAGGGGTTACAG
>JADIMK010000042.1 GCA_017694785.1 Candidatus Cryptobacteroides intestinigallinarum
CTTTTTCTCCTTTAGTTATTATGTTTCCTGAAAGGCAGGCCGAATTCACGGAGAAGGGCATGAGCCTCTTCATCTGTCCTGGCTGTCGTTACGAAAGTGATCTCCATTCCGAGGATCTTGGTGATCTTGTCGATATCAATCTCCGGGAAGATGATCTGCTCCTTGATTCCGAGGGTATAGTTGCCCTTGCCGTCCATCTTCTCAGCGATACCGTTGAAATCCCTGATACGAGGAAGAGAGATACGGATGAGCCTCTCGAGGAATTCATACATCTTGGTTGAGCGGAGAGTAACCTTTACTCCGATCGGCATTCCCTTACGGAGCTTGAAGTTGGAGATATCCTTCCTGGAGTGGGTTGCGACAGCCTTCTGTCCTGTGATGGCTGTAAGCTCCTGCTGTGCTACCTCTACAAGCTTCTTGTCGCTTGTAGCATCGCCGATACCCTGGTTGATGGTTATCTTGACGAGCTTAGGAACCTGCATTACTGTCGTATATGAGAACTCCTTCATGAGCTTAGGGACGATCTCTTCCTTGTACTGTTTCTTAAGAGCCGGTACATATCCCGCAGGCACGGCAGCAGTCACAGCTGCCTCGGCTTTTGTATTCTTAGTCTTTGCCATTATTTGATCTCCTCTCCAGATTTTTTAGCGTAACGGACCTTCTTTCCATCCACAAACTTATGGCCGATTCTTGTAGGAACGCCCTTTGAAGGGTCAACAAGCTGAAGGTTTGATACGTGGATAGCAGCCTCCTGTTTGATGATGCCTCCCTGCGGATGCTTTGGATTCGGTTTGGTGTGCTTGCTTACCATATTGACACCTTCAACTATGGCGCGATCCTTTTCAGTGATCATCTCGAGCACCCTGCCGGTCTTTCCCTTGTCGTTGCCGGCATTCACATAAACGGTGTCACCTTTCTTTATATGGAACTTCTTCATGATTCTTGATTTTAAAGGACCTCAGGTGCCAATGAAACGATTTTCATATAGTTCTCACGCAGCTCCCTGGCAACAGGCCCGAAGATACGTGTACCACGTACTTCACCCTGGTTGTTGAGGAGAACGCAGGCGTTGTCGTCGAAACGGATGTATGAGCCGTCAGCCCTACGGATTTCCTTCTTTGTGCGCACTACCACAGCCTTTGACACTGAACCTTTCTTGGCGTCACCGCCAGGTATGGCGCTCTTCACTGCAACGACAATCTTGTCGCCTACTCTTGCATAACGGCGGCGGGTACCCCCGAGGACACGGATGCAAAGAACTTCCTTCGCACCGCTGTTGTCTGCCACCTGTAAACGTGTTTCCTGCTGTATCATTGCTATTTAACTTTTTCTACTATTTCTACTAATCTCCATCTCTTTGTCTTGCTCAAAGGACGGGTCTCCATGATGCGTACTGTATCGCCCTCGCTGCACTCGTTCTTCTCATCATGAGCGACGAACTTGGTGGTCTTCTTTACGAACTTGCCGTAGATAGGATGTTTCTCTTTTCTTGCTACCGCAACTACGACAGACTTGTCCATCTTGTTGCTGACCACAACTCCTATTCTTTCCTTACGAAGATTTCTTTCCATCAGACTCGATTTTTAGTTCTGTTTCTCTTTTTCAGCAAGGATGGTCATCATGCGGGCGATGTCTTTCCTTGTCTTCTTGATCTTTGACGTATCCTCTAATGGAGAAACGGCGTGGTTGATCTTCATGGTGTCGAGCTCGGCCTTCGCGGCTTCGATACGGTCACGCAGATCGGCGATTGACATTTCACGTACTTCAGATGTTTTCATTTTTCTGTCTCCATTAAATTATTCAACATAGTCTCTGCGGACCACGAACTTGGTTGTAACAGGGAGCTTCTGTGCGCCGAGACGCAGAGCTTCTTTGGCAACCTCCATAGGAACGCCTTCGGCCTCGATGAGGATACGGCCTGGAGTCACAGGGCATACAAATCCTTCAGGATTACCCTTACCTTTACCCATTCGCACTTCAGCAGGCTTCCTTGTGTACGGCTTGTCAGGGAATATCCTGATCCAGATCTTTCCTTCACGCTTCATGTAGCGGACAACAGCCTGACGGGCTGCCTCAATCTGACGCCCTGTAAGCCAACAATTTTCCAAGGTCTTGATGCCGAAAGAGCCGAACACGAGCTGGTTGCCCCTCTGGGCAAGTCCTTTCATGCGGCCTTTCTGCTGCCTTCTAAATTTTGTTTTCTTCGGTTGTAACATCGTTCTATTACTTTAAATAATATTTTCCTGTACCTTAAATCATTGAGTACTAGTCGATTGGGCAGACTTATCCTCAATTAAGGGACTGCAAAGATAGTAAAAATTCCTGAAAACCAAATAAAAATCAAAAAAAATCAGAATAATTTCGACCGAACTTTTTTAATGTTAAAAAATGGAGAATCATGGAGTTACACACAACGTTCAAAAATTTTTCCGTCGGTTTTGGACCAGACATGAACTCATTTACGAAACACTTGCCCACTATGCGGATAACTTTGTAGCGATTTGGCTGTGACAATGAAAAGATTTCTTCTCCATATCATGTTTCTGCTGTGCGCCGCCGTATGGACGATGCCGGTCCTTGCATACCCGACAGGAGATTCCGCCTATGGCGAAAGACCTGGCCTGCAGAATCCCCCGCAGAGGCAGAAAGACACAGGAGACGGCCAATACATGCAATATATAGTGACAGACGGAGACACCGTCTATGTAGGGAACATACGCGCGGCGAGAGTCTACCAGAAGCTGCCGAGGCAGAAAGGACGCGAATGGAGGAAATACTACCGTCTTGTCCACAACTTCAGCAAAGTGTATCCTTATGCACTTGTAGCACGGCACCTTGTACATGAGGCCGACAGCACTATAGCAGCAGACAACCTCAGGAGAGGGAAACGGGACAGATACATCAACGGCATACAGAAGGAGCTGTTTGAAGTATTCGAGAAGCCGATGAGGAATCTTACCGTCTCGCAGGGCGCGCTGCTGATGCGTCTCATAGACAGGGAGGTCGGCAAATCGTCCTATAATATAATAAAAGACTACAAGAGCGGGATAGCAGCCGGCTTCTGGCAGGGAGTCGCAAAACTGTTCGGCACCGACCTCAAGAGACCATATGATCCGGACGGAGAGGACGAACCTATTGAAGAACTTGTCCAGAAGTGGGAAAACGGAGAATTCGAAGGCCTGTACTACTCGCTTTTCTGGAAATATCCTCCCGAAATCGAGATCCCGTCAAAATACAGATAAGGAGAAGAATCCATCCAGTCCTTGAGAATATGGAATTCAGCTCCCGTAGACAGCCTCATGTTTACAGAGGTATGGTAATGGCCAAATATGAAGTAATCGACATGATGACGGCGAGAGAAGTCCTCCGCGAATACTGTCAGAGGCTCAGACTCGCCCTTGTACACATACTCCTTTCTTCTCGCGAGCCTGTTTTCCTTTGACCACGACCTCCCTATCCTGAATGCCAGCCATGGATGGAGCATGCTGAACAGGAACTGGAGAAAACGGCTATGGAATGCCCCCCGCAATATACGGAAGCCAAGAGGTACACGACCAAGCCCGTCTCCATGCCCCAGACAGAAATCTTTCCCCGCGATATTCACAAGATACGGCTGGTTCAGCTTCTTCATCCCCAGCTCTTCAAAATAACTGTACGTCCAGACATCATGGTTGCCCTGGAAAAAATAAACGTGCACTCCTGCGTCCAGCAGATCCTGGATGGCAGAGAACACCCGTACATAACCTTTCGGCACGACATCCCTGTACTCATACCAGAAGTCCCAGATATCCCCGAGCAGATAAAGAGCCTCTGTCTCAGCCGCAGGTATGGACTTAAGGAAACCGACGAAACGCTTTTCCCTGTCTTCGGGAGACTTCACGTTGAGCCCGAGATGCACATCTGCTACAAAATATGTCAGATAGCGTACAGAATTCATCTTCAGTCAATTGAAATCAAGGGAAAACGTGACACGATTATCAGCAGAAGATAAATATAAGCAATGCGACTACTGCACAATAGAGTGCAAACCATATCAGCCTTGCCTTCTTGACAAGGGCAATCATCACCTTGCATGCGAAGAGGCCGGAAAGAAAGGCCGAGACGAAACCCAGAGCTATCGGAAGCAAGCCTAGGGACGAGGCAGTCATTTCACCGCCCACAATCTGCAGGAAAGCCTCACCTAAAATAGGCACAAGTACCATCAGAAAAGAGAACTGCGCCATGACATCACGCCGCACTCCGCATATAAGGCCGACAGAGATGGTGGTCCCGGAACGGGAAAGTCCAGGAATGACAGCAAAAGCCTGTCCTATTCCCACCGCAAATGCCTGCCAGTAGGAAATGCCGTTCCTATATTTACGCCCGTCAGGATCAGACCCGGAAGCTGGGACAGGTACTTTTCCGCACGAAGTGCATCCGCGCCGAGGATTAGATGCCATATCAGAAAAGAAAAGGAGTATGGCCGTCATCACCAGAGCTACTCCGACATATATCACAGAACCGAACAAGTTCTCGACCTGATCCCTGAAGAAGAGTCCTACTATGAGTACAGGAACCATAGAAAGGCATATCTTGAGAATATAATCAGTCTGGTCATTGTACCTGAACTTGAAAAGTCCGCGCAGAAGATCCATGATCTGATGTCTGAAGACAACGATCGTACTCAGGACAGTAGCCGCATGGACAACGACCTCAAATACAAGATCGTCAGATTTTTCAATGCCGAGCAGATCTCGGCCTATGACAAGATGGCCGCTGCTGCTGACCGGAAGAAACTCCGTCAGGCCCTGGACCAGACCCAGAATAATAGCTTCATACCATTCCATATCTGCTACTTTTTGAAGACTTTCATTATAGCCACGATTTCAACCACAATACCGCAGATGATTACGACAGGAGCGGCGACCAGCCTTCTGAAGTCGAACATAGCATAATTGAATACCTGCGGATCGTCACTTCCTCCTCCGGACATCAGGATATATCCCGACGCCATAACTACAAGACCGGCAAGGAGAAGTTTCACATTCTTTGAACCGGCTGCCATTTCATTGTCACGTGCTCCATTGTCCCGGACTGCCCTGTCCGTATCTGTCATCCTCTGTCTTGATGATTCTGCCATAGCTGCAATAATTTCAGAAATAAAGTTCATCCTTGTCAAGAGACACGAGCTTGTTGACCGTTAGCCATGTGCTGCCCACGCATATCACCACTCCGGAAATTATGACAATGGCCATGACAACAAGCAGAAGATCCAGCCTGAATATCTGGAACAGCTGTACAAAGCCGTTCCTGACATAGAACAATATCCCAAGAAGCATGATGATCGCTATCATGGAAGCAAAAAGCCCCTGGAAGAGAGACTGGAGAAGGAACGGAGCCCTGATGAAGCGTCTGGTCGCCCCGACCATCTTCATTGTATGTATAGTGAATCTCTTGTCAAACACGCTCAGTCTTACCGTATTGTTGATCAATACAAAAGAAATGAAAAGAAGCAGTACGATGAATACTCCCAGCACAGATGATATCTTGCTCAGATTGGCATTGAGCGCTTCAACCAACGACATCTGGTAGACCACTTCGTCGACAAGCGGAGACTCGGAAATCTCCGACCTTATGACAGAAAGGCTGTCAGCCGAGACATAATCGGCATTAAGCGTGACATCAATGGACACTGGTATCGGAGCCGTATCGAACACCTGAAGGAAATCATCACCAAGAAGTGCAGACATCTCTTCAGCGCCCCTCTCCCTGGATATGAATTCACTGCTCTTTATGAACCGCATGCCGTCAAGACTTGCCTGGAAGGCCGCTGCCTCTTCATCCGTCACGTCAGGCTTAAGCATTACTGCAACCTGCATGTTCTCCTTGAAGTAATCGGATACAGAACGGGCATTGACAAGAAGAAGACTTGCCACGCCGACGAGCAGAAGCACCAGGCTTATGCTTATCACTGACGAAATGTACGCATTGACTATTCTCCGGCGTACTGTTCTTGTTTCTCCCTTTGACATGCAGTATAATCCATTCAGAGGCCAAAGATAGTGAAATATCAAAAATAATTATTATCTTTGTTGAGATTTTGTCCTTAAAAATGTTAACATGGGAGATTCTGTTAAAAGAGTTCTTTTCGTCAATTCTGAGATATACCCATATCTCCCCGAGAACCGTATTTCCAGGATAGGCAGGTTCCTCCCTCAGGGAATCCAGGAGCGCAAGAAAGGCATACGGTCATTCATGCCGAGATATGGATGCATAAATGAAAGGAAAAACCAGCTTCACGAAGTGATCAGACTGTCAGGTATGAACATCATAATAAATGATGTCGACAGGCCGCTTGTCATCAAGGTTGCGTCAATATCCGCAGCCCGGATCCAGGTATATTTCATTGACAACGAAGACTATTTCCACAGAAAACAGATATATAGGGACGAAAACGGAAACTTTTTCGCAGACAACGGGGAAAGGGCTGTGTTCTTCGCCAGAGGAGTACTTGAGACGGTGAAGAAGCTCCGCTGGGCTCCGGACATCATCCATTGCCAGGGCTGGATTTCACATATACTTCCGATATACCTCAAGAAAATCTACCGTGAAGATCCGATATTTTCAGAAAGCAAGGTCGTAGTATCATTATATGACGAGATTGCTGACGAGAAATTTTCATCAGACTTCAAGGATACAATATCCACAGGCGGCATCACCAATACTGACCTCGGACTTCCTGAAGCTCCTGCAGGCACGGATCTTGCTAAACTTGCAGCCCGTTATTCGGACGGGATAATCTTCGGTTCAGACACTCTGGCCACTGGGCTGCCGGAATATTGCCGCAGTCTTGGCGTTCCGGTCCTTGAATACAATGCCGCAAGTATAGAAGACGGCTCATACATTGACGAATACGACAGATTCTACAGCACACTGTAGACAGAATATGCTGTGAAAATGAATATATATCCAAAAGGGTCAGGCTTCAGCAGAATGCTTCTCGCAGGCGCGCTTGCATTAGGCGCGTCTTCTTGCGTATATATAGACAACACTCTGGGTAGCAACTTCATACCTACAGACCAGTTGTTCGACATCTATCAGACGGAATATAAGCTTGAAGATATAAATGTCGCCTATTGCGACAGTCTTTCCGGATTCAGCTCGAGCAGGATCACAATAGGAGCCGTAAGGGACGGAGCGGGCACAGGAAAGCTCACAACACGCAGCTCCTCGTTTACACTGATCCCGCTGTCCGAAGAGATGGACTTCGGAAAGGATCCTGAATTCCGGCAGTTCCACCTGACGGCTTCTCGCGATACTCTTTCCTATCCGAAGGAAAGTGAAGCAAACATACTGCAGAATATCTATGCAAAAGAAATACTGAAGGACCTGGGGTCAAAATATATCTATACGAGTTCGGGGTACCGGATGGAAAAAGACGGTGTGATCGGCAACGATATAATTGCCCGGACTGTCTACAGCGGAGGAGACTCCCTCTCTCTTGATTTTTCCGCTGCATTCGGACAGAAATACATCGACGTGCTGAGTGAAAAATTCAAGTCGATGGATTCACTCGAATCCTACACAAGGGAACTCCCTGGCATATACCTATACTGCGATGAGCCTGTAGGCAACAACTCCGGAAGGATCAATATGTTCAATCTACCCCTTGAAGTGACAGACAGCTATCTTGTAACCGGTTGTTTCGCAGAACTTAAGTTTTCATCGGAATACGAAGGCGAAAGAAAAGACACGTCATTCCTATTCTATTTCGGAGCCCAGTCACTTACATACAGTTCCAGTGTATCACAGTATGCCCTGAACCTGTGCTCTGAAGAGGGATACAATCCTGACAGTCCTGAAGCCAATATAATTAAAGCCGGGACTACAATAGATGTACAAGGCGGAGGAGGAACAAAACCTGTCGTCTCGGCCAAGGAGATCCGGGATCTGCTATGCGCTGAATTCAGGGATAAAGGCATTGACTCATCTGATGTCATCATCAACAAGGCTTCACTCGTGTTCCCGTTTGCCGACCCGGCCTTTGAACTCAAGAGCATATATCCTACTATGCTCAGTCCTACTTGCAAGCTAGACTCTGAGATACAGGCTACCGGAGAAGGCACTGAAAATACACATTCAGTCTATTATGCCGGACTCACAGATGCCAGTGTATCGTCCGAGAACCAGGGCGATGTCAACTGGTCTACATCTGAATACGCCCCGGACATCACGCATCATGTCCAGGAAATCATAAAGATGGCTCCCGACGCGGATTTCCACGAGAGAGACATCTGGCTGCTCATACTTGCAACCGAGACCGTCACTGAGACTACAGACAATTCTGCGATGAACGACTATCTCCAGAACCTTGCCTACTACAACTACTACAACAACATGTACGGGTACGGCAACTACGGTTACGGATACGGTTACGGATACGGCGGCTACTATGACTACAGCAACTACTACAACTACTATTACATGGCGGCGATGATGAGCAATGCCTCCCAGGAATCCACAAGCAGCTCAGCGCAGCTTGACAAGGACAGGTTCTATGTGTGCACGCTCAACGGACCTGAGCATGAAGAAGCGGGTGCCAGTGCAGATGCACCGCTATCTGCCAGGAGAGTTCCTATGCTCAAGGTCACGTATTCAGTTCCGAAATCAGCTGAATAGTACGGCTCAGCCGTCATGAGCACCAGGGAAAAGAAAACCCGGCTGCCAGAAGGAATGACGGACAGGCACAAAATAAAAGAAGACACCTTTTTAAGATGTCTTCTTTTTTATTTCATAAAGTCCAGAAATTATTTCAGCTTGTTCTCGATGTATGTGATAGCATCACCTACTGTAGAAATCTTGTCTCCGGCATCCTCATCAGGGATATTGATTCCGAACTCTTTCTCGAATTCCATGATAAGCTCTACTGTATCGAGTGAATCAGCACCGAGGTCGTTCTGGAAACTTGCTGTCTCTGTAACTTCTGATTCATCAACGCCCAATTTGTCAACGATGATTTTCTTTACTTTTTCTGCAACTTCTGACATAGTCGTAAATTTTAAGAATTAATAGTTTATGTTTGAATACACTTGTTTGTCCGTGTCAATATCCATCATAGGTTTTTGAACTGGGGTGCAAATTAAGTAAAAAAATACGAAAAATGAAAGGTTTTTACAGAAAAAGGCTACTCAAGAGGCTCTGTAATTGACTTATGGACTATATTGTACATGGAAATCAGATGTACGGACTCAATCTCTGCTGAGCCTGAGCCAGACCCGCAGCCCGTTGACTGAATTGAGGAGATAGAAAGTCCACATAATCACCATGACGCCGGCATGTGCCTCGCCGCGTGCCACACAGATGCACCACATGACGATGCTTATGACATTGGTAATGATCCAGAGAGCCCATTGCTCCATGAAAGCCATGGCCATAAGAGCCTGCGCTATTAAGCTCAGTACCGTAGTGGCTGAATCCTTGAATGGCTGAGGATCACCGAGATACCTCAAAAGAAAGCCTCCTGCAGCGACTGAGACAGCACATGCCGCGACAAGAACAATCCTCTGCCTCAATGTCATTCTCCGGGCCTTGACCCTTACATCACCGTCGGGATCGGATGATCCGGCCTGGGAGACGGCGGCCCCTCTTCTGCGCCACTGCCACCACCCGATGAACTGCATAGGAAGATAATAAAGGGCATTGAGGGCAGCATCACCATACAATGCAGCTTTCCAGGATATCAAAGCATAGAGACTCACATTGACAAGTCCGAAGAGATAGTTCCAGATGCTTCCCTTTGCGACAAGCACTACACAGGCAACGCCTGCTACAGAAGCAGCAGAGCCGACTGGATCAAAAGTACCTGTCAGAACAGAATAGATTGCATTACATAGTATGACTCCTGCTATCAGGAACAGATCGTAGGGCTGGAGTATCTTTTCTCTCTTCTTTACATTGTCATTCATAGGCTTCCTTACTTTTGGCTCCGGATCCGCAAAGAGCTTCATGTATACGCTTTGCCAGTTCGGCTCCGACCAGGCCGGCAAGATCATCGGCAGAGGCGGCCGCTATCCTGGCTACACTTCCGTAATGAAGGATCAGACGCTGCTCAGTCTTCTCCCCTACTCCCTTGATTTCACGGAGTGCTGACTGCACCTGAGCCTTGCTGCGTCTGTTGCGGTGGTGAGTGATTCCGAACCGGTGAGCCTCATCCCTTATCCTTTGCAGCACCTTAAGAGCCTGTGAATTGCGGTCTATGAAAAGAGGATAAGGATCACCTACCCGGATGACTTCCTCAAGCCGCTTGGCCAGACCTACGACAGTAAGCTTGCCGACAATGCCGAGCTCACTGAGTGCTTCATATGCAAAGGCCAACTGGCCTTTGCCTCCGTCAATGACAATCAGCTGAGGGAGATCGTCTGGAGCTTCTGTAAGCATCCTGGAATAACGTCTGTTTACAACTTCCTTCATGGAGGCATAGTCATTCGCTCCGACAACTGTCTTTATATTGAAATGCCTGTAGTCTTTCTTCGACGGAACGCCGCCCCGGAATACGACGCATGACGCCACAGGATTCGTACCCTGTATGTTGGAGTTGTCGAAACATTCTATATGGACAGGCAATTCCTTCATGCCCAGTGCATCCCGGAGTTCCTCAAGGACCTTGCGGTTGAATTCATCAGGATCAGTATGCTCTTTCTGCTTCAGGGAGTTGAAGCGCATTTCCTTCGCATTCTTGGCACTTAGCTCCAGAAGGGCAAGCTTGTCACCTCTGACGGGTATGCGGAATGTGACACCATCTATCTCGACATCAGGATAGAACGGGACAATCACTTCCCTGGAGAGAGCCCCGAACTTCGACTGGATCTCCGCGATGAACATTCCCAGCACCTCAGACCTGTCTTCCTCTATGTTCATCCTGAAACCTAGATTGAGAGACTGCACGACAGCTCCGCTCCTCAGGCGCATGAAATTGCCGTATGCGTCGCTAGAATCGAATTCGAGTGAAAAGACATCGGCATTAGAGGCATCCGTACTTACTATTATCGACTTGCTGTAGTGCTTCTCCAGAGACTGCATCTTCTCCTTGTACTCGTTGGCCGCCTCGAAGTCAAGGGATGCCGCCGCCTCTTCCATAAGAGTACGGTAATGCTGTATCATCTCCTTGCCTCCGCCTTTGAGGAGCCGGACAATCTCATCGATGTATCCGTTATACTCCTTTCTGGAGATAGCGCCGATACAGCATCCGCGGCATTTTCCGATGTGGTAGTTGAGACACGGCCTGAACTTCTTTCTGAGGATAGCGTCTGAAGTGATCCTGTTGTTGCATGTACGGAGCGGATAGATTTCAGAAAACAGTTCCAGAAGATTCCTTGCATGCATGACGGAACTGTATGGGCCGAAATATCTGGACCCGTCTCTTACCAGCCTGCGGGTCAGATAGACCTTCGGAAATTCTTCAGAGCTTACGCATATCCACGGATAAGTCTTTGAATCCTTCAGGAGAATATTGTATTTCGGCTTGTACTGCTTTATCAGATTGTTTTCCAGAAGAAGTGCGTCAGCCTCAGTATCAACTACAGAATACTGTGCATCCGCAATCTTGGAAACCATCACCGCCGTTTTTCTGGTGAGCCTGTCCGGAGATACGAAATACTGAGCGACCCTTTTGTGCAGATCCTTTGCCTTACCTACATAAATGACATTTCCCTCGGAGTCATAATACCGGTAGACTCCGGGGGAATGCGGGAACAATGCTATTTTTTCCTTAACAGTCAATTTCCTGGCCTTAGTCAAGATATTCTGCTACTGTCTTCTCTATATCCTCACCGCGGAGATCCCTCTTGAGGATAGTGCCGTCAGGGCCAAAGAGAATGATATGAGGAATGCCTTCGATACCGTAGATTTCCGTCGGCACTGACTGGGCATTAACAATCTGGTTCCATTTGACACCATATACCTTGGCGGTATCGCGTGTTGACTCCGGATTGTCCCATACAGCCACACTAAGGACATCAAGTCCCTTTGAACGGTATTTGTCATATACGGCTCTGATGTTAGGGATCTCTTCCTTGCATGGATTGCACCATGAAGCCCAGAAGTCCACAAGCACATACTTGCCTTTCCCGACATAATCCGAAAGACTTACGCTCTTGCCGTCGGAATCGCTGACGGTGAAGTCTGTGAACATCTTGCCTTCAGCCGTATTTTCACGTACCTTGATGCTTTCGCGGAGATTGACCACAAACTCGTTCTGCTGAACCTTTTCTGAAAGAGTGGAAAGGAGTGAATCCAGCTGTGGATCCTCCATATCCATTGCAATGTTCTGGACAGCGAACAGGGCCAGGATATTGTCCTTGTTCTCATCAAGCACCTTTGTGTTGTACTCCTTATAACCGGAAATAGCCGAATCATATACAGTCTGAAGACGGACAGTGCGATCGTCATCAGTAAGTGACTCGTCTGCCGAAATCTGTTCTATTGAAGCACGCAGATCGTTCTGCATCTCCATTGAACGGTTCTTGTATTCATTGTACCTCATCTGCACAGACTTGTCACCTGCCTTGGACGTGACAGTCGGCTCGCTTCCCAACACTACCTTCAGCGAAGTACCGTCAGGGACGAACTCTGTACCATAGTCAGCAGCCTGGATGCTTCCGAATATAGTAGGATCAGCAAGGACCTCAATATAGAATTTCCCATTGACTACAGGGACAAGCGTATCTATGCCTGCATCCGGGATGATGACATTCACCTCGTCAATCCCTTCAGACATGATTTCTCCTGAAATCTTGGTCACATCAGACACTCCGGCGCATCCTGCCAGAGCAGCGGCAGCACAAGCTGCCATAAAAAACCTTTTCATCACAATAATGATTAAATATATTCTGCAAAAATAGGAAAATTCTGATTTTCCAAATGATTTTCCTTCTGTATTGCTTCCTGCGGTCTATCTTTTCTGACGGCAGCAGAGACAACCACGGGCAACACCGTAGATAAGAAAAGGACGGCAACATGTGCCGTCCCCTATAATTAATAGCAGAGGTATATTTCTGCCAGGTATTACCTGTTTTCCCTGCGTTCACCGCCACGGCGACGGTCTCCACGGCGACGGTCTCTGCCGCCACGGTTCTGTCCGCCATGTGACTGTGCATTGGCTGCGATACCGGCATTAGGAGAGAGATCTCTCTTGCCATATACCTCACCATTGCAGATCCATACCTTGATGCCGAGTACACCGACCTTTGTATGAGCCTCTGCAAGTGCGTAGTCAATGTCAGCGCGGAATGTATGGAGAGGTGTACGGCCTTCCTTGAACATTTCGCTTCTTGCCATTTCCGCACCTCCGAGACGACCGCTGATCTGGACCTTTATACCCTCTGCACCTACTCTCATAGTAGTTGCTACAGCCATTTTGATAGCTCTTCTGTAGGATACACGGCCTTCAATCTGACGGGCGATGTTGTCTGCCACGATGTTTGCGTCAACCTCAGGCTTCTTGACCTCGAAGATGTTGATCTGTACATCTTTCTCAGTCACTTTCTTGAGCTCTTCCTTGAGCTTGTCAACCTCTGTGCCGCCTTTTCCGATGATTACACCTGGTCTTGCAGCATGAATAGTCACTGTGATAAGCTTGAGAGTCCTCTCGATGACGATCTTGGAAAGGCTTGCCTTTGCAAGACGGTTCATCAGATACTTGCGGATCTTGTAGTCTTCTGCTATCTTCTCCGCATAGCTACCACCACACCAGTTAGAGTCCCAACCACGGGTGATACCGATTCTGTTGCTGATAGGATTTGTTTTCTGTCCCATAAATTATTCCTCCACTGTTGCAGTTGGTTTCTTTACATCGAGGATGACGGTGACATGGTTGGAACGCTTGCGGATCCTGCCGGCCCTTCCCTGAGGACAAGGACGGATTCTCTTGAGTGTGCGGCCCTCATTGACCATGATGGTCTTCACATACACATTGCCGTTATCCAGTTCGTGTGAATTGTCCTGATTCTTTGCTTCCCAGTTGGCGATGGCGCTGCGGAGAAGTTTCTCAAGACGGATTGATGCCTCTTTCTTTGAAAATCTGAGGATATCAAGGGCACGGTTCACCTCAACCCCTCTTACGAGGTCTGCTACCAGACGCATCTTGCGGGGTGATGTAGGCACGTCATTCAGCTTAGCAATAGCTGTCTGCTTCTTTATTTCCTTAAGCCTCTCGGCCATTTTTCTTTTACGAGCTCCCATAACTACAATTTCATTTTAAAATTATTTACGATTGCCCGAATGGCCTCTGAATGTTCTTGTCGGAGCGAACTCACCGAGCTTGTGGCCCACCATGTTCTCAGTAACGTAAACAGGAATAAACTTGTTTCCATTATGAACAGCGATAGTGTGTCCCACGAAGTCAGGAGAGATCATACTTGCACGTGACCAAGTCTTGACAACCTCTTTCTTCATGCTACCTTCATTCATAGCAAGAATTTTCTTTTCCAGGCTTTCCTGGATATAAGGACCTTTTCTTAATGAACGACTCATAATCTCTTAAGTTTAATTCCGGTTATTTTTTCCTT
>JADIMK010000005.1 GCA_017694785.1 Candidatus Cryptobacteroides intestinigallinarum
AAAGCCAAATAAATTTGCCTTTGCTCTCGCTTAATCGCTATATTTGACCTCTGTTGTGGAGTTCATTTATAGCTGGCGCTCGGCAAAGCCAAATAAATTTGCCTTTGCTCTCGCTTAATCGCTATATTTGCTCACTGCGTTCGCATTAAATCACATCTGATATGGAAATGAAAGGGAAAACGATACTGATCACAGGAGCCGGCAGCGGAATCGGGGCTGCCTGTGCTCTGAAATTCGCGTCTGAAGGATGCAGACTCATCCTCAACGGAAGAAACATGGAGAAGCTTGAGCTTGTGAGCGAAGCTGCCGCCGAAAAATACGGTGCTGAAGTGCTTCTGCTGCCGTTTGACGTGAGAGACAGGAAAGCGATGGAAGCGGCTCTATCTTCTCTGCCTGCACAGTGGAAAGATATCGATGTTCTTGTGAACAATGCCGGACTTGCACTCGGGATGGACAAGGAGTCGGAAGGCAACCTCGATGACTGGGAGACAGTGATCGACACCAATATAAAAGGTACACTGGCCATGACCAGGCTCATCGTGCCGGGAATGATAGCCAGAGGCCGGGGACATGTGATAAACCTCGGCTCAATCGCAGGGGATGCAGCCTATCCGGGAGGAAGCGTCTATTGTGCCACCAAGGCAGCCGTCAAGGCTCTCTCAGACGGACTGAGGATAGATCTGGTAGATACTCCTGTACGTGTGACATGCATCAAGCCAGGACAGGTAGAGACAAATTTCAGCATGGTACGCTTCCATGGCGACAAGGACAGGGCCGATAATGTTTACAAAGGATACAAGCCGCTTGTGGCTGAGGACATAGCCGAGACAGTATGGTTTGCCGCTTCGGCTCCTGAGAATGTACAGATTGCCGAGATGCTGGTCCTCCCTGTATGCCAGGCCACTGCTACGATCCTCCACAAGGAGATCTGAAACCTTTCCCGGAAGAATCCGGCACAGGTCCCAGTAGGATCTGACCCCGGCTTAATATTTTTTTCACATCCCTGAAACATTTATTAAGGCATCATGTAATAACAGATAAACTTCACTGCCCTACTTTTGCGTCCGTTAAATGAAGAACTGACAATAGACATGAACGGACTCATCAGGACAACTGCGGCTGCAGCAGCCGCAATGTTCCTCATCCAGAGCGGAGCAGCGGCAAATGACGCCGACAGTCTCGGCACAGGCACCGGAAGTGAAGCACAGAAGGAAAAAGCATGGAAGCTGCCTTATGACGGGAAGAAGATAGGCGCATCGGCCTATTTCAAGGACGGCAAGCTCAATGTCGCATCCAGGGACGGAAAGTTCCGGATATGGTTTGACAACAGGATATATGCCGATGCTTCGCTATATATCCCGACAAGCTCCGTGGAGGGACTCACATCGAAGGTCAACAAGGACCTGGAAGAGGACGACGGTGTCTTCAGATTCAGCAACGGAGCCAGCATAAGAAGAGCAAGATTTGCAGTTAAGGCAGAACTATATGACAAATGGTTTGCCGAATTCGACCTCGATTTCGCCTACAACGAAGTCGAGATAAAGGACATGTACCTGGGCTACCGGTTCAATGAGCATCTTTCCATCCAGGCCGGCCACTTCAAGGAGCCGATGAGCATGGAAAGGGTGACAAGCTCCAGATACATAACGGCAAATGAACGTCCTATGCCTGTTGAAGCCCTCGCCGGAGGACGTAGGCTCGGCATCGCCGCCACATGGTGGGGACGCTGGTGGTGGGTATCCGGAGGAGTCTTCGGGCAGCAGGTCGACATAATCCAGAAAGAAAGGAACAGAGGCAGCGACGGCTTAGGTTTCACAGGCAGAGCCGCCGTCCCTGTAATCAACAATGACAACATCACACTCCACATAGGAGGATATGCCAGCTGGAGGAGGCCTGACGCCAACGGGCTGGAAGACCGTACGGCTGTCTTCCGCACCTTTCCGGAAAGCCGGACCGACAGACGCAGATTTGTCCAGGTCGAGGTAGGCAACACTGACCACTACACGACATACGGGGCTGAACTTGCCTTCCGCTGCTACAAGTTCCTCGTCTACGGGGAGTACCTGTTCACTGATCTCAGCAGATACAAATACAACGGCACTGTCCGTGAACCGCTTAAAGATGCCGAATTTGCCGGATGGTATGCCACGGCATCATGGATGATACTCGGACAGCAGCGCAGATACAGCCCTGAAGATGCTGAATTCGGCGGAGTAAAGGTCGCTCGCAGAGGAGGCAACCTTGAGCTCACGGCAAGGGTGAGCCATCTCAATCTCAATGATTTCCACGAAATATCATCACCGATAAAAGGAGGAATGGCCTATTCCTGGAGCGCAAGCCTCAACTGGTATCCGGTCAGCAACATCCTGATAGGCCTCAACTACCTGTTCATGGACAATGACAAATATGCCGACTCCAAGGGACAGATCACCGCAGGGGACAAGCTTCTGAGCGAGGTCCGGCCGGAAGGCATTGACTTCCATGTGCTCCAGCTCAGGATGATGGTCTCCTTCTGACAACGGGAAGCCAAGATGATCATGATGACGGGCAACCCACATGACCATATTTCAGACAAGACGATATAATTACAGACAAGACGGCAAATACTTTACTAGACAAGGCGACAAATAATTTACTTGACAAATCATATAAATGAATACTGAAATGAAATTCAACAGGTTTTTCTTTCTGCCGGTCATCATGGCCGCAGCTGCAGCAGTAAGCGGCTGCAAAGATGACGTAGAGCCCGGTACTGAAACATCAGATGTAACGGGGATCTTCATCAATGAAGTCTGCTCAGGAGGCACAGACTGGATAGAATTCTTCAACGCCGGAGAAGCAGCCGTAGATCTCGGCGGCTACCACGTACAGGACGCAAAAGGCACAGAAGAGGAATATACATTCCCTGCCGGCTCGGAAATAGCTGCAGGAGGATTCCTTGTGATAGAAGAAGGCACATTCGCTTTCGGAATTTCCGGCAAGGGCGAGACTATAACCCTTCTCGACGAAGCCTACGCGACGATCGATGCCGTGACTGTCCCTGCCATGGAAGACGGCTTCACATATGCAAGGACTGAAGACGGAGGCAGTTCATGGGCAACAGTCGAAGGCGGCACCAAAGGAAGGAGCAACACCGGCACTCCGGACTCTCCTGAAGAGACACCGGGAACCTCTGCCGGAATTTCTGCCATCAGGCTCAATGAGCTCAACGGCAACGACAAGTTCATCGAACTCTACAACACCGCGGACCAGGACATAGACATTGCAGGACTCGTGGTAAATAAAGATGATGAAGACAACTTCACAGCATCCGAAGGACTGGTAGTGCCTGCACATGGATTCCTCACCCTATGGTCTGAAAAATCGGACATGGCCGCTTCCGTAGATATTGACAACAGCCTGATATTCGGTTTCGGACTCTCGGCAGACAAATCAGTCAAGATCGAGCTCCGCACCTCCGACCGTATTGTAATCGATGTGTTCAAGAATCTCAGCGAAGCCTCAGGAGAAGTCTGGGGAGAGGATGACGGAAAGTTCAACAGCAAGGACAAGGGATCATTTGCCCGTGATACGGACGGGACTGGCGACTGGTATGTAATGACAGCTTCGGCCGGGGAAAGCAACAGCAGCGCGACAAAAGTCGAGGACAGCAAGATCACATGGTAAAGAGATATATTCTTGTATTGACGGGGATTTTCCTGCTCTGCGGCCAGGCTTTGGCTACAGACGGGAAAATTCTCCGTTTCATATATTGCTCTGACCTCCATTACGGACTTGAGAGGGAGTTCAGAGGCTCCTTGACAAGTGCTGATTCCGTAAGCCGGGCGATGATTGCCGGCTTCCATCTGCTTGAATCCACTGCCCTGCCCCATGACGGCGGCATCGGTGAAGGAGAGATCTTCGGTAGCCCGGACTTCATCGTCTGCACCGGAGACATCGCAAACAGGATGGAAGACGGAGTACAGACTGCGACCGAGTCCTGGGCCCAGTTCCTAAGGGACTGGAATGAATATCCGGACAGAGGCATACAGATCTACCTTGTGCCCGGCAACCACGACATCTCGAATGCCATAGGCTATCCTGAGCCCCTGTCGCCGGAAACTGATGACGCGAGTGCAGCCGGAATATACAGATTTAATGAAGACAAATCTTTGCCCGGACCTGAAGGCTGGAAATTCGACTATTCCAAAGACAAGACGCACTACAGCTTTGTCGTGGACAGCATCCGCTTCGTATTCATGGGCATGTGGCCGGACTCGGCAATGAGGGGATGGTATGACCTTGAAATATCAGGAGCCGATACCGGTGTCCCAAGACAGACAGAAAACAGGGAGGATGCTGCCGCGGGGAACCGTATCCCTTCATTGATATTTACCCATGACGCACCACAGGCTGATGCCAAACATTTCACCAACCCACGCGGAAGACACGACATCAACCCCTATGACAGGTTCCAGAACCTGCTCACAGACACCTGCTCAGTCAGAGACATCTCCCGTCAGCCGACAGGAAACTGGATTGTACTGGAAGATTTCATCCGGACACATCCTGATATCAAGGCATACTTCCACGGAGACTGCAACTACAATGAATTCTACACCTGGCACGGACCGTCCGGAAGCATATCCCTGCCTGTATTCAGGGTAGATTCACCGATGAAAGGCGAGACGTCGTCAGATGACGAGACCCGCCTTTCATTCATTGTCGTATGCATCGATACTTCGGAGAAGATCCTGACAGCCCGTGAATGCCTGTGGAATCCTGACGGACACCAGGGCATAAGATGGGGCGAAAGCAGGACAATCAGTATCGGAGACTGAAGAATTTTATGTAAATTGCAGAATTTCCGTATTGCGGGAATATACAGACAGGCAAAGCAACATGAAATTCAAGATAGTATCTGACTATAAGCCGGCAGGAGACCAGCCGGCTGCAATCGACGGCATCTGTTCCGCGCTCAACCAGGGTGCAGATGCTGTCACTCTGCTCGGAGTGACCGGCTCCGGCAAGACATTCACTATGGCAAATGTCATCGAACGGCTTCAGAGGCCGGCGCTGATCCTTAGCCATAACAAGACACTTGCTGCACAGCTCTACGGCGAGTTCAAGTCGTTCTTTCCTAACAACGCCGTTGAGTATTTCGTGTCCTACTACGACTACTACCAGCCGGAAGCATACATTCCGACCACGGATACATATATAGAAAAGGACCTGAGCATAAACGATGAGATAGAAAAGCTCAGGCTCAGTGCAACGTCATCGCTGCTTTCCGGAAGGAGGGACGTTATAGTCATCTCCAGCGTGTCATGCCTCTACGGCATAGGCAATCCCGAGGATTTCCATGCCCAGACCGTGACCATCAGGAAAGGTGAACAGAGGAGCATGACAAGGCTCCTCTACCAGCTTGTCGATGCCCTCTACTCGAGGACTGAGACAGAATTCAAGAGAGGAACCTTCAGAGTCCGCGGCGACACTGTGGACATCTGCATAGGATATGGAGAGAATGCCGTGAGGATAGAATTCTTCGGAGACGAGGTGGACACGATATCTGTCATTGATCCTGTGACAGGAGCCTTCATCGACAGCCTTGACCAGGTGTCGATATATCCTGCGAACAATTTCGTGACCACGAAGGAAAGGTCGGCAAAGGCGGTAAGCCAGATCCAGGACGACATGGTCAGGCAATGCGAATATTTCCAGGAAATCGGCAAGCCGCTTGAAGCAAAGAGGCTCAAGCAGAGGGTAGAATATGACCTTGAGATGATAAAGGAGATGGGCTACTGCCCAGGCATAGAGAACTATTCCAGATATTTCGACGGCAGGAGCGAAGGGATGCGTCCGTTCTGCCTCATCGACTATTTCCCGAAGGACTTCATCACCTTCATCGACGAGAGCCATGTGACCCTGCCGCAGATACGCGCCATGTATGGAGGAGACCATTCACGCAAGTCTGTACTGATAGAATACGGGTTCCGGCTGCCTGCGGCCGCGGACAACAGGCCTCTGAAATTCGATGAATTCGAGGCCGTGACCGGCCAGAAGGTCTATGTCAGCGCTACCCCTGGTGACTATGAGCTTGAGAAATCGGAAGGTCTTGTCGTGGAACAGGTCGTACGTCCTACAGGACTTCTGGATCCGCCTATCGAGGTGCGCCCTACCAAGAACCAGGTGGACGACCTGCTGGAAGAGATACGCGTCCGCGCCGAAAAGGACGAACGTGTGCTCGTGACCACGCTCACCAAGAGGATGGCTGAAGAGCTGGAGAAATATTTCACCAGGATGGGCGTACGCTGCCGCTACATCCACTCCGATGTCGATACCCTGGAACGCGTCGAGATCATCGAAGACTTCAAGAACGGACTTTTCGACGTGCTGGTAGGAGTCAACCTGCTCAGGGAAGGCCTTGATATACCGACAGTCTCACTGGTGGCGATACTCGATGCCGACAAGGAAGGCTTCCTGAGGTCTGGTCGTGCCCTCACGCAGACTGCCGGCCGTGCGGCCAGAAATGTCAACGGACTTGTGATAATGTACGCCGATACCATCACACAGTCGATGCAGGAGACCATATACGAAACCGACCGCCGCAGGGCAAAGCAGATGGAATACAACAAGAAGCACAACATCACACCTACCCAGGTCGGGATCAAGAAGAATGCCCTTGCAGCTGTACAGGAAGGCTCCTCAGGACAGGCCGGGGCGGCATCCGGAAGGAATCCGAGGCTTGCCAACACCGTGTCAGGAAAAGTATCTGCAGCCAATTCCTACGAAGCTCCGCACTATATCCCGGATCCGAGCGACCTCGGGAAAGGCTCGGTTTCGGTCGGGCTCGGACATGATTCTGTGCGGCCTACGAACTCAGCCTACAAGGATGGCTACATACAGGCAGACCTTGCCGCTGTGCTCCAGGACCCTGTGATAAGGTCCATGACAAGGGAGCAGGTGGAGAAGGCGGCAGAACAGGCGAAGAAGAATATGCAGAAGGCAGCTTCTGACCTCGATTTCCTTGCTGCAGCCAAGTACCGCGATGAAATGTGGGCTCTGAAAGAGTATCTCAAGGTGTGGAAAGAGTAGATTGTAATCTTTTTTCACTAAATTTGAAGATTCACGAACTTAAAATTCACAGGACATGGATGTTATCGAGACTTATTTCCCCGATTTCGATGACAAGGGCAAGGAGCTTGTCAGAGAAGCGTATGCCGTAGCAGAAAAAGCCCTGGACGGACAGGTCCGCGGAAACGGCAGACCGTTCATCGAACACCCTCTGGGAGTCGCCAGGATAGCGGCCTATGAGATAGGACTTCCTGCGGAATGCATCGCCGCAGTGTTTCTTCACGAGGCTTCCCGTATGCAGCCTGACTGCGACATCCATTCAGGGTACCGCTTCGGACAGGACATCTATACGATAGTCGACGGGCCCAACAAGATCTCGACCATCAAGCCCAAGGACACAAGGCTTGAAGCCGACAACTACAAGAAGCTCATCGTGTCCTACTCCAAGGATCCGAGAGTGACTGTGCTCAAGCTTGCGGACAGGCTTGAGGTCATGAGGTCCCTGGACATCTTCCCGAAGCTTTCAAGAGAAAGGAAAATCCTTGAGACCCTCATGCTCTACATTCCTCTTGCCCACCAGCTCGGTCTCTACAACATGAAGAGCGAGATGGAGGACATCTACTTCAGGTATGCAGAGCCGGAACAGTACAGGGCCATCACCAACAAGCTGAAGGCCACCGAGAAAGACAGGCAGAAGCTCATGACACAGTTCATCGAGCCTCTGGAGCAGAAGCTTTCTGAAGCCGGGATAAAGTACAAGCTGAAGATACGTACCAAGACAGCATATTCGATCTGGCGCAAGATGCAGAAGCAGAAGGTGCCGTTCGAAGGTGTCTATGACGTGTTTGCCATCAGGTTCATCATCGACTGTGACGCAGACCGCGAGACAGAGCACGCCCTGTGCTGGAAAGTATTCTCATACGTGACAGAAGAATACGAATCAGACACATCCAGGCTCAGGGACTGGATATCCAACCCCAAGCCGAACGGATATGAATCACTCCACATCACCGTCAAGAACAGCGACAATGTCTACCTTGAAGTCCAGATAAGGACAAAGAGGATGGATGACATGGCCGAGAACGGACTTGCGTCACACTGGTCCTACAAGGGTATAAAACATGAGGCTACCCTAGACAAATGGCTGGTCTCCGTCAGGAACATCCTTGAGCATCCGGGAGCAGGGAAAGACAGCCATTACTACGAGGACGAACTTCCGGAGCCACCTTCAAACGAGATCTTCGTATTCACTCCTACAGGAGAACTGCGCAAGCTCCCCGCCGGGGCGACCGTGCTGGACTTCGCTTTCGACATACATTCCAACCTCGGGATCAAGTGCACGGGAGGCAAGGTCAACGGCAAGGCCGTACCAATCAAGGAGAAGCTGCACACCGGAGACATAGTGGAGATAATGAGCGGCAAGAACCAGAAGCCGTCCTCAGACTGGCTCAACTTCGTAGTCACCACAAAGGCCCGCACAAAGATCAGGCAGAAGCTCAGCGAAGCAGAGTTCCAGAAAGCTGCCGAAGGGAAGGAACTGCTCGGCCGCAGGCTGAAGAACTGGAAGATGGAGCTTTCGGATGAAATCCTGGCTGTCATAATGAAGAAGCATCAGTTCAAGACTGTGAACGCGTTCTTCGCAGCCATCGGTGACGGCTCGCTCAATATAGCCGACATGAAGGACATCATATCGGAAGCAGCAGCCGCACTGGGGACATCTTCTGCGCCAGGCCAGGGAGACACTTCAAAGAAAGTTCCCGATACAGCTGCAAGACGCCAGACCGAGACTCCTCAGAAGAGCGAAGGCAAGCAGGGAGAGGCAGAGGCCGACCAGGAAGCGTCATCGCAGGCAAGGCGCAAGGACGGGATGAAGGTATCATCCGACGACATACTTGTCATAGATGCAAAGAATCTCAGGAACATCGACTACAAGATGGCAAAATGCTGCAATCCTGTCTATGGAGACGATGTATTCGGCTTCGTCTCGATAAAGGAAGGCATCAAGATACACCGCATCTCCTGCCCTAATGCAGCGAGGCTGATGGAAATGTACCCTTACCGCATACAGAAGGTCCGCTGGAGCGATACGCCGAGCACATCGAGCTTCCAGGCGACCCTCCGCATAAGTGCAGCCCACGAGGCTTCGGTCATCAATGAAATTATCGATACCGTCAACACCTTCAAGGCTTCGGTCCGCTCCTTCAATGTGAGTGAGAACGGCCGGAACGGTACTTACGACATCACAGTCAAGCTTTCAGTGACCAGCAATCTCGAGCTCGACAAGGTGATATCGAAGATACGCCTTTCACGCAACATCCTCAAGGTCAGCCGAAGCTAATCAGCCTCTTTATTACTTTACAAAAATGAAATCCGGCCCGAAATTGCTTTCGGACCGGATTCTTCTTATCTATGTGCTGCATCATACTGCAGCTGCCTTTCGTTTGCTACTGAGCCGGAGTAAATCCGAGATTGTAGATATTGATTCCGCTGCTTGCACTATAGAAGTATACTACGGCAGCCTGATTCGAGCCGGCAAGGTCTTCCTTGGTGATTTCTACTGTGCTGTCTACTGCTGCACTGCTTGAAGTCACGACCACATCCTGGCTGAGTATCTTTGAACTCAAAAGAGCTCCGTCAGAATAAGTGGCAAGGACTATCATGAACACTCGACCCTCTCCATCAGTACCGGAGGTTGATGAAACAGCCTTATGTGTAATTGTACCAGGCATGGTCACCTTGAATGACACATATCTGCTTGTACCTTCTACCGGAATGCCTGTGGCATCATCTGTATCCCCGCAAGATCCGCCGAGCTTTACCCTGCTGGACTTAGAGTTGAAGGTTATCGCCTTACCTGCACCGCCATGATAAGTGACCTTGTCTATGGTGACAGGAGTTTCGATAGCCCAGTCGCTGCCCTCGCCGTTCTCAGAGTATTTGGCAGCATCGCCGAAGTCGGCCATGAACGGTTCATTTATCGCATCAGGGTCGTAAGGTATTCCTGCGTCAGGGTCATAGCCTTCAGGAGTCCATGTGATGGAGAAGACGTTGATGCCGCTTCCGAGGCTGTAGATTGAAACCCTGTCTCCTGACTGTGCAGTCACCGGTACATTGAAGATCTGAACTGCCTTTGTTGATGGAACCATAAGCTGGGTCCCTTCCACAATGAGGGTCTCACCTACGGATACTCCGAGATATCTGTCTGAATCTCCTGAAGAAGCTGCCTCTATAGTAAGTGTACCGTTTCCACTGGCCAGGAACTGGAGTGTCTGCTTGCCTGTGTTTCCTGTTCCGCCGTACTGATATCTGTAGGCCTTCTCACCGGCCGCATTGGTATCTTGTCCGAACTTGCACTTTCCGCCTCCGTTCAGGTAGTAGAGGTTGTTGTAGACGAAGTCGGCAGTGACTTCGGTATTCTTGTCCTCAGCAGACCTTGTCTCGAAGAGATACTGGAAGTCATCATTGCCCCACATCGTAGGCACTGCAGACGAAACTGCAGAAAGAGTCTCTGTCTTCTCGAACGTAACAGCCTCAGACACCTCTGAATCCTCATGAGAAAGGTCTTCTTCGGCTTTCAGGGCCTGTATGGTGAATGTGTAGATACCGGTAGTCATAGAAGCAGGAGCGAAGTCATACTGTGCAGCTGTGACAGTCACTGAATCCTTGTCTGCAAGACGAGGACCGGCTATCTTCACCTTATATGAAGCCGCATTTGCTACCTCATCCCATGTAAGCGATACAGTTGCGGTCTCGTCTCCAGCAGATGCTGCAGTAAGTGCAAGGTTTGCAGGTGTTGCAAGCGGAGATGTACCGGCTGTCTCGGTATCTGCGATCCATGAAAGCTCAGTCAGATAGATAGGGCCGCAGGCATAGATGTAGATGAGCTGGCTTTCTCCCTGGACGAAATCAGGGAACACGACCCTTGTCCTCGTTGCTCCTGCATATACAGCTCCGGCAACCTTTGCAGATGTTCCGTCTGCAGGTCCATAGGCTACAGTGATATGGTCATTGTCAGAACCGTCTTCAACTGCAGAAAGGACAACAGATCCAGGACCGTCCACCAGGAATGCCATAGCACAATCGGTAGGAGTCTTGCTGTATGCAAACGTAGGCTCTGCCGTAAACTCAAATCCGTTCTCTGACACGTTGATAGGATTTGAAGCTATGATGAACTGAGTGTTGCCTCTTACGCAGGACTTGTCTATTACATCATAGAAAGTGTCCGTGTCGGTAAGATCCCATGTATATCCGTATTCAACAGGCACGAGGTCTGGATCAGGCTGCTCTACATATTCTGCAAGCCATCTCGGGTCTCCGGCCTCAGCAGCAAGGACAGCCGGGCTAGTGACATTGAACACTCCGCGACCGCTATCGTAGCATGGGTCATCCACAAGGACAGCACCGCCGCCTGCTATCGCAGATGACTGAGGGAACTCTTCTGCAGCAATGTTCTTGTCAAGTGATGCATCATAGAAGAATGCTGATGTAAGATTATAGTAGTAGTTACCGGAAACTGTAGTAGGGAATGCAGTTGCCTGTGCCGGGAACATGACTGTCCTGGACTCGCAGCCGTTGAGATTGAGGAAGATGTTATCCTTGATCTCAAACGCAGCAACTGTTCCTCTGATGTTGAACAGACCCTTGTTGTTGCCGTTGTCCATCCAGCAGAGGTTGTTGACTGTATTGTTCCTGAATGTGAATGAGGTTACAGCCGCCTTGTCAATACGGATGAATGTCCTCATTCCGTCTGTAAAGGTACTGTTTTTCATCTCGATGCTTCCGATTGTATTCTCTGCACGGATGTCGAAATTGTCTCCGCCGTCTCCGCTGATGTCTGAAACATATACGGACTCATACTTGATCTTGTCGAAATTGACAGTCTTGCTGTTGTCATAGAACATTCCGTTTGAATATCCGTAGATCTCGCAGTTGACGATCGATACTGAGACAAGTGACTCAGCAGGGAAATTCTCTGCGAATGTTACATTTCTTCCAAGGTCATAATTGTCTCCGCTGAATGAGAGAGCCTCAGCCTTGAGAGATGTTGCACCGAGGATGCTGCTTATGGTATTCTCGACCGGTACGGCAGGATCAGAATAGTCTGTATATGTATAGTCGATACCAGGAGAACGCATGTTGAAGTAGCCAATGATGACCGGGCTTTCTCCGTCGACTGTCTGCTCTCCATAGATCTCTACAGGACCGACGATATCCATAGGACCCATCTCATAAGGGATACCGTCATTGTAGGCTACCTGGATCTTGAGAGGTGGAGTGGCAAAGTCAGCAGCTTCCCTGAGCGCCTGCCTCAACTCCAGAGTATCCTTGACCTGGACAGCACCTTCAGCATCAGGTCTGGTCCATGCATAGACGGTTCCTCTGTTTGCTGAGTTGAAATGCGCAGCTACAGTATATCTTGTAGAAGGATCAAGTCCGTCGATTACTGCAGATGTCTGGCCGGCAGATACAGGATATGCCTTGAATGCGGCTGTTTCATCATCCGGATTCGGGGAAACCCTGATCTGGTTGATGCCATCCTCATCTCCTTCAGCAAGAGACCATTCTACAGACACAGTAGTTGAAGTACGGTCAGTAAGGATGAATCCTGCCAGAGGGTCCATGATTGTATATGTGTCTATAGGATACGGGAACACAGCCCATCTTGAATCGCCCTGGCGTGTTTCTGAAGTATTCTGTGCACATACGCGAGCATAATAACTGAATTCCCTGTCAAGTTCAAGGGCAATGCTTGTAGAGCTTCCACTCTCTGAAGGTGCGACAGATTTCTCAAGATAAGGATCACTGAGCATCTCATCTGTGATTTCCTCTACAGTGGCCGGAGCACTTTCTGTCTCGAATTTGAAGACCTGCAGGAGGTATTGTGTGGCAGTATTGGAATTTGTCCATGTGAATGTCACAGTGTGGCCGTCAGCAGAACTTACTGTTGCCGCAGTATTGCTAGGTGTCAGAGCTCTGGAAAGATCCATTTCATCAATGACTTCCGGAACCTCCTCGACGCAGCTTGTCACAAGCGCAGAAAAGGCGAGCACTGAAAGACCGATGGATAATATAGGAAATATCTTCTTCATAAAAACATTCATTTTGTAAGGAAGCGCCGGAAGCCCGGCACTTCCATGATATTATAGACTGCTAATAACCATAGTCATTATAGAGTGAACCCTGGGCGTTTATGATGGTAGTCTCAGGAATAGGCCACCACTGCTTGAGGTTAGGATCGGCGTCATAGAATCCACCGCCTTCTCCCTTCTGGGCTTTGTCGAAACCGGTATCAGAACTTGTGAAAGCGGTCTCGTCATTGATGTATTTCGATACTTCTCCTGAAGAGTTTGTATATGGCATCCAGCCAGTCCCCTCCGGAGCCACTACATCAGTTGCGGCAGTTTCACCGAGATGGATTCCGTACATTTCGATGGTAGGGATACCGTTGGCATTGCCATGACGGTACCAGAGATATTCTCCAAGATTGGAATAATTCACACCTGTGACAGGGCCGGTGCCATTGGATCTGATGGCCTGGAGCTCTTCTGAAGCTGCATCCATGCTTTCCTTAAGGCAGTTCCATCTGATGAGGTCGGACTTGCGGAGGAATTCCCCGACAAACTCAAGAGCCCTCTGCTTCTTGATCTCGTTGAAGATTGCCTCTTCACCAGAGAGATTGTCGACAATGGCATCTGCTTCTGACTCATGTCCATTGTATGCTCTTCTGAGCACTGTCCTGAGACACTCTTTTGCATAGGCCTCGTCCCTTGTGACAGAACCGTTGGCATCTCCTGAGCTGTTTGCGATTTCTGCTGCCATGAGGAGGATATCCGCATATCTCATATAGACAGGTTTCACTCCGTCATCATTACCACCTCCGTAAGGATGTGATATCATCCACTCAAAGCGGTATTTGCCGAAATACCAGTTGGCTATGCCGGCAGGATAAGGAAGGGTACCGTTTCCGCGGTCTTCCCACTCGAAATTCACGCAGCTGACATCCCTTCTGGTGTCATTCTCGCCGTACCAGTAGTAGAGATAAGGTACAGGACCGCCCTGGCCGCCTCTGTCAGAGGTTGTAGGAGAATATGTAGTGTATCCGTTGTTGCGGACAGCAAATGTATAGTTCCAGCGGCCGCGGGAATTGCTGAACGGGATCACCCAGATGATCTCATGGCCAGCTGTAAGGTCCATGTCATTCACACCTTTCCAGAGAGCCTCATAGTCAGGTTCAAGTTCAAGTCCTGAATTGGAGATGACATCCTTCAGGGCCGCCAGAGCCTTAGGATAGAGAGCTGCCTTTGAAAGTTCAGGATCGGTCGAAAGCCTTACGGTACCGGCATTGCCTGTACCGACAGTACCTTCGTCAGGCCTCTGTGCATAACCGGAAGCCATGAGGGCGAGACGTGCATACATACCTTTTGCAAATGCAAGTCCCACACGGTCAGTCGAAGATGCAGTCGAGTAAGTAAGGTAGCCGAACGACTCTTCGAGGTCTGAGAGGAGCTGCTTGTAGATGACATCCCTGTCAGCCTTGTTGAGATAGATGGTTTCTGGTGTGACAGGCTCAAATCTGGCAGGCACTTCGCCATAGGCCTTCAGAAGTTCCGCATAAAGCACTGCTCTCATTGTAAGGGCTTCACCAAGAAGAGCCGCCATCTCCGGTCTGGTCTCAGGGCTGCCGTATTCACGGATGCCGCTGATGGTGAGGTTTGCACGCTCTATGCCGGCAAAAAGCTCATTGTATGGACCGTTTGAAAGATTCAGCTGCGAATTTGTGCTCAGAAGGCTGTATCTCACGATCTGAGACTTCTCGTCCTTGGTATTTGAAATATACCACTCGATATCGGTATTGTAGCCGTACCATGGCAGATAACGTCCACGGTGTGAGTTCGTATGCCCGAAGACCTCATAGATAGAGAATATCTGATACTCTGTGAGAGTCGGATCGGAGAATACTGAAGGCTCGTCAAATGTAGACTGGGACTCTGTGGTCAGATCGCAGGATACAAGTGAAAGTCCTGCAAGAATCCCCGCGCTGATGAATATTCTTTTTATTATGTTCATGACTCTGTCGTATTAGTTTTTAGAAGGTAAGGTTTACTCCGACTACAAAGCCGATGCTCTTAGGATATGCAGAGTAATCCACGCCTGGAGTCAGCGGAGTACTTCTGCGGGTGTCGACCTCAGGGTCATATCCTGAATAGTTTGTCAGACAGAAGAGGTTTGTTCCTGTGACATAGAAGCGGAGACGTGAAATCCTGGCCTTCATGGTCAGCTGGGAAGGAAGAGTGTATCCTATGGTCGCTGAAGTCAGACGGAGGAATGACCCGTCCTCGACAGCCCAGTCGGAAAGCACAGCATTTCCTACAGCAGGAGACCAGAGTGTAGCACCAGCATTGACTTCCCTGAGCTGTTCCTTGTCTGTGATGAGGGCACCTGTAGTCCAGTCTATGTTTGTCCATCTCTGTTCGCCTGTCTGCATCAGGTTTCTGTTCCTGTATTTCCTGGAAGATGTGAACTCTATCTTGTTGGCATTGTAGATATCGTTGCCGAAGACATAGTTGAAGTTGGCTGAGAAATCAAAGCCATAGAGGTATCCTGTGATGCTGACGCCGCCGAATCCCTTAGGTGTCGCGTTGCCGATGATCTTCTTGTCTGCTGAAGTCACCTTGCCGTCACCGTTCTGGTCCTTGAGCTTCATCGCACCTGGCCTGAGATAGTCTGAACCAATGACTGAAGAGCAGTCTGCAACGCCTTCGTTGAGTACCCACTTGCTGCCGTCGTATGTGAAATCGTCGACAGTGTACATTCCGTCTGATTCATAGCCGTAGATATTTCCGAGAGGCTGTCCGACAGTGACGAGATAGTCGGTACCGATCTCTGTGGAAGCCCACTGTGTCTCTGATTCGATCCTGTCTAGGCCTCCAAGGCTGGTCACCATATTCTCATTTATGCTCAGGTTGGCTCCGAGAGTAAGGCCGAAATTTTCCTTCTCCACGAGGACGGCATTGAGGGACACCTCAAAGCCGCGGTTTCTCACTGAACCCATGTTCCTGTACTGGAATTCATATCCTGAACCTGCTGTCGGGAACTGGATGAGAAGATCCTTGGTAGTATTGTGATAAAGTTCGAACGAACCGGTGAGCCTGCTGTTGAAGAAAGCAAAGTCAAGTCCGATATTGTGCGAAATTGTAGTTTCCCATGACAGGTCTTCATTAGGCATGATAGTATCTCCGCCGTCAGTCACTGTAGACCAGTAGGTATCGCTCTGCGAAATCCATGAGGTTGAGAACGATGCAAAGTTGAGCATGGTCATGCCGGAAGGGATGTTGTTGTTACCCGCCGTACCGTAGCTGTATCTGAGCTTGAGGTTATTAAGCCACTTTGATGCCCCCTTCATCCATGGCTCGTTGGAGAGTGTCCAGGACACTGCAGCAGACGGGAAATAGCCCCACTGGTTACCCTTCGTGAACTTTGAGGATCCATCGGCCCTCATCGTTGCTGATACAGAGTACCTGTCATCGTACACGTAGTTTACTCGTCCGAAGAATGAAAGGAGCTTGTCATTAGGATCGTAGTAGTTGTTTGTTGATACGGAAGTACCTGTAGACATGAAGTTCCATGCCATTTCAGAAGTGAAGAAATCCGGGAAATTCTCGACAACTGCAGTGAGTTCGTTGGATTTCTTTACTATGTATTCCTGTCCGAGAAGGATGTCGAGATGGTGACGGTCATTCTTGAACAGTTCCTTGAAATTGTAGCTCAAGGTATTGGTGTTGCGGATAGTCTGACGATAGAGGTCAGTGTATCTTGTAGCAGGATGATCCGGATACTGTGCGGTGTTGCCTACATAGTATGTTGTCATTCCATAGAAACGGTCATTCTCCTGGGTATAGTCTTCAAGGCCGCCTTCAACCCTGAGGTTGAGGTTCTTGAGGATATGCCATGTTACGGCACCGTTGACTGTCCAGTTCCTGCGGACACGTCTGTTGTCATTGTCAGCCACTGACTGGAGAGGCGGAGCATTGTCGCCATAGTCCTCTTCAAGGTCTGATCCGGAAACAGCACCCTCTGCCACAGGTATAGGCATATACTGCACGGCATGTTTGAGACGGCCGTTGCCGGAGGTAGAACCGGCGTCGTTCATGGAGTTGGAGCCTGATCCCATGATCTTTGTATGGGAATATCTGGCATTAACGTCGAATTCAAGCTGTTTGATAGGCTTGTAGTTTGCCTTGAAGTTGAGGTTGTCCCTCTTGTAGGTAGATCCTACCATGATAGCATTGTCTCCGATATGTGAGTAGCTTGCTGTCCAGCGTACCTTGTCTGTACTTCCTGACACAGAAACATTCTGGCTGAAGTTTGTTCCGGTATTGCCGAACACCTGCTGTACCCAGTCGTTGCCCTGTACATTCTGATAGAGATCAATGTCATCAAAAACGCCGAAATACGGCACATAGTCATCTTCATACGATCCTCTGATCATCGAAAGCTCGTACTGGTTCTTCGCGAAATCATAAGGTGTCCCGACCTTTATCGCATCGGCATTGGCCATCTTCTTCATACCCCAATAGGCATTGTAGCTTACTGAGAATTTGCCGCTTGTGCCGCCTTTTGTCGTGACAAGGACAACTCCGTTTGCACCTCTGGATCCGTAGATGGCTGTAGAGAAGGCATCCTTGAGCACATCAATCGACTGGATGTCTGATGCTGCGATATCAGATATGCTTTCTACAGGGAAACCGTCCACAATATAAAGAGGGGAACTGTCCTGGGTGATTGAGCCGGAACCACGGACGCGGATCTTGATGTCGGCATCAGGGTCACCTTCTGTGGTGGTGACCTGTACACCGGCCATACGTCCGGAAAGCGCTTCTCCCACGGTAGTGACAGGTACAGCTGTCAGTGCCTTGCTGTCCACCGATGATACGGAGCCCATAAGATCCTTGCGTTTTACGGTTGCATAACCGATGACGACTGTCTCTTCAAGGAAATTGGCGTCTTCTTCGAGGACAACATCTATCCTTTTTGAATTGCCTATGACGACACTGTGCGACCTCATGCCTATACATGAGAAAACAAGTGTCTTGCCTTTTGCGTCTGGAACATTGATGACGTATTTGCCGTCAGCATCAGTCGAAACGCCCAAGGTGGTGCCCTCCACAAAAACAGACACACCGGCTAGAGGCTGGCCGCCTGCATCTTTTACGGCACCGCTGTATTCCTGGGCTGAAAGCGACAATGTCGCAAATAGCCCTGCAACCAGCAGAGAAATCTTGTATTTCAGATTTTTCATAAAAGAACTTTTTTGGTTAGTACTTGTTATTATTGGTTATTTCTGTTATCAATTCTGTTCATGTCCAATTATGAATATGCGAAATTACCCATTTGCAGCCACAGGATATGCGAAAAATTATCGCAATGCATGTATTTTTTACCACAGGGACAAATTTTCCGTGTACGGTAACGAAAATCGTGGCAAAAGAAGCAGCCGGCACCACCATAACGGAAGTAGCCGGCTGCCGATATATTCACCAAAAGATCATGGATATGATCAGTCAAGCTGTGTATAGATACCGTCTTCTGTCTGGGCACTCACTATATTGCGCACAAGATAATGCAGATACATCTCAAAGTTGGAATAGCGCTTGTGGATGTCGATTGTCATGTCTGAAGCGTCGTCAGCATTCTTGTCCAGCCCGAACTTCTCTTCGAACCAGTCAGGGATGCCGTCGTTATCGGTATCGGTCTTGTCATTCGCTTCATTAGGAGTATCGGCTGAATATTCAGGCCAGCCTCCGGCTGCCGTCGGAGTGTCGATGATGCCGCCTGTGCTGCCGTTGCCGCCATTATTGACAGATGCTGTACCGGACTGGGCATCTCCGCAGGCCCTTTCATCCACTTTGTCCCTGACAAGCGATGCTCCCCCCACCTCACAGATCTTCTCGAATGCGACCTGGGCAGAATGTGTGGTGGTATATGCACGCTGTCCGTCCATTCCATATATAGGAAGGAGATCACTGAGAAGACGATCAGGATCCGGAGGAGTATTGGTAGAATGGTCGTGCCAGTAGACTCCGTCCTGAGCATCCATGTCTGGATACTGGACATAGTAGTTGTCGCTCATGAAAAGATAAGGATAGCCATAGTCTGTACCGCTGGACGTGTAGATTCCGTTGGCATTTATGAAATATTTCCTGTCCTTTGATGCCGGCCCCTGCTTATAATAGTTGCCTACCATGTTGAAATGGCCGCCTTCTCCGCCGTAGGTGCTGTTGCTGCCCCAGTTGTAGACAGTATTGTTGCGGTAGTCGACATTTCCTCTCTTGTCAGGGGAAGAAGGATTCTCATAGATCTCCGGATGGTCGAAACGAGGGTTACGGCTGTCATGGTTTGCAAGCATATTGTGATGGAAAGATGCATTATCCCCACCCCAGATGCCGCCATAGCCGTGGTTGCCTTTGTCATGTATGGAGTGGCGGAGACTCTCGGTCAATATACACCACTGCATGGTGAAATTGCTGTTGCCGTAGAATGAGGCACATTCGTCGATAGACCATGACATGGAGCAATGGTCAAGGATGATGTTGTTCTGGCGTCTGCCCCAGATGGCATCCTCCCCGTCGTCGGCATTCGCGCCCTGGTCTCCGAGTCTGAAGCGGACAAACCTGATTATCACATTGTCAGCCTCCACCACTGTAGCATAGTTCTTTATGCAGATGCCGTCCCCCGGAGCAGTCTGACCTGCTATCGTCAGGTCTCCGTTCTTGATCCTAAGCTTCGACTGGAGCGCTATGATACCTGCCACGTCAAAGACAATTGTCCTCGGGCCGCTCTGTGATATCGCTGCCCTCAGTGAGCCCTCTCCGCTGTCATTCAGGTTGGTCACATGGATGATCTTTCCTCCGCGTCCTCCTGCCGTGTACATTCCGCCGCCTTCCGCGCCAGGGAAAGCCAGGGTCAACATGTGCTGGTCTTCCGCTGCCGGTATCTGCATCTGGGCATAGGCTTCTGTAACGTCCGGATCAGGCTCTGGCTCCGGTTCCGGATCCGGAGTCGTCCCGGCACCAGTCTTGACCGGATCGGAAGAAGCGAACTCAGAATATTCCATTCCGGCAATGGCTCTGACCATACATGTATAGGATACGTTCTCCTCCAGGTTACTGAACTCGACTGAAGTTTCCTTAGTGTACTTCAGTTCAACTGATTTTCCGTCGTCCGTTGTCACCAGACGTGCCGCATACTGCTCTGCCCCCGGCACTTCATCCCAGGAAAATTCAAGCACTGTTCCTGTGTTTCCCGTACAGATTATATTCTCCGGAGCAGTAAGTACCATACCCGTCTGCGGCTCATGTTTCTTGCATGAAGCCAGCACAGCAGATACAACTGCCAGTAAAATCAAAATTCTTTTCATATCTTCTATTTCATAATATCATTTTCAGAATCAATTATTCCAGGAATACCGGTAACCGACCCGCTGAAAGTAGCGGTACCTGTCCTGACCTCCCTCACAATTCTCTTGTCAACGGAATCCCTGTGAAGGGAAGCTCCTGCCTCTTTAAGTATTTTCCTGTATTCCTTCACTATAGATCCAGGCTTTACAGGACAACGGGCAAGGAACGGCTCAGCTGCCGAGACCTCGGCATATATAGCCGCATTCTTTGCTATCTTCTTCTCATCAGGTTTCTTGCCGAGATAGTTCCCGTCCTCGACTGCCGATACATCATAGAGGTTTCCGTCGAAATAGAAATTCCCCGGTATCATGGATGTGCTCTCGGAAGTTGAGATCTCCACATATCTTCCGTCAAGGTTCTTTGTGCCTGGACCGGCTTTGAAAAGGTTTTCCCTGACATTGAACCAGCCTTCCTCTCCGCCGTATATGGCTTTCATGCCCCAATTGTAGACAACATTGTTGACAAACTCGACTGTCCCCCTGCGGAAGAGAAGATCACTGCCCTCATATATCGAAGGATGGTCAAAACGCGGGTTACGGCTGTTGTTGTGTGCGATCAGGTTGTGATGGAATGTGACATTCCTTCCGCCCCAGATGCCGCCGTAGCCATGCTGGCCCTTGTGATGTACCGATGAATTGAGGGCTTCGGAGATGATGCACCACTGGATGGTTGCATCCGAATTGGCATAGAACGACGCATTTTCATCTGTCGCCCAGCTGATAGAGCAATGGTCGATGATTATATTGCGGCAATGGCGTGCCCCGAGGGCATCGTTCTCATCCTTTGCGGCTGAGCCCATCCTGAACCTCAGATACCTGATGATCACTTCATCAGTACCTATATACAGCCCATAGTCCCGGATAGTGATCCCTTCTCCGGGAGCTGTCTCACCCAATATGGTTATATAAGGATCTTCTATCTTGAGTGTGGATTTGAGATGGATGTCCCCGCTCACGGCAAACTTCACTATCCTTGGACCTTCAGCCCTTACCGCATGGCGGAATGTACCTTCTTCATCTGTATCTTCCAGAGATGTCACGATATATACCTTCCCTCCGCGACCTCCTACTGTGTACATGCCGCCTCCTTCAGCACCCTTGAAAGCCGGTACGCGTTCCGGTGTCTTGAAGTATGGCCTGCCTGACTTGACATAATGGCCGTCATAGACATAGTCCGTATTGTCCGTCGCCTCATATTCCAGAGATGCCCAGATGAACGGTCCGACCCCCTTGCAGTCATTGTCGATGACAGGCTCGCTCAGATAATATTCATAGCTTCCGCTGCGGTTCTGCTTTCCTCCGAGTCCGGCCACAGAGCAGCATGATACCAGAGAGATTGTTCCGTCCGGATTATTCCTGATAAATGTATCCTTAAGTCTCCTGTACAGATCCTTGGAATAGTCCCCCCATGACTCCCGGTCAAGATATCCCATCCGCACACCTTTCAGTGCGGCATAGGTGAACATGGCTGAAGCAGTCGCCTCGAGATAGTTGCCTTCCTTGCCAGGGCAGTCAAGGACCTGGTACCACATGCCCGTCTCAGGATCGGCATAGCGGCGGACAGCCTCCATCAGAGTGCGGAGGGAATCAATGAGCGCAGGCCGGTCCGGATGTTTTTCCGGGAAATAGTCAAGGGTCTCCACGAGAGCAAGGGCATACCACCCGCAGGCCCTGCCCCAGGCATGTGCGGACTGTCCGCTCAGGGAATCAGCCCAGAACATGGACCTGGACTCGTCCCAGGCATGACGGTAAAGTCCTGTCGCAGGATCATATGTATGCTCGGCAGCACCTTTGAAATGGGCGGCTATGTCGTGGAAGAGCGAATCACGTTCGGCTTTCTTCGAAAATCTCTTTGTATATTCAGCATAGAACGGCTGTGCCATATAGAGCCCGTCAAGCCACACCTGGTGAGGATAGACCTGCTTGTGCCAGAATATCCCGTCAGCAGTACGAGGCTGGCTGTCAATCTGTTCCCTTATCTTACGGAGTACCCTCCGGTATTTCTTGTCGCCACTTTCCTCATACAGCCTGTAGTATATGCGGGCAGGGCATATATGGTCCACATTATATGCCTCTTTCTTGTATTTCAATACATTACCGTCCTCGTCAGCGATGGTGTCGGCCCAGGAGCGGACATAATCCACGGCATAGTCCAGATCATATCTTTCGGCGACATCGAGGAAAGAGAGAAGCTCAAGTCCCGTGGTATAGTTCCACTTAAGGTTTCCCTGTCTTCCGTCAAGCCACGATGCCTCCGGGTTCCGGGCCATCTCCGAAAGCATCATCTTCACAGAATATGGCGCAATGCTGTCTATGAAGCCGAATTCACGTCCGTCAGCCTGTCCTGAGGCATAGGACACAGATACATTGCAGAACAAGAAGGCGGCAGAAGCAGCAAGTACTGCGGCTCCTGTACCGATGATTTTCCTATAAGCTGTCTGAAGTTTCATGGTTTTCATTGTTTTGGTACTGTCTGTCCATCGTCAGATGCAGCATCCGAACGGTGTTCCTTGATATAGTCTGCGGGAGAAATCCCGAAACGTTTCTTGAATGTACGGCTGAAATATCCAGGATCAGAGAAGCCGACCTTATAGGATGTCTCTGACACCGAATATTGTCCGCTTTTCAGATAATATGTGGCATTCTCCAGACGATACTCCTGGATAAGCTCCACAGGAGACTTTCCGGTCAGTCCTTTAAGCTTGTTGTACATGGAAGTACGTCCCATTCCCACATAACTTGCGAGGTTGTCTACAGTCACCTCCGAATCCGACACATTCTCTTCAAGCCACTTCATGACTTTCTTTATGAGCTCCTCGTCTCTGTCCGTTATGACTATTTCCTCAGGAGAGAATTCTACCTTTGCATGCTTGCCATGCCGGTCCTCCTGCCCTTTTTCCATATGGTCCGAAGAAGAAAGGCTGGATATGAGTGCCCTTCTCCTGTCAAGCAGATTTTCCATGCGGGCAATGAGCAGCTCCATGGTGAAAGGCTTGGTGATATATCCGTCCGCACCATATTTCATTGCCTTGAGATGAGTGTCGTTCTCATGCTTGGCTGTAATCATGATGATAGGTATATGGCTGGTGCTGAAGTCTCCTCTGATCCTGTTGATGAGCTCTATGCCGTCCATCTCCGGCATCATCAGATCCGTTACTATCATATCCGGCATCCATCCGCTTTCTATCACCTGAAGGGCTTCCTTTCCGTTGGATGCGTCCCTCACCTCATAGCGGTTGATGAGACAGTTGTAAATATACACTTTCAGCTCTGCATTGTCCTCAACCACCAGGACCTTCATGGCTCCGTCAGGATATGTAGGCTTCACCTTGTACTTGCTCAGTCCGTATGAATCCTGTGCAGGAGCGGTATCAGACGCATCTGCTTCAATGAATTCTGCTGTCTCTTCAGTGAAATGGTCCCTCTCGACAGGAAGCGAGACATAGAATGAAGAGCCTTTGCCTACTTCGCTTTCCACCCAGATCTTTCCTCCGTGCATCTCGACTATCTCCTTGCAGAAGGAGAGCCCTATGCCGCTGCTTGCCATACCCTTGAATACAGTATCAGACCCCTGCACGAACTGTTCGAATATAGCTGTCCTCTTTTCCTTAGGCACCCCTATGCCATTGTCCTTGACCATGACAGTAAAGCTGTCTTCTCCGTCCCTGTAATATATCCCGAGCTCGATCTTGCCTCCGTCCGAAGTATATTTGAAGGCATTTGACATGAGATTGTACACAAGTGCCTCAAGTCTCCCGGCATCGCCCCATATCTTGAGTGAATCGACAGAGTGTGAAAAAAGCATTTCCATGCCTCTTTCTGCAGCCATGTCCTTGAAGTCATCATAGACGGACCTGCAGAGCTTCACGGCATCGAGCTGTGTCACCCTGAGCCTCATCTTGCCGTTGACAATCCTTCTGATGTCGAGGAGCTGGTCGACCAGAGTCATCATCCTGCGTGCATTCTTGTACACAAGGTTGACCCCGTAGGTGTTCCTGTCTCCTTCAGGAGTATTCTTCCTTACTTCATCTATTCCCCCAAGAATCAAGGTCAGAGGAGTCCGGAGCTCATGGGAGATATTAGTGAAGAACCTTGCCTTGAGATCATTGAGGTTCTGCTCAAGCTTCATGTCATTCCGCAGGCGCATGGAAGTCAGCAGCATCCGGGAAAGCGCCCATACGGCGAGAAGGAATATGACTGCATAGGAGATCTTGGCAGCCGTACATGCCCAGACGGACGGACGGATACGTACATCCATCGATATGGTCTCAGCCTCGCTCACGTCTCCATGAGATGAGGAAGCCGATACCTTGAATACATATTTTCCAGGAGGAATCCTTGAATAGGTTGCACTTGAAGCATGGCCGGAAATCCATTTCTTGTCATAGCCTTCAAGCATATATGAATAGTTCACCCTGCCCTGGATCCTGTAGTTGAGCGACGAGAAATCGATCCTGAAGAAAGAATAATCGTGAGGGATATCCGCATACCCCGGATCAGGGACACGTGTTCCGTCTATGCTGATACCCGAAATCGAGAGCATCAGAGGCTCTTTCTTGTAGACGAAATCATCCGGGTCGATCCTGTAGACATTGTTGTAAGTACCGAAAAGCAAGGAACCGTCTTTCATCCTGGCACAGGCCGCTTCGCTGAATGTAGTCGGCACCACACCGTCATATTGGGTATAGTTGATGATGCTTCCGTCAATGTGTGAGATTCTGGAAATTCCAGTCTCGGAGGCAAGCCATATGTCACCGTTCTCATTGCACAGCCCGGAAAGCACGATATTGCTGGAGAGTCCGTCAGCGGCACTTATGACATCGCATCTTGCTTCCCCGGAATCAAAGCTTATGCGGTCGATACCGCCTCCGAATGAGCAGAGCCACGTATTCCCGTCATTGTCGTCAAAGATATAGATGACATCATTGTTTCCAATGGAACTGATGTCTCCGGCGATCTTACGGACAAGGTTGAACTCGATGAGTTCCGGATTATCCTGAGGCCAGAACCAGACCAGTCCTCCGACAGTGGCTACCAGCATCCTGCCGTCTGCCATGCAGTGCACATACCGGACCCTGTCTCCTGATTCAAGCGGATAGGAAGGGAAACTGTCATATACCGTACGGAAATCCGTACTTTCAGGAGACGGGAGCATGCACAGTCCGTCACCGTAGGTGCCTATCCATATACGTCCGTCCTTATCCTGTGTAACGGAATACACACTGTTGCAGCTCAATGAGGCAGGATCAGACGGATCATGTCGGAAATGGACAGATTCATATCCACCACCTGGAAGTGGAGACAGCTTGACCAGGCCGTCTGCCTTTGTCCCTAGCCATACGTTTGAAGACGAATCCTCAAAGATGGAATATACGTTGCCGAACTCTTCCGATCCGGGATAACGTTTACATGATGACATGTCCGGAGAATAGATAAACAGTTCGCTGCTCTTTGTAGCCACCCATATATTGTCCTTGCGGTCCCGGTAAAGTGCCCTGACTTCTGAAGCAGAAAGCTGGTCCTGAGACCGTGAAGGAGGGACCACTACATCCAGTCTCGGAGTGATTACAGTCACCCGTTCAAGTCCCCTGGCAGCTGTCGACATCCACAGCACTCCAGTCCTGTCCACCTCAAAGCATGCGACACCATTCACAAACCGGCTGTCCTTCTCTTCCTTGACATTGCTCAGCGGAATGATTGAATCATTGTCCCTGTCGTAATATCCGAAACCATAGTTGTTCATCTTTATCCACAGCTGCCCATCATGCTCCTGTACCATGGCAAGGGTATCTGCATAATAGGACCTGACATTGCGGCTGTGCTCGTAATGGCGGAAGCGTTCCCGCTGCGGATTCCACGACCAGATGCCGGTCCTCTCGGTCGCGATCCAGAGAAGGCCCTCTGAATCAGGGAAAAGATATCTGGTCCGTCCCATATCTGTCCTATGGACATCAAGAGTAAAGACAGAGGTATCGACCTGAGCAACAGCATTGTCAGAGAAGCCAACATAAAGAGCCCTCCCGTCTCCGGTCCCTGTCACTGTCAGGGCAGTAGCCCTGCCGGCAGAATAATCCAGGAGGGACACTTTCCGCTGCTTTCCTGTAGCTTTGTCGAGAGCCAGCAGATAATCAGCACCGGCAAAATAGACCCGGCTTCCGAATTCTGCAAATCCACAAATATCCGAAATTCTGGACACCAGCTCCGGAGAATCACCGGATATGGAAAAGACGCCGTTTTCGGAAACTGCATATATAGTACCTTCGGAATCCTCGTAAATCTCTGACACATGCTTGCCTATCTCGTTGGAACTGACCGAAAAGAATACCTTTGCCTCCAGAGAAGGAGATATGCGGCACAGTCCGGCATCCTGGAACGAGATCCATGTATTGCCGAGTCTGTCGCAATGCAGAAGCCTGACATTCATGTTTGAAAGGCCGATTCCCGGAATATCTTCAGGTACAGCTGCAAATGTCTCAAGCCTTGGATCAAAACGGAAAAGACGGTAGTCATACGTTATTATCCACAGGTAGCCCTGACTATCCTCGTCTATCGAAAGCAGACGGTTGTGGGACAGTCGTGTACAGTCACCTGGGTGGATAGAGTAGTTGACGAAGCTGTTGCCGTCGAATCGGCTGAGCCCGTACCATGTGCAGAGCCAGATGAAGCCACGGCTGTCCTGATGGATATCAGCTATCGAATTGTGGGAAAGCCCGTCTTCAGAAGAATAATGCTCGAATATACAGTCCAGAGGGGCAGAATGAAGACGTAAAGACGGTGCTGCAAGAAACAGCACCGGCAGAAGCATGAATATCATCTTTCTCATTCCGCACATGGCATCAAGTCTTGAAATATTCTTTGAATTTAGTCATTATTCATGTATCGGGCAAAAAATTGCACGACACGTTTTCAAAATACCTTGAAATACCATGACGATGTCTCCGGAGATGTAGTAGCGGCTGGAGCGTCAGACGGTCCCAATACAGCCTCAGGAGTATATTCCTTGAGATCTTTTTCCTTGAGGAAATGTGACCATGGCACTCTCTCGGATTTCAAAGCAGCTCCCGGCCCCTTGCTTCCGTACTCAGCATAGAAGGAAGTCTTCTCTGCCTCAGGCTTGTTCCAGTTGTGCCACCCGGCAGGCAGGATATGCTCCCCTAGCTCGCAGTCAATGAATACAGTCTTCGCATACTGTCTCCACGGGCGCCCGAGATAAACTTCTCCGATCCCGTCGGCATGAATGAGACGGCAGTTCCTGAATACGAAGCCGTATTTCTCGCCTTGCGGAGTCGCTGCGGCTGTCACATAACTGTTCTTCTTGCTCATTATCGTACAGTTGTCGAAATAGGCAGTAGCAAAACCGAATATGAAATCGGTGGTTCCCTCTATGTAGCAGTCCTTGAAATACTGCCTTTCACCCGGGCCGAAATTGTACATGGTGTCCTGATTGCCCAGGAAGCGGCAGCCTATGAATGCGGCCCTGTCCCCGTCGACTGTTATCGCACAGGCCTGGCCAACTGCCTTGCCCTCACCTGCAGTATTTTCAAAGGTAAGGTTCTCTGCAAGGAAATCGTCAGCCAGCATGAATACAGTCGAAGTGGCGGATGTCCCCATCGGGTAACCTGTAGAGCCAGGTCTGAGGGCATAATCGTCCCATGAGATGACCGTATGGAAGACGTCTTCGCCCACAAGATGGAGTTTCTGCTTGCATGAAGGGATGACAAGTTTTTCCCTGTATACCCCTTTCCTTACAAGTATTGTGGTCTGGTCCTGCTTGCAGTAGTCCGGGGCAGCATTGACGGCTTCCTGGACCGTGAAGAAATCTCCGCTTCCATCCTTGGCCACAACGAAATCATATTCCCGCACATGGGCGGCAAGTTCCGGTATGACCTCAGTGATTGCAGGCAGGAGAAGCTCCACGAGCTTCCTTGCACCGGCCACATTGGTGTGGGTATTGTCTACAAGACCGTCAGGATGTCTCGGGCAGACTCCTTCCGGAATCCACATGTAATATTTCCTTGACGGTTCGTCTCCTATTGAGCAAAGCCACTCCTGCGTGATTGCATTGGCATCTATCAGAGGTACGGACAATTCTTCAGCGACTTTTTTCATCGCGTCTGGATAATCCCCGTGACAGTCACGCTTCAGCTGGCCCTTGTCATCAAACCATCTGCGTGAGACCGGAGTGAGGAGCACAGGCTTTGCCCCGACCGACTTGGCATAGCTTACGAATTTCTTCAGATTCTCTGTATAGAGCCCGTATGCAGGAGCATATCTTGTAGTGTCTGATTCCTTTGCATCATTATGTCCGAACTGGATCAGCAGGTATTCGCCTTCCTTGAGGTCCTTCTTCACCTTGTCCCAAAGTCCGAGCGTAATGAAGCTCTTTGTACTCCTGCCGTTCTGGGCATAGTTCACGACGGTGACACAGCTGTCCAGGTGGGACGGAAGCCGCTGGCCCCATCCTCGTTCAGGATTCTGTCCTGACAGATCCTTGTCTGCCATGGTGGAATCACCCATGAGCCTGAGCACTATATGGTCCTGCTGGGCAAAGCAGGAAACCGAAGGTACGACTGCCGCGAAAGTCAGGGCGGCAGCAGCCGATATTGCAAATCTTATATATCTTTTCATAAAGCCTGATTATCTTCTGTCACTTCCCGGCCATACTGCCGGTTAACATACCGACGCTATTCGATGCTTACGTCATCGCTCTTGTAGCGGAAGAGAGAAAGTCCGTCCTCAGATGCATCACGGCATCCTTCTACCTTCACATTCCGGCAGTTGGCGAAGCTGAAGCCTACCCCTGATGTCTGACGGATATCCACATTCTTCAGGACCACTCCATCAGAATATCTCAGGTCAGCCCCCTTGTCCGAGACGATGAGGCAGTCCTCGACAACAATATTTGAAATGTTCTTTTCCGGAATCCCGTTGAAATACATTGCCCTTGCAGCCCCGCTGCAGACTACGTTTGAGACATGGATATCCCTGAACTCAGGTGTAGTCTCGTCTACAGGCTCCGGTTCTATGTCAAATGCTGCACCGTCACCGTCCGCAGCAGCTTCAAGCGCAGACTTTCCGCCGTAATGCAGATCGAAAAGCAGAGGCTCCGCAGGTATATTCATCATGGTTATGTCCTTGATATAGATATTGCTGACAACTCCGCCCCTGCCTCTGCAGCTCTTGAAGCGAAGACCTACGTCAGTCCCGAGGAAACGGCAGTCAGAGACAACGATGTTGTCAACTCCTCCGGACATTTCACTCCCGACGACAAAGCCTCCGTGCCCGTGGAAGACTGTACAGTTGTCCACGATTATGTTGCGGCACGGTCTTGCACGGAGCCGTCCGTCCTCATCCTTTCCGGATTTGATGCATATAGCATCGTCTCCTACATCAAATGTGGAATTGAGGACCAGAACATCTTCACATGAATCTATGTCAATCCCGTCCCCGTTCTGGGAATACCATGGGTTTCTTACTGTGATCGAGTTGATTATCACATTCCTGCACATAAGAGGATGTATGTTCCAGCAAGGTGAATTCTGGAAGAGGACATCCTCAAGGAGAACATTCTCACACTCCCTGAGCCCGATCATCACGGGCCTCAGATAAGTCTTCACCGACTCCCAGTCTTCATCTGTCACCATACCCTGAGGCACATTGAATGCATCACTTACAAGAGAGCCTTTCAAAGAGGTTGAATCAGGGTACCATATGTCACCCTTTTCATTGGTGAAGCCTCCTGATGAAAGCAGATCTTTCCATTGCGACGGCGACATCTTCGACTTCTTCACCTGACGCCAGTCGTCACCGTTACCGTCGATTGTGCCGCCTCCTGTGATAGAGATGTTGCGCGCTCCTGTGGCATTGACTGGAGAAAGGCACCGTCTGGTGTCAAGACCTTCAAACACAGTCTCGACTATAGGATAAAGATCCCTGTCTGAAGAGAAAAGTATCACAGCATCAGGTGTGACATGGAGATCTATATTGTCCTTGAGAGTTATAGGTCCTGTGAGCCAGATTCCCTCTGGGACAATAAGATGGCCTCCTCCGACTGAGACGAGGGAATCGACGGCAAGCCTGAAGGCATCTGAATTGAGTGTCACCCCGTCGCCTACGGCCCCGAAATCCGTAAGCAGGACTTCATGGTCAGGTATGACCGGACGATGTATCTGCTCCATTCTGAAAGGCAGTTCATCATACAGGTGTGCGAATTCGTAGCTTCTGCATCCTCCTGTGAGCAACAGGCCGGATGCCAGGGACATTGCGGTCAAGGTTCCAGAAATAATCTTATGCAGGTTCATGGCTACTGGTTTTAGTGTCAACAGGCTTCCGTACTTGAGGAATGCCAGTTATACGGATGCAAAAGTATGAAAACGAAATCTCAACCTATTGTAATTTTTGACGCAAAAACATGACTTATCATCATTTTCCGGCTCTTTTTTATAACTTTGCCGTCCTAACAAGTCTTAATCAGCCATTATGGGGACTCTTCTCATATTCAACATAGGTGGCGGAGAGGTACTGGTGATCGCCATCCTGGTTCTTCTCCTCTTCGGCGGAACGAAGATACCTGAACTCATGAAAGGCCTGGGCAAAGGCATCAGGAGCTTCAAGGACGGAATGAAGGACATCGAAGATGACATCAGGAAGCAGGAATAGCCAGGGTCCGGAAGACGGCATGTCATTCTGGGGTCATCTCGAGGTCCTGAGACATGTCATCATGCGCTGCGGAGCTGCTGTCGTGGTATGCATGACAGGCTGCTTCATTGCCATGCCGCATATCTTCGACCGCTTCATCCTCGGTGCCTCCTCTTCCGATTTCTTCCTGTACAGATGGCTGTCAGGCATATGGGGAGACAGGGCAGGACATTCTTCCGATGCCGGAAACGGACTTTCCGGTCTTGTACCGGACTTCGGTGGGGATTTCTCGGTAGATATAATCAACGTCAATGTAGCCTCACAGTTCACCACACATATCAGCACATCATTCTGGCTGGCACTTGTGATTGTCTTCCCCTATATTATATATGAGGTGTGGAGATTCATCCTGCCTGCCCTCTACCCGTCAGAGAAGAAAAACATAGGCTCAGCCTTCATATTCGGCACGGGGATGTTCTACGCCGGGTGTGCCGTCGGCTACTGCATAGTCTTTCCTCTTACCTTCCGGTTCCTTGCCGGCTACAGGCTCAGCGGTGAGATAACCAACATGATATCCCTGGATTCCTACATCGGGAACTTCCTGATGATGATATTCATAATGGGGCTGGTCTTCGAGATTCCCCTTCTGTCCAGGCTTCTTTCCTCCATCGGAGTGATTGACCGCCCATTCCTGAAGAAATACCGCAGGCACGCAGTTGTGCTGCTGATGGTCCTTGCAGCCGTGATCACCCCTTCCGGAGATCCTTTCACCCTTATGGTGGTGTTCCTTCCACTGTATCTTCTATATGAGATAGCCATACTGGTGGCCAGGAAATAGAAAACCAGAATATTTGGGACAAAGGAAGGAGAGACTCAAACGGTGTACAGTCTGTCAATCAAATGACACATATATAAAAAAAGGCTGCACCATTGCTGGCGCAGCCTTTATCTGTTGATGTCCTTGGGACAAAGCTTATTCAGCCTTGCCGTTTGAACCGAGGACGTTGATGATCTTGTGGATGTAGAGCTTCTTCATGTTCTCACGTGCAGGTCCGAGATACTTGCGTGGGTCAAACTCTTCAGGATGCTCAGCGAATACCTTGCGGATTGCGGCAGTCATTGCAAGACGTGAATCTGAGTCGATGTTGATCTTGCAGACAGCTGACTTGGCAGCCTTGCGGAGCTCTTCCTCAGGAATACCTATGGCAGCCTGGAGCTTTCCTCCGTATTTGTTGATTGTGTCGACTTCTTCCTGTGGAACTGAAGATGAACCGTGGAGAACGATAGGGAATCCAGGGAGCTCTTTCATGACACCGTCAAGCACATCGAATGCGAGTGGAGGTGGAACAAGACGGCCTGTCTTAGGATCAACTGTGCACTGCTCAGGTTTGAACTTGTATGCACCGTGTGAAGTACCTATTGAGATTGCGAGAGAGTCGCAGCCTGTCTTGGTAACGAAGTCAACGACTTCCTCTGGCCTAGTATATGTGTGGTGCTCAGCCTTTACATCATCCTCAACACCAGCGAGGACTCCGAGCTCACCTTCTACAGTCACATCAAACTGATGTGCATAGTCAACGACTTTCTTTGTAAGGGCTACATTCTCATCATAAGGAAGGTGTGAACCGTCGATCATGACTGAAGAGAATCCCATGTCAACGCAGCTCTTGCAAAGCTCGAATGAATCACCATGGTCGAGGTGAAGAACGATCTGAGGATGTTCCCAGCCGAGTTCCTTTGCATATTCTACAGCACCTTCTGCCATATAGCGGAGAAGTGTCTGGTTGGCATACTGGCGTGCTCCCTTTGAAACCTGGAGGATGACCGGTGACTTGGTCTCAGCTGCAGCCTGGATGATGGCCTGGAGCTGCTCCATGTTGTTGAAGTTGAATGCAGGGATTGCATAACCACCGTTGATGGCCTTCTTGAACATCTCTCTGGTGTTCACAAGACCGAGTGTTTTATAAGATACCATAACTTATATATATTAAAAGTAATTTCAACCTGAAGTTTCTGTCTTTTTTCTGTGGGAGGACTCCCGGCACGTGCCTTCAGGACACCTGCAAAAATGTCATGTTCCTCAAGCCGCCGTCTTTGCCTGCAATAATTCTGCCAATCGGGACCATGACGGTCCGAAGGAAGAAATGTCATGACATTTTTTCAAAAAGCTGCGCAAAAATAGTTATTTTTGCCGGAAATTAAAACATCTGCAATGAAGAGGAAAGTAATTATATTCTCAGCCCCGTCAGGAGCCGGCAAGAGCACCATCGTAAACCATATTCTCGGTCTGCATCCTGAACTCGAATTCTCTATTTCAGCTACTTCGCGTGCTCCGAGAGGAAACGAACAGAACGGGAAGGAATATTATTTCTACACTGCAGATGAATTCAGGAAGATGATAGCCGAAGACAAGTTCGTGGAACATGAGGAAGTCTACCCGGGCTCCTTCTATGGCACACTGAAGTCCGAGCTTGAACGTATCTGGGCAAAAGGCCATATAATTGTCTTCGACATCGATGTCAGGGGCGGCGTGAACATCAAGAGGATATTCGGTGACGACGCTTTCTCCATCTTCATCAAGGCCCCTTCGGTGGAAGTGCTCCGCCAGCGTCTTGTCGGAAGAGGCACGGATTCTCCTGAAGCCATTGAGAAAAGGGTCGCCAAGGCTGAGGAAGAGACTCTCTTCGCACAGGACAAGTTTGACTATGTCCTTGTCAACGATGATCTCCAGAAGGCCTTCAAGGAAGCCGAAAAGATCGTGGATGAATTCATCAGCCGCTGACCAGCCTGAATCATAGTCTGATGAGGATAGCGGTATATTCAGGGACATTCAATCCCCTCCACATAGGCCATCTTGCCATCATGGAATACCTTACGGAATCCATGGACTTCAACATGGTCTATCTTGTAGTGTCTCCTCAGAGTCCGTTCAAGAGATATATGGATGTCATGAGCGGACAGGAACGGTTCAATGCAGCCGTAAATGCCCTGTCAAGACATCCGGAGCTCAGGGCCAAGGCTATTGACATAGAGCTTCACATGCCTGCTCCCCAATATACGATACGCACCCTTGATGCCCTGAGGCAGAAAGAGAATGGCAATGTCTTCACTCTGGTTATGGGTGCGGACAATCTGCAGGAGATACGCCGCTGGAGGGACTACCGCAGGATACTGACAGAATACGGGGTTGCTGTATATCCGAGAGAAGGCTCAGACATGGAAGTTATGAAACAGGATCTCCTGAAAGAATCCCGGGACTACAGGATAACCCTTATGACGCATGCCCCGGTTGTCAATATATCATCGACCATGATCAGGGAGGGCATCGCCCGCGGAGAAGACATGAGCAGTTTCCTCATGTAGCCGTCGTTTCCTGAACTTAGGGGTTATAGCCAAGAAAACTTCGAAATTGATCCCCGGCATCGGTCTTGACAGCACAGTGACATAATCCTCGTCAAAGAGATTACGCACAGCAAGCGAAGCCGCAATGTCCGCCCACTTCAAGGCAAATCCCTTCGAGAGGGTCACGTCATTCATGAAATAGTCAGGTACATACCCGGATATGGTCAGGTCATTGCTGGACATTGTGTAGCGGTCGCTGTACCAGCACCACTTGTAGAGGAGTCTCCATGACTTCCACGACAAGGCCGCCGAGAGGGAGGCGGAATATTCCGGTATGTAGACCAGCTGCTTCCCCACCGATTCATCCCACTTGTCCATAGGCTCACCCACATTGACTGAAGGTGACCATGTGAAATTTCCATGTGCTTCAAGGAGCCAGTCTCCGGCGAAATTCCATTTTCCTGAAAGGGACTGCTCCACCCCGTAGGCATGCACCTTCTTGAGATTGACCGGAGTATAGAAATTCTTCCTGCTTCCCTCCGGAAGCCACAGGATCCAGTCATCGATATAGGAATCAAACCAGGCTCCTTCTCCGGAAAGAGAGAACTTTCCGCCGGCGGAAACAGCTGCAAAAGAATATCCGGCATCGTAGCTGACCCCTTGCTCAGGCTTCAGGTCCGGATTGCCTCCAGGCAGGAAATACCAGTCATTTAGAGTCGGATACCTGAAGTTGCGGCACACGGAAGCCTTAAGGAATACATTTCCCTTACGTGAAAGCAGATACTCGGCCGACAAAGACGGTATAAGAGGTGAGAATTTCCTGTCGTAAAGCTCTTCCCTCGCAGCTATGCAGACTCCTGCCCTCGGGACCGGCTGCCATCTTGCTTCTACAAGAAGGGATGCTTCGGTACGGGAAGCCACATATCCTATGCCTTTTCCCATCGCCGCGGCCTCATCGGCAGAACGCACGAAATGCCGGTCAAGGGACAGGTCTGCCTTCAGATGCCATTTCCTTCCCAGATCTGTGGAAAAATTCCCGTGCAGAAATAAAGTGTTTGTCCTGCTGCGGGATTTTGTCATATAGGTCAGGCTGCCGCTTCCACCGTCCCTGGCATAGTCATAGTCAAGTGCGGTACCGGCATATCCTGCCGAAGCCCGGAGTGTAGAGAAGCCGCCAGGAGAGCAGCTGAAAGTGGCCACCGAACGGAAAGTGTCTTCCCTCTGTTCGTTCAGGAAATCCACAGGATCCCCGTAGTCCACAGTAAGCTGCGGAAGCTGCCGCCTTGAGCGCAGATACCAAGATGACCACACCAGTGAGCTCCCGGAATCCCAGTCATATCTGAAATCCTGCAAAAAATGCATGTCAAGCCAGGCCCCGTTCCTGTTCTTCTCCACAGGATGGAAAGTCCCGATGATGTTCATGTCAGCATCATAGATGTTTTCATTCTTGTCTGTATTGACATAGCTGAAATCATTCCTCGAAGATGAGAAGACAGCCCTGGTGGATGAGCTGAAATGCCTCCCTCCATAGGATATGCGCAGATACCCGTCTGCCGTGACAAATGAGCCGAACCCCTGCACATACTGCATCGAGAATCCCTCTGCCGGTCTTGATCCTGTGCTGAGCATGACAGCACCGCCCAGACCACCGGAGCCGGCATCTACCGAAGCCGGGCCATGAAGAAGGACCGCCTGGTCCGTAAGGAAAGAGGGGATCAGAGAGAAGTCCGTCATGCCGAGCATGGGGGAGTTGATCTCCATGCCGTTCCAGAGCACCTTCGTATGGGAAGAGGATGTACCTCTGAATGAAATTGTAGAAAGAGATGCCCGTCCCGACTGTTTGACGAAAACAGACGAATTGTATGTAAGAAGATCTGACAGTGAGACAGAAATATTTTCCCTCAAGGCCAGGGTGTCAAATACAGTGACCCGTGTCCCGGTGCCGGCGAAGCGGCGGGACGATGTCACACGGGCTTCCCTTATGTTCAGAGTGTCGGCATATTCTTCCATGGCCTGCACCGGCAGCGAAAGCGGCACAAGCATCAGTAGGGCGTACATCTGGACAATGGGATGCATACGTATCAGTACCAGCAGAATGAGCCGGGACAGATACCCGTTCTGAATTCGTCAAGGACAGTCCCGTCGGAAGAATATCTGACTACCGCACCATTCTGGGCATAATCCACGGCATCAGCCACATATATATCCGAATTCCAAGGACATACCGTAAGGGCATACGGAGCGCTCCCGGCAAAATCTATATACGGTTCAGAAGGCAGGGATGAAGCATCCTTTGACATCTTCCACACCTTGCCCCCATTGAGGAAATAGAGATTGTCACCGGAAGCATCTGTCTGAAGTTCTGAAGGTGAATCCCCGAGAGCGAGCCTGAAGGTCTCCTCAATCTCGAATTTCACCGGGTCGACCTTCACAAGGCGCGGAGCTTCATATCCGGTGGGGTTCTCCGCCCAGCCGCCTCCGTCTGTCAACACCCAGAGCTTTCCGTCAGAATCGAGGCATATCGACTGCGGCTGCACCCCCACTTCAAGTACATCCGTCACCTTGTCTGTCCTAGTGTCTATCCTGATGAGGTCTTTCTGATATGACCAGCAGTTGGCTATCACATAGTCACCGTAGCTGACCATCTGCTCCACTGACGCAGATCCGGCTTCCATCCCGGTCTCTATTGTACCTGTGACAGAATATGTCTCCGGATCCACGACAAGTATCCTGTTGTCATACAGCTGGGAGACATAGGCCTTGCCGTCCGATACGAAATGCATGTACCGAGGAGAGGTCATTTCCGGTGAGGTTATCCTCCCCTTCTCCTTGAATGTAGCGGGATCTACTGCAAATATCACATGTGAAGAGTTGACTACCACCCATAGGGTGCCCTCGTGCAGAGTCATGGACTGTCCGGTGTCCCCGAGCTTAGCCCCGTCGTTCGCTGAGGAGAATACATTGTTGTAGACTTCCCCAGCTTCTGTGTCATAGAATGACAATGAGGAATTTCCTGCCTGGAAAGTACCCTCGCAGAGGATGAAGAGGCCATGACCCTGCTCCGGGACAATGTCCGGAGACGGATTGACTGAAGAAGGCTTTTCCATGCAGCCGGACAGCCCTGCCATAATGGCGGCTGCCATGAATGCCGTGGACAGAAGCTTTGCGGACAAGCGTGACACAACCCGCAATGCCGGTAATCTGAATGATGGTCCTTTTGATGAAAATGTCATCGCAATTGGTAATTTGCCGGAAAGACGGATGACATTCCCTATGCTGCAGTACAGCCCGGCACCAAAGGCACCAGGTACTGCAGGAATGAAGAAATGTACTACCGTAGTCCCGCGGTAAAACATAATGTAACGACGGCAGCGGCAGGTCTTCTGACTCGTCCTCTCCTGTGCGCCTTCCCGCATTGAGCAGTGGCATATTGCACAGGCCTTTGATACGGACATACAGCAACGGGTATTGTTCCGGACTTCCACCGGATTCCCTGTTGGGCCTTGCGGCACCGCGGCCGGCGGATTTCCTGCAAGAATTCTGCCAGCGTCCGGAATATTTGATTAATTTCGTACCATTGATCGGTGCGCCGGCATGAGCCTGCACTTGATGGCATCTCCGACCGGAAATGGCATCTCTGACCGGATCATGGAAAGGGCACAGAAAATATCAGACTATGGGACATATCGAGACAGAACGCAAATTCCTTGTAAAGGATGATTCATATAAGGAGGCCGCCACGGAACACATCCGCATGACCCAAGGCTATATCTGCAACGAAAGCGGAAGGACCGTCAGGGTCAGGAAAGCAGGCAGGAAAGGCTGGCTTACCATCAAGGGGCCGTCTACCGATGACGGGCTGAGCCGGTTCGAATGGGAGACGGAACTCTCTGAGGGGGACACAGACCGTCTTCTCCAGCTGTGCAAGACAGGACTGATAGACAAGATCCGGCATATCGTACCTTACGGAGGACACCGGTTCGAAGTCGATGAGTTTCTCGGGGACAATCTCGGGCTGACTGTCGCAGAAATAGAGCTCCAGGACCCGGAAGAGCCATTCAGCAGACCTGAATGGCTCTCTGAAGAAGTCACCGGAGACCGCAGATACTACAATTCCATGCTTGCATCGTCCCCGTTCTCTACCTGGACTCACTGACGGCAGACGCCGCGATCCCGGCCCATGCCTCAGGAAGCGGAGCCTCTATCACAAGCTCAGTCTTACGTACAGGGTGGATGAATGTTATCCTGCGGGCATGGAGACATATTCCTCCGTCCGGGTTTGACCGCTGTGCCCCATACTTCAGGTCTCCCTTTATGACACACCCGTGTCCAGAGAGCTGGCAGCGTATCTGATGGTGACGTCCTGTTAGGAGCTCCACTTCCACAAGCCAATACCGGTCGGTCCGGCCTAAAGTCCTATATCTCAGCCGGGCAAGCTTTGCTTCCTTCCTTGCCTCAGGCTTACCTTTATATATATATGACTTGTTCTGCTTCTCATTGCGCACAAGCCAGTCAGAAAGCTCCGCACTGTCAGGCACAGGCTCAGCGCAGACAAGGGCCCAGTAGAACTTATGGACCTCACCGTTGCGGAACATGGCATTCATACGCTCAAGGGCCTTCGATGTCTTCGCGAAGACAGTGATGCCGCTCACCGGACGGTCAAGCCTGTGCGGGATGCCGAGATAGACACTTCCCGGCTTGCAGTCCCGCTTTGCTATAAATGCCCTGTATAGATCTGCAAGAGTCTCGTCCTCAGTCTTGTCTGCCTGTACAATCTCCCCGACACGTTTGTTGACCACCAGAAGATGGTTATCCTCATATAGGATCCTGTCCCTTGCATCGTAGAAATCAGCTTCTGTCAATTCCCTGTACATCATTTCCTGTATTCTTAAAATGTAGCCCGTCCGGCTTATAAATGGCCAGCCGGGGGCAAATATAGCATTTTCCCGGATACGCCGGACCGTCTGACCCGAACCCTGTCAGTATTCTGCCATATTTTCTGCCAAATTGACACATTTTTGCCCTCCTCAGCAAATGGCACAACATTAGATATTACCTCCGGCGTCGTCCAGAAGGTCCGGACGGAAGGATGGACCTGAAGGACCGGGACAAAAGTCCCGGACGGTCCCTCGGGACCGCGACAAAGAACAATAAGATTACAAGAAAAAATAGGAGAATAAATATTATGGGAAAAATTATTGGTATCGACTTGGGAACCACGAACTCATGCGTGGCAGTGATGGAAGGCAACGAGCCTACCGTCATCATCAACAATGAGGGTCAGAGGACAACTCCATCAGTAGTTGCGTTCACTGACGGCGGTGAAAGGAAAATCGGTAACCCGGCCAAGAGGCAGGCTATCACCAACCCGCACAAGACCGTGTTCTCTATAAAGAGATTCATGGGCGAGACCTACGATCAGGTCACCAAAGAGATTGAAAGAGTACCTTACAAGGTAGTCAGAGGAGACAACAACACCCCTAGAGTAGACATCGACGGACGTCTGTACACTCCTCAGGAGATATCAGCGATGATCCTCCAGAAGATGAAAAAGACCGCTGAAGACTATCTGAGGCAGGAAGTCACCGAGGCTGTCATCACAGTCCCTGCATACTTCTCAGACTCTCAGAGGCAGGCAACCAAGGAAGCCGGCAAGATCGCAGGCCTTGATGTAAAACGTATCATCAACGAACCTACGGCAGCCGCACTTGCTTACGGTCTTGACAAGAAGAACAAAGACATGAAGATCGCCGTATACGACCTCGGTGGCGGTACATTCGATATCTCCATCATGGAACTCGGTGACGGTGTATTTGAAGTTAAATCTACCAACGGTGATACACACCTCGGCGGTGACGACTTCGACCAGGTGATCATAGACTGGCTTGCATCAGAGTTTGCAGCTGAAAACGGCGGCATCGACCTTAAGAAGGACCCTATGGCACTCCAGAGACTGAAAGAGGCTGCCGAGAAAGCGAAGATCGAGCTTTCAAGCCAGACTTCTTCAGAAATCAACCTGCCTTACATCATGCCTGTAGACGGTATTCCAAAACACCTTGTAAAGACTTTGACAAGGGCAAAATTCGAGCAGCTTGCCGATGACCTCTTCCAGAGGACAATCGAGCCTTGCCGCAAAGCCCTCAAGGATGCTAACCTCCAGCCTTCAGATATCGATGAGGTTCTGCTCGTAGGTGGTTCAACACGTATACCTGCCGTACAGGAACTCGTAAAGAAATTCTTCGGCAAAGAGCCTAACAAGAGCGTCAACCCAGATGAGGTTGTCGCAATAGGTGCAGCCATCCAGGGCGGTGTGCTCGCAGGTGATGTCAAGGATGTCCTCCTTCTGGATGTAACTCCGCTTTCACTCGGTATCGAGACTCTCGGCGGCGTGATGACAAAGCTCATCGAGTCCAACACTACAATTCCTACAAGGAAATCAGAAGTGTTCTCGACTGCAGCCGACAACCAGCCTTCAGTTGAGATCCATGTCCTCCAGGGCGAAAGGCCTATGGCAAAGGACAACAAGGAAATCGGCAGGTTCCATCTTGACGGAATAGCTCCGGCTCCAAGAGGAATACCTCAGATCGAAGTCACATTCGATATCGATGCCAACGGTATCCTCAACGTATCCGCAAAGGATAAGGCTACAGGCAAGGAGCAGAAGATACGTATCGAAGCATCTTCAGGACTCAGCGAGGCTGAAATCCAGAGGATGAGGGACGAGGCAAAGGCAAATGAAGCAGCCGACAAAGCCGAGAAGGAAAGAGTCGACAAGATCAACAACGCCGATGCACTCTGCTTCCAGACTGAGAAGAACCTCAAGGAATACGGTGACAAGATCCCGGCTGACAAGAAGTCTGCCATCGAGTCTGCTCACAAGAGCCTGAAAGAAGCCGTTGACGCAAAGAACATCAGCGACATCGAGAGGTACACTGAAGCGCTCAACAATGCTTGGCATGCAGCTTCTGAAGATATGGCAAAGGCAGCAGGCGCACAGCAGGGCGGTCCTCAGAATCCTTACCAGCAGGGTCCTCAGGGTCCACAGAACGGTCCGGAAGGACAGGGTCCTGACGAGCAGTAAAAATGTCTTTCTGACATATTAAAGCTGAAACGGCTGACTTGAAAGCGGAAAGCTTTCAGGCCAGCCGTTTTTTTGTCTTGACTAGTCCTTGACCATCCACGACAACCATTGGTATATTAAAATCAAATTATTATACTTTTTTGAACAATAGATTGTATCAAATAACTTCTTTCATATATTTGCCCCCAGTATCGGCAGACCTCAAAAGGTCTCGATTCATGTATATATATGGCTGATATCATGCATACCACACATATATCAACAACATGTGTACAATTTGACAAATATTGATATTTTATTGAACAATAGAACTCAAACCAATGACAAAAAAGACAATCCTGTCCGCCACTCTGGCGCTGGCACTGATCTCATGCACAGGCAACAGATTCCATTATTCTGACAAAATCCCGGACACTGTCATCAGAATAGACACTGACAGCATCTCCAATACGGGATATATAGGCAACGGTGCACAATGGGACCCTTACTCGCTCGACTACGGCAGCGGACACATCGACATCAGCCAGACTGACTGGGAAAAGATCTATTCCAGACTGGACTACATGAAACCACAGTACGTGAGATGCATGATAAACAGCCCGTTCACATATTTCAATGCAGAGACCGGGAAATACGAAAGAGACCGCAACAAAGAATATATAACACGCCTTCTCTCCTATTGTCAGGAAAACGGGATAATGGTGATATACGGAGAATACAACCCGCCGACCTGGGATATGAAAGACTCCCAGGAATGGGTGGAGATGTCAGTCAATTATCTCATCCATCTGGTGACGACCTGGGATTCAGCTGCATAAGGCACTTTATCATATTCAACGAACCTGACGGCAACTGGGCATCGACGAACGGAGACTACAAGCTGTGGGAAAGCATGGCTGAAAGATTCCTGAAAGAAATGTCCAGATATCCGGGGCTTGCTGATGTCGATCTTGCCGGTCCGGATGCCGTAATGGACTACAGGAACCCCGCATCTGAATTCGGCACAGAAGGATGGATAGCACAGAGTGCGGCAGACCTTGACAGCCATATCGGCATATACGACATCCATGCATATCCAGGACAGCACTATGTGAGAAGCGGGGAATTCGCTGAGGAACTGAAAAAACTCAGGAAAGCAGTGCCGGAAGGCAAGAAGATACTGTTCGGAGAAGCCGGCTATAAATATGATTCTCCGGAAGACACACTTCTCATGAAAGAGTACAGACGCAGAGTCGAAGGACATCCTTTCACCAAAGGAAGCGACTGCAACATGCTGGTCTACGACTACTTCTACGCCCTTGACATGCCACTTTTCGCTATGGAAGCGATGAACAACGGATTCTCAGGAGCTGCCGCATGGATGCTTGATGATGCAATGCACTCGAACGGAGACTCCGGGAAGACTGAAGACATCAAGATATGGGGCATGTGGAATACAGTCGGCTCAGAAGTATTCGGAGATCCTTCCCAGGAGGAGCTGAGACCTTGGTATTACACATGGTCCATGATGTGCAGATACTTCCCTGCCGGGACAGACATATTGGATATAGCCCGGGAAAAAGCCGAAGGGATACACTGCGTGGCAGGAAAGAAGGACGGAAGATATTCTATCGCAATCCTGAACATATCAGACTCTGATTTCAACACTGAAGTCTCTTTCCCCGGAAAGCTTCAGGACGCATCTGTATTCTGCTATCGCGAAGAGGATGCAGCGAATACAGGAACGTGCCCGGAACCCATAGAGACAGGCATCCGGACAAGTAAGGTCAAGGATCCCTGAGAATAAAAATTAAAGGCCGGTCCATGAGAAATCCCGGACCGGTCTTTTTGTGCACAGCTGTCCTATTCATCATGCCAGCCAGACTTTGATCACGCGTGCGGCAGACTTTGATCAGGCGTAGGTCAGGCTTTGATCAGGCGTAGGTCAGGCTTTGATCAAGTTTAAAGTTGGCTTACGATCAAGCTTATACCATCATCTCACTACAGACAGCCTGTCTTTATCATACAATTATTTCCATATCTTCCGTCACTCTGATCAATATATGCTGAAGTCATGGAAATATGCTTCGATGAGGTAGTTTTCAATACCTGGCCCGGAATCATACTGACGCACGAAATGATAGTAGCCATCCGCACCAGACGCAGACATGCTGCTTCTGTCGATCTTCAGGTCAGGGACGAGCTGACCGTCTACCGTCACGAACCAGAACTCACCGGTACCTCGTCCGAATACTCCTTCCAGAGAATTTATCAGCACATCGTATGAATGCTGCGGATCACTTACCGACTCCGGGATTTCGAATGTATCTACTACATTCCCGTCCACGAGAGAATTGAGCCGGCTCACCCTGCCTGTCTTCTGGTCATGGAGCATGACAGGATAGAGATTGCTCCAGAAATCCTCATTCCCGGCATAAGACCATACGGACAACGGGACATAAGTCCTGCTGACTGTACTTGAGCCCACAGTCTTCTGCTCTATATCCACTTCCGAAAGTACACTCACATAAAGTATTATGTCTATGATATAATATCCTCTCACCACATCGCCGGAAACAGGATTCGTGATACTCCCTCGCAGGATATACGACCCGTTTGCAAAGAACTCGTCCCCAGAGAAACGCGAAGGCTCAAGAAGCCTGAGCGCCATCCTGCCGGAGGCGGCATCTTTCTCAGGACCGGCCAGAAGACTGGTAAAACGGCTGTCTGCATGATTCCATATGTCTTCATAGGTATTTCTCCCGACTCCTGGGTCAAACCGTCTTATCTCCCATTCAGCCATAGCCGGAAGGTCAGCCTCAAGCAATATCCTGTCTGACGCCAGGCTTCCCGGAGCTATCTGGAAATTATATGCTTCCCCTATGAAGCCTTGCCCGGCAAATGCCCTTGATACTTCCACAGAGACTTCTGTAGACGGCATCTTCCCGAAACCGGAAGCAACATTGGTCAACGTCATGACAAATTCTTCAGGAAGGTTTTCATCTGACCTGAGTATGCACATAGTCCCTGACGCAAGATAGTCTTCACCGGAATCTTCCCATCCGTACATGAGGTAGTCTATCTTAAGATAACTTCCGTAATCGTGCGATGCGGATATCTCCAGGCAATCCATATAGTCCCAGAAGAATTCATCATAATATGACTCACCCATTGTCTCCTCAACAGCATCAGGAAGGAAGAACTGGCCGATATCAAGATAATTGTTGCGTTCATCTGCCAGATACAGGTAAAATTCCACTTTCTGTCCGGTATCTCCCAATTCTACAGTATTCTCTCGCGGAGCATTCAGGAGATACCGGGGATAAGCCCTATTGTCCATGATCATTTCAGCATATTTCCTTCCCTGGATAAATTCAATGCGGGTCTTTCCCAGAGTCTTGGAATTCCATACATACAGCTTTTGTCTAGAGCCTGAAGGCACATAATACAGCTCATGGCTTCCGCACCTCACAATCTGCATGTCCTTCTTGTCCGGCAGATCACGGCCGACAAACAGGGTATCTTCCCCGAATACCACCATCACAGGATCAACTTCAGAAGCTGACGGGAAATCGATCTCTCCCCAGGCTCTTGCAAATTCAGACAGCCTTGCCGTATAATCTGTAAATGTGTCGAAAGAATACACCTCGACTTCACACGATCCTTCAGCCTCGGGTACATCGCATGCTGCTCGTATCACAACTGTCCCCGGAGAGCGTCCTATGACTTTTCCAGTTGAATCGACAGACGCTACCGACGGATCATCCGAAGAATAGGATATACCGGCAAGGCGGGATGCCGGCACATCCAGCCTTACTGAATCCCCCACATGCAGCGATACCTTCAATGGGGATATCTGCAGTATGCCATCAGTGACCTCCACTCTGTCTGAATCTTCATATATCCCGTCAGAGGTAGCGGCAAAAGGTATCACATACCTTGAATTCCTGATGATTTCCCAGTCAAGATACAGCCTGTAGTCGACATCTGCCGAAACCAGGCCGGACGAATTGACTACCTGTCCTTTCACTTTGACATAAGGTGATTCCGCACCTGCACACAGGTCCTCTAGCATGTACAGACTGATGGTGCTCCCGTCCATAAGACTTCCGATGTCATCTCCTGTCGCATAGTCTCCTTTACTTCTTGAGACCGGACTCCCGGAATCTGAAAAAGGCATGATCTCGACAGGCACATTACCCAGCAGGACCGAATCCAGATCCACCACAAGTTCTTCCTTGCATCTGAATGAAAGAACAATCTCCGCTGCTAGCCTTCTCATGACAAGACACAATGCGGCAGGTACATCTTCGCCCCTGGTATCAAGGACGGTCTTTCCGCACATCGGGAGTCCGCCTGAGTCAGACAGCCCGGAATCGTATTTCACGCAATACCTCCACTGCTCCATCTGGGCCATATCTGACGGCAGATCCACCTCACCGGTGTTTGCCAATGCAAAGACAGTGTATTCAGAGCCATATGCGAGATCGGCAGTCAGGGCTGTCTGTCCCGACATATATTCTGCATGCACAAGCATGCCCTTGTCATCATATATGGCCACATTGACATCATATATGCCGCTGTCATCCGAGATTTTGTCTCCGACAGCACTTCTGGTACCGGGGCAAGCTTCTCCGGTTCCATATTCATCCGCAGAAGAAGACATTCTTCCTGCAGAAAATTCTATACTCACTTCGTGAAGACCTCCGGCAGAGATATCTGCCGGTACCGTTTCACCGATCTCCCGCACGCACCCTTGTGTCAGGAGAGATGCAGCCAAAATGGCCGCCCAGAAGGACCGTCTCATTTCAGGATGAACTCATCAGTTGACTTTAATCCTGTTATGCCGAAATAAGCCTCTACGATATCTCCCTTCAGCCAGACCTGCCGACCTAGAAGATCCGGATGTGTGACAAGGTTAAGGGCTTCCCGGACATCGCCATCCGGCAGCTGTACGGCAATGCATGACTCCTTGTCCGAGACAGACGATCTGGAAGCTATGGCAAGATTGCTTTCCGACTTGAAAGGCGGCACTGTAGACATTGCGGACTGCGTCAGATCACCGCCGACAATGAATCCTGTCACCCAGACATCCTTTGCGCCAGCCATTGTCTTGGCCTGCGACACCGAGAATGCCTTGTCTGCCTGACTTCCCTGCCCCGGGTCATCATCACCTATGGTATAGCTGTCTTCTGTCCATATTCTGGTGGTATCCACAGACACTGTGATCGCATTGCCTGACACTCCGGATCCTTCATCTGGCACATCGATATCCAATGTCAATACTTCACAAGGCGCCAGCCATCTTGTCAACAATGTTGATGTCCCCGTCCCGTCCGACATGATAAGAGACACTTTGCCCGGATTGAAATAAGCAATTCTCTTTTCCGAATAGCTGTACATCAGCCGACCGTCGTCTGACCCCACAAAAAGCACCCCATCCGGATATGCTGTCAGGAAATCCGGATCTATCCTCAGCCTGATGCCTGAATTTACCTGCATGCACTCAAGACATACGCTGACCGTACCTCCTTCCGGGACCATGACGCACCTGTCATCCCCGAATACAGGGCAGGAAAAAGCCGGGGCATCAAAAGTGCAGGATCGTACAGAGACCATATAGCTGCCTGACGGGACCTCAAAGGTCTCCGGAGACGCCCCGAACGGCCCAGAGTATATCTCCTTTCCTGCTCCGTCTGACACCACCAGGATGAAATCATTGGTATCAGGCAGTTCCAATTCCGCCCTGGTCAGGCTGGACCAGCTGTCTGAAAAATACACCCTGATCAGGCCATTGTCCTGTTCACGAGACAGATTATTCCCGCATGATACTGCCGTTGCAAGCGAACTGAAAGCGGCAACAGCTGCAGCCAGCAGCCTGCCTGTTCTGAAAATCATTCTTCCCATATCTCACTCCACTGTTTAAGTTCCCGCTGCATTGCGGGACAGGGCAAAATTAAATACAGGAGATCTCATCATAAAGAAGCCCCACAACGGTTTTTCTCTTTTTTTAAATGATTTTTCTGATTTTTTATGAATTTTCTCTTTTTGTAGAAAATATCACGGGACAAGAGATATCCGCAGAAAGGAGACGGCACAAAGGAGACCGGCACAAAGCATGCTCAGGCGGAAGGAAACCGCCATATAAAAATTCACGAGGCAACCACAGATGTGATTACCCCGCTACTTAACCTAAACTTAAACTATGAAAAACTTCGGCGCGAAGATAGTGATTTTTTCCAATCTCACAAATCAAATCCTGCGCAATTTGGCATAATTCAGCATCAGTATCTTCTCCCCATAGTCGTCAAATGCAATCCTTGCCTTGAGATTCGTACGGTCTCCTGATATAGAGACTATCGTTCCATTTCCGAAGCGGTTATGTTCAACCCTCTGTCCTGCTTCCAGTTCCAGTACAGATGTCGGGACAAAGTCTTCGTCAGGCACTCTTTTCGGCACAGGCTGCACAGACGGACGGACACTGGAGGGATGCTGGACAGGCCTGCCGGTTACCTCCAACGGTCTACGCGTTGACGGTGTTGGCCTTGACTGCCGGACATTTCCAGATGGACGCATCCACGGGCTGCCGCCAGTCCTCTGGCCCTGGTCTTCATCAATAGACCTGCTTTCCATAAGCGGATTGAGGATATAACGGCTGTCCATTTCCCTGAGGAAACGGCTGGGAGAATTGGACTCATGTTTTCCATTGCGCATCCTGGTCTCGGCAAATGAAAGCCACACGGCTTTCTCGGCCCTGGTGATGGCGACATAGAACAGACGCCTTTCCTCTTCAATGTCAGCCTCTGATGCAAGGAATCCTCCGGAAGGGAAAAGATTTTCTTCCATGCCGGCCACAAATACATACGGGAATTCAAGTCCCTTTGATGAATGTACCGTCATCAGGGTGATCCTGTTGCTGTCCTCATTTTCATCCATGTCAATGGCACTGAGCAACGATACATTCTCCAGATAGTCGCCAAGCGTCACAATCGGAAGATCAGCATCTGTAAGTTCCGTATTCTCGTCAACCGTACCGTCGGCCTGCATCTCTTCGAAATATTCGTTCTTCTTCTCCTCAGAGAAGGTACTTATACTGTTAAGCAGCTCTTCTACATTTGCCACCCTCGACTGCCCCTCTATGCTTGTGTCGCTCTTGAGAGCTGTCAGATAACCTGAGTCAGAAGCGATGGAAAGGGCAAGGGTATGGGCATCGGAGGTTGCTGCCTTGCCGTTAAACTGCGCGATCATTCCACAGAAAGCAGATATCCTGGATATCGCAGCAGATTTCAGCCCGTAGCTCTCCAGATCAGGTCCCATGCCGGCAGCCCACAGGGAACAGCCCCGGTCCGCGGCCGCAGCGCCAAGGGCGGCAAGTGATGTATCTCCTATTCCTCTGGCCGGCCTGTTGACGACCCTTTTGAATGACTCGTCATCATTAGGATTGACCACAAGCTTCAGATATGCCATCATATCCTTTACCTCCGCTCTTTCATAGAAAGAATGTCCGGAGTAGATCACATAAGGAAGATTACGTCTGCGCAGGGCCTCCTCAAGAGCTCTTGACTGGGAATTTGTCCTGTAAAGGATAGCGAAATCCTGGTATTGCGCATGGCCGGACTGGATTTCTCCGATTATCGCAGAAGCTATGAGCAGAGCCTCTTCCTGCTCCGTATATGCGTTGATGAGCTTTATCTTGCGGCCCTCTTCCCCTTCTGAATAGCAGGTCTTCGGGATCCTTGATACATTCTTGGCAATGAGAGAATTCGCAGCTTCGACTATTGTCTTTGTAGACCGGTAGTTCTGCTCCAGGCGGAAAAGACTGCAATCCGGATAATCCTTCTTGAAGTTCAGTATGTTCTCTATCTTCGCGCCCCTGAACGCATAGATTGACTGCGAATCGTCCCCGACGACACATAGATTGCGGTGAACCGTGCTCAGTTCCTTCAGGATCCTGTACTGCGCATAGTTGGTATCCTGATACTCATCGACCATAATATATGAGAAACGTCCGGAAATGGAGGCCAGCGCATCCTTGTTGTCTCTCAGGAGAATATTCATGTTCAGAAGAATATCGTCGAAATCCATCACTCCGGACTGCCTGCACTTACGGGAATAAAGCATATATATGTCCCCTATACGTGGCTTCTTCCTGGCTGCATCATTCTGGACAATCTCAGGAGTATTGATATATTTCTCCGGAGTAAACAGATTGTTCTTTGCCATGGATATCCGGGAAAGGACATCCTTAGGCTTGTAGACCTTCTCATCAAGCTGGAGTTCCTTTATGCAGGCCTTTATAGCACTGGTGGAATCACTGGTATCATAGATTGTGAAATTGGACGGATATCCTATGCTGTCAGCGAACTCCCTGAGGAAGCGGATGAAAACCGAATGGAAAGTACCCATGAAAAGCTTCCTTGCCTTCTTCTCCCCCACCATCGCAGCTATCCTTGTCTTCATCTCAGAAGCAGCCTTTTTTGTAAAGGTGAGGGCCATTATACGATCCGGTCCGCAACCTTTCGCCAGGATATATGCGATCCTGCTGGTCAGCACTCTCGTCTTCCCGGAACCGGCCCCGGCAATTATCAGTACCGGCCCCTCCGTACAGCATACAGCACGTTTCTGTTCACCGTTCAGCCCCTCTAGAATAGTACGTTCAATGTTTTCCATAATGGGCGCGAAAATACGAAAAAAATGACTATATTCGCGGCGGTTTCCAAAAAAATACACAAAACGGTTTTTATAATGTCAAACAACATCGATTTGAAAAAAGGGCTGGATATTCCTATTTCGGGAGCAGCAGCCCCAAAGACCAGAATGGCGATTGTGCCTGACGTTGTTGCCGTCAAACCGACTGATTTCCGTGCCCTGAAGCCGAAGCTTCTGGTAAGGGAAGGCGACAAGGTCCTGGCAGGATCACCTGTCCTGGCTGACAAAGAGTCTCCGGAGATTCTCTTCACGTCACCGGTCAGCGGTACTGTGACAGAAATCGTCAGAGGCGAAAAGAGAAAGTTGCTTGAAATCCGCATAAAGGCGGACGCGTCTCAGGAATATCTGGATTTCGGCGTCACCAATGCCGCAAGTCTTGATGCAGACCAGGTCAAGGCGCTTCTGATGAAAAGCGGTCTTTGGCCGGCTTTCATCCAGAGGCCTTACGGCATCATCGCCAATCCTACCCTGAAGCCAAAGGCAATCTTTGTCTCGGCATTCTCAACAGCTCCTCTTGCAGCTGACACAGACTACATTCTCAGAGATGAACTCAACAACATCCAGACTGCAGTAAACGCTATCGCAAAGCTCACTGACGGAGGCGTTCACGTATCCCTCAATGCTGACAATGCAAGCGGGACACCGTTCCACAAGCTTGAGAATGTCATTTTCCACACTTTCAGCGGTAAACATCCGGCAGGCAATGTCGGAGTCCAGATCCATCACATCTCTCCGATCATGAAAGGTGAGACTGTATGGACCATCTCTCCGGTCATGCTGGCTGCCATCGGACGTCTTCTCAACACCGGCAGATACGACATGGGAAGGCTGATTGCAGTCACCGGTCCGAAAGCCATTGAGCCGGCGTATGTCAAAGGTCTTCCTGGCATCAGCATGAAAGACCTGAAAGGATTCTACGACAATTCCGCCTCTGATATCCGCTTCATAAGCGGAGACGTCCTCACAGGAGAAAATGTCGGAGAAGACGGCTTCCTCGGCTTCTATGACACCCAGGTCACCCTGATAAAGGAAGGAAACGAGCATGAGTTGCTCGGTTGGGCAAGGCCGTTCAGGACAAAACAGTTCAGCACATCGCACACATATTTCTCATGGCTTACGCCTAAGAAGAAATACGACATGGATACAAACCTCCACGGAGGTCCGAGGGCTTTCGTCATGTCTGACGTATACTCGAAGGTACTCCCTATGGACATCTACCCTGTATATCTTACAAAGGCATGCCTTGCAGGAGACATCGACAAGATGGAGGAATTCGGCATATATGAAGTGCTTGAGGAAGATCTTGCACTCTGTGAATATGTCTGCCCGTCGAAGATCGAGATCCAGTCAATCATTTCTGACGGAATCGCTCTTATGATGAAAGAAATGGCTTAAAGACAGAAAGTTATGAGAAAATTTATCGACAAAATAAAGCCGGCCTTTGAAAAAGGCGGAAAATTCGGATTCCTTCATTCGACTTTCGACGCTTTCGAGTCATTCCTCTATGTCCCTGATACAGTGACGAGGAGAGGTTCCCATGTCAGAGACTGCGTCGATCTGAAAAGGATCATGATCATAATGGTGCTTGCTCTCGTGCCTGCCATGCTCTTCGGAATATGGAACACGGGATACCAGCACAGCCTTGCCTTTGGTCTCAAGGACTGGGGTTTCTGGAATATGGTGGGATACGGCCTTGTGAAGGTGATCCCTCTTTACCTTGTATCTTATATCGTCGGACTCGCGATTGAATTTGTTTCAGCCCAGATCCGCGGACACGAAGTCAACGAAGGATATCTTGTATCAGGTATGATCATACCTCTTATAGTTCCTGCCGACGTTCCTCTCTGGATGCTGGCCATAGCCGTGGCATTCGCAGTAATCCTCGGCAAGGAAGTCTTCGGAGGCACAGGAATGAACATCTGGAACCCGGCACTTCTTGCCCGTGCATTCCTGTTCTTCTCATATCCTAGCGTGATGTCAGGAGACAAGATCTGGACCCCTGGTGTATCACGGTATCTTGCTGAAGGACATGCATACGCATGCGGAGACGGCCTTGTAGATGCATTCTCAGGAGCCACTCCTCTTGCCCATGCTTCTGTTGACGGACTTCAGGCAGCAGGCACAAGTCTCTGGGATATGTTCGCCGGCGTCATCCCGGGATGCGTCGGTGAGACATCAGTCATCGCGATCCTCATCGGAGCCGTAATCCTCATCTGGACTGGGGTGGCAAGCTGGAAGATCATGTTCTCTGCTGTAGTCGGAGGCCTCGCGATAGGTTACCTCGGCTATGCAGCCGGAGCTACTGATCTCCCTGGATACTATCAGCTCGTCATGGGCGGATTTGCCTTCGGCGCAGTATTCATGGCTACAGATCCTGTGACATCAGCCCAGACAGAGACAGGCAAATGGATCTACGGATTCCTTGTCGGTGCCCTTGCTGTGACTGTAAGGCTCTTCAACCCGGGATACCCTGAGGGAATGATGCTTGCAATCCTGCTCATGAATACATTTGCTCCGCTTATCGACCATTATGTCGTATCCGGATCAATCAGCAGAAGGGCCAGGAAATTCAAAACCGCTAAATAATATAAGGTATGAATACAAACGGCAATACATACACAGTGGTCTACTCGACGGTACTCGTCATCCTTGTCGCTGCAATCCTTGCGTTCGTGGCAATGAGCCTGCAGGACAAACAGAACGAGAACATAAAGATCGAGACCATAACCAAGGTGCTCAGCGCAGCATCACAGGCTGATTCGACTGTCACCATCGATGAGTCGACAGATGTACTGAAGATGTACTCTGAAGATATCACTGATGCGTTCTACGTCGACGGATTCGGCAACAGGACCGGTGAGATGAACATGGGCAAGGAAAATGTCAAGGACATCGTTGTCCCTTCAACAGCCGACCTGAAGAAGCAGAACGATATCATCAAGAAGATTGAAGCAAGCGATGCCGCACAGGCTGAAGAACTCAAGAAAAGCCTCAGCCTTCCGGTCTTCACATTCAATATAAACGGACAGGATGTCACTGTAATACCTTGCTACGGTGCAGGTCTCTGGGGCCCGATCTGGGGCTATGTAGCACTTGCAAAGGACGGCAGGACAATCGACGGTGCCATCTTTGACCACAAGAGCGAAACTCCTGGACTTGGTGCAAAGATCGCAGAGGCACCGTTCTACGCATCATTCAAAGGAAAATCCTTTGCTGACGGTGAAAGGATATTCAATGTAGAGAAAGGAGACCATTCTTCAGATGCACATTGTGTAGATGCTATCAGCGGAGCTACAATCACATCCCGCGCACTCGGCAACAGCATCAACCTCTGGGCGAAGTACTACAAGCCATACCTTGACCAGCTTTCAGCAGCTGCTGCCGCAGAAGAAGCCGTCGCAGAAGAAGCTGCCGCAGACCAGACATGCTGCCAGGACGGAGTTTCCGCCGGCCAGGATCAGGAACCAGTAAAAACAGTGGAGGAGTAACAAATCATGAAAGACATCAATTACAAAGAAGTACTGCTCAAGCCTATATTCAAAGGCAACCCAGTCACTGTCCTGGTGCTCGGTATCTGTTCCTCACTCGCTGTGACAGTCCAGCTCAAGGGAGCATTCGTGATGGCACTTTCCGTCATCATTGTGACGGGACTTTCCAGCTTCGTGGTATCACTGCTCAGGAACACGATACCTAACCGTATAAGGATCATCGTACAGCTTGTTGTAGTTGCACTTATGGTGATTCTCGTGGACCAGGTACTGAAGGCATATGCCTACAGCATAAGCAAGACACTTTCAGTATATGTAGGACTTATCATCACCAACTGTATCGTGATGGGTAGGATTGAAGCTTTCGCCCTGGGCAACAAGCCGATACCTTCCCTCCTCGACGGACTTGCAAACGGAGCCGGATACGGACTGATACTTATCGTCGTAGCCTTCTTCCGCGAGCTCCTCGGATCCGGTACACTCTTCGGATTCAGAGTAATCCCTGAGTCATTCTATGAAGCCGGATATATGAACAACGGACTGGTGATCCTGCCTCCTATGGCTCTTATACTGCTCGGACTCATCGTATGGATCCAGAGAAGCATACAGAAGGATCTGCAGGAAAAATAACATAAACTCAAATCGAAATGGAATATATAAGCTTATTCGTCAAGTCAATTTTCATTGACAACATGATATTCGCCTTCTTCCTGGGCATGTGCTCATATCTGGCGGTATCCAAAAGTGTGAAGACAGCTACCGGTTTGGGTATTGCAGTGGTCTTCGTCCTTCTTGTGACTCTTCCGGTCAACTACCTTCTCAATGAACATGTACTGAAGCCAGGAGCACTTGCATGGGCAGGACTTCCTGACGTCGACCTGAGCTTCCTCAGCTTCATCATATTCATAGCAGTGGTTGCAGCCATAACACAGATTGTTGAAATGGTCGTCGAAAAATTCGCCCCTACCCTTTACTCGCAGCTGGGTATCTTCCTTCCTCTTATCGCTGTAAACTGCGCAATCCTGGGAGGATCACTCTTCATGCAGGAAAAGGACTTTGTCAATGTAGGTGAAGCTACAGTCTATGCCCTCGGATCAGGAATCGGCTGGTTCCTTGCAATCGTGACACTTGCCGCGATCAGGGAAAAGATGGCTTACTCCAATGTCCCTGCAGCTCTGAAAGGACTTGGAATCACATTCATCACAGTAGGGCTCATGGCCATATCCTTCATGACCTTCATGGGTATTCAACTTTAAAGCGGGAGGAGAACAATGTTAACGACAATAATAGCAGGTGTTATCACCATAGTGGTCATCACAGTATTGCTTGTGGCAGTGCTCCTGTTCGTGAAAATCAAGCTCACGCCTGCAGGCAAAGTGAAGATCAGCATAAATGACGGAAAGAAAGAGATTGAAGTGACCCCGGGATCTTCGCTTCTCAGCACTCTTGCTGAGCAGAAGATATTCCTGTCATCTGCCTGCGGTGGAAAAGGAAGCTGCGGACAGTGTAAATGTCAGGTAATCGAGGGCGGTGGAACAATTCTTCCGACAGAGACAGGTTTCTTCACAAGAAAGCAGATCAACTCCCACTGGAGACTCGGCTGCCAGGTGAAGGTGAAGGAAGACATGAAGATCGTCGTTTCAGAATCTGCGCTCAGCGTGAAGAAATGGCAATGTGAAGTGGTGTCTAACCACAATGTCGCCACATTCATCAAGGAATTCGTAGTCAAGCTTCCTGAAGGAGAACATCTCCACTTCAAGTCAGGTGGATACATCCAGGTGGATGTCCCGGCCTGCACAGTTGACTACAAGAATATCGATGTAGATCCGGAATACAGGGCAGACTGGGAGAAGATGGGTATCTTCAACCTCAAGATGGTCAATCCTCAGCCGACCCTCAGGGCATACAGTATGGCCTGCTATCCGGCTGAAGGCGACATCATAAAGCTCAATGTACGTATCGCTACCCCACCTATCGACAGGGCAACAAGGAAATTCCTTCCTGTCAACCCGGGTGTATGTTCATCCTACATCTACTCTCTGAAGCCAGGAGACAAGGTAACCATTTCAGGTCCTTACGGAGAATTCTTCCTTCCGGACAACCTTCCTGCTGACCAGGAACTGATATTCATCGGCGGTGGTGCAGGTATGGCGCCTATGAGAAGCCACATCATGCATCTCTTCAAGACAGAGAAGACAACAAGAAAAGTCAACTTCTTCTACGGTGCAAGAAGCCTCAAGGAAGCATTCTATCTTGACGACTACCATGAGCTTGAAAAGGAATTCCCTAACTTCAAGTTCCATCTTGCACTTGACAGACCGGATCCGGAGGCTGATGCAAAGCATGTCGCATATACTGCAGGATTTGTACATACAGTTCTCTATGAGACATACCTCAAGAACCATGAGGCACCGGAAGACTGTCTCTACCTCATGTGCGGACCTCCTATGATGTCAGCATCTGTAGAGAAGCTTCTTGACAGTCTCGGAGTTCCTAAGGAGAACCTCCTCTACGATAACTTCGGAGGCTAGCAGAACTGAAAAAAGACCATTCACCGGAATGGTGCACGAAGAAAAAGGATGAGGGTGACCCAAAAGTCAAAGACAGACTTAAGGGTCACCTTTCTTTTTTATAATGCCAGGAAAGTCCCGGCGAGTCCGTGGTGATTGGGTTGGGGGGGATATAAACAAACGAACGGTTATCCTGCTGAAAATAAGCGAGATAACCGTTGTTTTTATGGTAAAAGATTGTTATATTTATAGTGCTAAAAAAAGAAAAACAGTCATTTACCATGGGAGCAAAGATAGTATATAAATCGTACAA
>JADIMK010000043.1 GCA_017694785.1 Candidatus Cryptobacteroides intestinigallinarum
TGCCTAAAAGACCTCTTTGCAAAACCTAACTGCAATATTGTCAATGAACTGGATGGTTCTACCGAACCTACTTTGTTTTAATTGTTAAACTTTTTAATAACTAGTCCGGAATTTTACCGGACACGAGTGAAAAAATCTTATGGTTATACACCTGCGGAAGGTTTTTTATCGTCTGTCCAGGATGATCCGGATGCCTTTTTTGTAATTAAAGCAGTCCGATGATATTGCAAGATTCATCCCGGATATTTATATTTGTATGAAAATCAACAGCGGACGATAATTCCTATTACCATATGTTATCAACTGCTGACTGAGTTCAGCCTAATTGACTTTTTATGAAAACTAAATTCGTTTTGTTCCTTATTCTGCTGTCTTTAGGGGGCTACAATCTTTCTTATGCCCAGATCACGACAGGAAAACCTACTTCAAAGGTCATCAGATCCGGTAACCGTGCGCAGGCAGGCGATTTCGGTATCTATCTCGGAGCGACAAGTGACATGCTCCAGGCTTTCGACAAGGACGTGACATTCACTGCACTTCCTCTCATCAATCTCAAGTATATGGTGACAGATCAGTTCGAGGCTCGTATCGGACTGGAACTTTACAAGACTTCAAAGTCATTCAAAGGAGATGCCATCAGGCCGGATCTGAACAATCCCGGTGAGAATGTAACTGTCCCGCTTTCATACAAGAATGCTTCATCCAATGCAATGCTTTATCCCGGTATAGCGTATCATTTCTCGAAGAGAAATCTACTGGACGTATATGTTGGAGCAGAACTCCCTCTCGGATGGACAAGCGAGACTCTGAACGGAAATACTTTGGATCAGGGAGAAGTCGGCGGAAACCTGGGCTACGTTATAGGAGAGTCCAGCAAGACCAAGCGGGCTTTTGTCATCGGCCTTGGTGCTTTTATCGGTATCCAGGCATATATAGCGGACCTTCCGCTTGCCCTCGGTGCGGAGTTCGGCATATCGTCAAGATTTGATACGGGACTCAAGTATAAGAATGTATATACTCAGGGGGGAGAGACTCAGACATACTATTCTCCGGACTTGGATTTTGCCGAAGGCGAATCAGCCGAAGGCATCAATTATGATTATTCCAAGCTCAAGGCTAAGACTGGGGAAATAGGTGGCCAGGTCCGTCTGACTCTTACTTATTACTTTAAATAATACAGTATCATCATGAAAATTTACAGATATATTCTGATTGCATTTGTCCTGGTGGTACTGTCGTCGTGCAGTGTTACCAGCAACAGGATGTATGCGCCGGATTCCACCCGTCTCAATCTCACCATGGATGACCTGGAGTTTCTCGGTGAGTCTGAGATCAGCGTAGAGTACAGGACATACTTCGGACTCATATCAGTCATTGACCAGATAAACGGAATCCCTTATGACGGCAAGGAGATAAAGACCGTGAGGATAGGAGACAAGAGAGACATTTCCCTGAGACTTTACAGCAAGCTGAACAGGGCTCAGTACAAGCTTCTGGACGAGTTCCCGGATGCAGAGTATTTTGTGGTCGTGAACCAGACCAAGTCCACTGAAAGGATGTTCCTCGGCAGCTATGTCAATGTCAAGGCGAAGGTCAGGGCTTATTCCCTTAAATGATGAAAAGGTTTTTCGTATTTCTTTTTTCAATTATGACGATTGTCGGATGCGTCTCTGAGAAAGACGCATCCGATGTCATTCTTTTTGTAACTCCGTCATCATTGCGTGCGATGAGCGGAGAAACAGTATACTATACGGTGAAATCATGGAGCAACAAGGGGAGTCTCCAGAAAATCACTTTATCAACCTTTTCTTCGGATCAAGGCGAGGTCCAGGTGTCTTCAGAAAGCCTATCGTCAGGGTCTTACAATGGTACCATATATTATAAAGTGCCGATAATCGAAGCGGACAGCCTGTCTCTTGAAATGCGTTTCGTGGCGGTTGACAATCTTGGAAATACCCAGAGGCAGACATATCCTCTGAAGGTGATTTCCGATGCATATTCCCTTGATGAATTGACTTCGGTTTCCCTTTATTCCCCGGATTCCGGAAAGCCAGACGGATTCAGTTTCTCTACCATGTCAACGGTTTCTGTGTCATCGTCAGCAGAAGGAACGGTGGATTTCTATCTGTACAAGCCGGAGGAAGTGCCTCAAGACCAGCTTCATTGTGAGCTGCGTTCACAGACGGGGCTGCTTTTCAGCAAGGTTACAGGCCTGGATTATCCGGCCCTTACATACCGTATGCTTAAGGATGTATATTCAAGCTCTGTAAAAGATATCAGTGTTCCGTCATTCAATATTGATGATGTCATCATCATAGGCCGGGCAGAAGAGCCTCTGGCTGCAGTCAAGATAATGGCTGTCTATGATGACCAAGGATATCTCAATGACCGCTGTATCCTCAATATCAAGTCCGCGATTTGACCTTCTCCTTTGACCTCGTCCTGTATCGGAATCTCAGATAATAGAATATGCCGGCCGTCGTGAGTCCGACCGGAAATCCGATCCAGATGCCGGTGATTCCTAGTCCTGCCTTGAATCCCAGGAAATAGGCGGACGGGATTGCAATCAGGTAGTAGCTGACAAATGCCATGAGCATGATCGGTTTCACGTCCTGTATGCCCCTGAGAGCATTGCTGTAGCACAGTTGCAGACCGTCTCCGATCTGGTAAGTGAACAGGACTATCAGCAGTGACAGTACGGTCATTGTAACTTCCGGTGAATCCGTAAACATGCCTATTATCGGATATCGGAATATCCAGATTGCCGTACAGAAGAATGCGGAGACCGCCAGTATCATAAGATATCCCTTCGAGGAATATTCCCTTACCGCTTTCATGTCCTTTTTGCCGAAGGAATTGCTGACAAGGACAGATACGGCTGTCGCAAGACCCATCATCATCATGAAGCAGATCTGTGATATGGTGATGGTTACCTGATGTGCGGCCAGTGTGGTGGCGCCTATCCATCCTGCCATTATCGCACTGACAGAAAAAGTCGAGGTCTCCATGCCTGTCTGCAACGCTAGCGGATAGCCGAGGCCGAAAAGCCTCCGTATGCCTCTGCGGGTGATCTTAGACTTTATGAAAGCCTCCCGATATGTTCTGAACCTCCGTGAACCCATGATCCAGAAAGCAAATACCACAAGCATTATGATTCTGGATATCAGAGTGCTGAGTCCTGCTCCGAGCAAGCCTAGCTCAGGAAATCCGCATTTGCCGTAGATCAGGACCCAGTTGCCGAAGATATTAAGAAGGTTGCCGCCCATAAGTATCGACATGGACACTGCCGGCCTGCATATCCCGTCTGTGAACTGTTTGAGGGTGTTGAAGCCAAGGGCAAATACAGTGGATATGCCTATCACTATGAAGTAGGGCTTTATCAGCGGAAGAAGGTCCGGCTCCTGTCCGAATCTGTCGAGATATGCGTATATCACGGCGAGCGCCAGCAGTCCGGCACCCCCGACAGCCCCATTGACGGCCAGACTGTCCTTGACTGCCTTTCCGATACCGTCATTGTCTCCTCTTCCATAGAGTGAGCCTACGACCGGAGTCAACCCGCAGGCAAAGCCTAGCTCGGTGAAGATGAAAAGGTTGATGATGCCGTTGACAAATGATGATGCGGCAAGTTCCTCCACCCCGTACCAGCCGATCATTATATTGTCGGCGAAGCTGAGTATGATGATACAGGCCTGACCGAGCATGATCGGGATGCCTATCCTCAGTATGTTCTTGATTTTCTGCATCTATGGCTTTCCACCTCAGCCTGTTTGGGAAATTAGGCCTCTCTGCCGGAGGCAGCAGCTTGCTATCTGATGTCTATCATTGGAGAGGTCAGGGCCTGTCTGAGCTGGTCGTCATATCTCAGGGCAATCTTGACTCCGGCTTCCTGATACCAGTATCTTACCGCTATCTCTTCCTCGATGAACGGGATTATCTCGTCTTTCTTGAGACGGATGAACTTTTCCTTGTCCATGTCGAGGGCCTTCTCCAGAGCATCAAGCTCGGATTGCATGGCTTCTGTGAGACCATCTTTGTCTATTTCCTTCTTCATCTGGTCAAAGAGGGTCTTTGCGCTGCTGCGGTAGTCGAAGTCCATGGTCTTGGCGAATGCTATGAAGTCTTCGAAGTCTTCATCAGAAAAATGATAATCGTCTACGGCAGGGATTCTGTCGTGTTCTCTGACATATTTCAGTACATAGTTGTCTATCACTCCGGAAAGTACCAGAGAGTAGACAAGTCTGCTGTATGCCGGCGATTCTATGGTGACATCCGGGGTTATACCTCCGCCGTCCCTTACTGAGCGTCCGTGGGCTGTCTTGAATTCATGTGTGAGAGAGTCCGGAATCTGTCCGACACTGCCGTCTTCGTTCCTGTGGCTGTAGTCTATGGCCTGTACGCAGCGCCCGCTAGGAGTATAGTATTTGGCAGTGGTCACCTTGAGCTGGCCGTTGTAAACTATAGGACGGATTGACTGTACAAGCCCCTTGCCGTATGTGCGCTCTCCCATTATGGTTCCACGGTCAAGATCCTGGATGGCTCCTGATACGATTTCTGAAGATGAGGCTGATCCGGAATCAACCATTATTATTAGAGGAATAAGAGTGTCGACCGGTTCTGTATTTGTCCTGAATTCCTTGACGGAATCGGGTGTATTGCCTTTTGATGTCACTACAAGCGACCCTGACGGTACAAAAAGGGAGACAATGTTGATTGCTTCATTCATGAGTCCTCCTCCATTTCCGCGCAGGTCAAGGACAAGCCGTTTCATGCCTTGTCCCTTGAGCTGATGGTATGACCTGCGGATTTCTCCGGACACATTTTCTGTGAATCCTGTCTGCTTTATGTAGCCGGTGGTGTCGTCTATCATTCCAGCATATTCCACATCCGGGATATGGATCCGTTCGCGGACTATGGCAACATCCACTGTGTCCCCTGTCCTTACTTTCTTTACTGTGAAATGCACCTCTGTACCTGGCTTGCCTTTCATCTTGTCGCTGCAGTAAGCGGCAGGATGTCCTTTCGTAGGCTCTCCGTCTATTGTGATTATCTCATCTCCGCACACAAGTCCGTTCTTGTATGCCGGGGAATTGAGATATGGCTCATTTATGACGACATTGCTGTCAAGCTGCTTGTAGATGATGGCTCCGATGCCTCCGTATGTCTTTGAAAGCATCATTTCAAGGTCGTCATTCTCCTCTTCTGGAATATATATGGTGTAAGGGTCTATGTTGCTGAGCATCTCATCTATCCCGGCTTTCATCATCCTGTCGAGAGGCAGGGAGTCGACGTATGAACGGTTAAGCTCCTTCAGTATGGAGTTTTCTATCTCTACCCATTGGCCCAGCTTGAAGCTCCTGGACTGGGCGAAGGAGTCCGTGCATATTGCAGCGGAAACTATGGCTAATGCAGCGGCTATGCCATTTGTCAGATGTCTTTTCATGTCTGTATATTGATTTTGCCGGCTTGAGTCCGGAAGTCCTGTAATATTCATATTGTCACCTGCCTGATATCCTGTCACAGGCTAAGGTCCTTGGCATATGAAAAAATCAAGCCACAAATTTATAAAAATTTGTATATAAATTAAGGACGGATTTAATACCTTTGCAGCGTTTAGGAACAAGAGAATTAAAGAAGCAGTGTTATGAAGATTGTATTTGCAACGGGCAATGGCGGAAAACTGCGTGAAGCATCTGAAATTCTCGGCAAGGGGTTTGAGCTCGTTACCCTCGCTGAGGCAGGAATCACAGAAGAGATTCCGGAGACAGGAAAGACCATCAAGGCCAATTCTGTAATCAAGGCTGAGTATGTGTGGAACAAGTGCGGCAAGACATGTTTTGCCGATGACACGGGCCTTGAAGTCGATGCCCTCGGAGGCGCTCCAGGGGTACATACCGCACGTTATGCCGGTGACGAAAAAGATTTCAACAAGAATATCGACAAGCTCCTTTATGAGCTTTCCGTACTGGAGACAGAAGCCTCTATGGCTGCGAATGTCGATTTGAACGTAAAGAAGGTCTCACGTAAGGCAAGGTTCAGAAGCGTGGTCACTCTTATCATTGATGGAGAAAAGCATATTTTCGAGGGCGTGCTTGAAGGCACTATAGCAAGGACTCGTTCCGGCAATGGCGGATTCGGCTATGATCCGGTCTTCATACCTGACGAATATCCGGGACAGACTCTGGCCGACATCTCTGAGGAACAGAAAAATGCCATATCACACAGGGGAAAGGCTCTCAGGGCGATGGCAAGATTCCTCTCAGGGAAATGATATGGATCCCGCGGCTGAACTCATAGTTCTCCACACAACAAAATTCGGAGAAAATTCCATTGTGATGCATACTCTCAGCCGGGAGTATGGAAGGCGGAGCTTTCTTGTGAAGGGGGCTGGACGTAAAGTGATGATGTCTTTGTTTCTCCCGATGAACATAATCGAGGCTGAGATCCGGGAGTCTCCGAGGGCAAAGCTGTTCACAGCCTCGCATCTGACATCCGTAAACACTTTGCCTGGGATACGTGGCAATCTCTATAAGAATGCCATTTCTCTTTTCATAAGTGAGGTCCTGTACAGGGTGATAAAGGACGGGGCCATGGAGCCAGGACTTTATGAATGGTGCCGAAAGGATCTTCTTCTGCTAGAGGCCCTGGACTCGGATTTCAGCAATTTCCATATACGTTTTCTTCTGGAACTGACAGTAGAGCTTGGCTTTGCCCCCGGCACGGATGATTTCCTCCCGTTTGCAGGAGACCATATTGATATGATGGACAGGCTTCTGAAGTCCTCTTTCAGCGAGTCTATGCTCATCCCTATGTCAGGTGATCTCAGGAATTCTCTGGCGGAGGAAATACTCCGTTATATAGAATATCATATAGAGTCGTCTGTAAATGTTAACTCTCTTAGGGTTTTGCATGAACTTTTTTCGTATATTTGACCTTATGCCGGTCTTTTGATATGCTGGAGCCAGGACTCAGCAATGACCAGCCCATCATCGTCAGAATTATACAGAAAAAAGATGAACAGATATTTGTCTATCGGGCTTGCCGCCCTTCCGCTATGTGCCTGCTCCGGAGAGAAGGCGCAGACTCCAAATATCATTTATATACTTGCCGATGACCTCGGCTACGGAGACATAAGCTGCTATGGGCAGGAACATTTCCAGACTCCATGTATTGACAGCCTGGCATCCCAGGGGATGCTTTTTACAAGGCATTATGCAGGGTGTTCCGTAAGCGCTCCATCCAGATCGTCTCTCATTACAGGTCAGCATACAGGCCATACTTTCATAAGAGGCAATAAGGAACTTCCTGGAGAAGGACAGTACCCTCTGCCTGCTGATACATGGACTGTATTTGATCTTGTCAAGGAACATGGCTATACGACCGGAGTCTTCGGCAAGTGGGGACTTGGTGGTCCTGGGACGGAAGGTGCTCCTGAAAATCAAGGTGTCGATGAATTCTTCGGATACAATTGTCAGCGTATGGCACACAATTATTATCCGGGACATCTGTGGCACAACGGAGAAAAGGTTATCCTGGAAGGGAACAAAGGTACTGGTGAGGACGATTATGCTCCGGATATCATACATGCGAAAGCACTTGAGTTCATCCGGGAACATTCCGACGGGCCTTTCTTCATGATGTATACTTCAATCTTGCCTCATGCCGAGCTCCGTCTTCCCCAGGAAGAAATTGATGCTTTCGCAGGAAAACTAGACCCTGAGACTCCATTTTCGGGATGTGACAGCGGTCCGGTCTACAAGAAAGGGGGATACGGATCACAGCAGCATCCGCATGCCGCATTTGCAGCTATGGTGACCCATCTTGACAGACAGGTCGGCGAGATAGTCAGAGCTGTGAGAGATGCCGGTATATCTGACAATACCATAATCATCTTCACATCTGACAATGGTCCTCATATGGAAGGCGGTGCGGATCCTGCATATTTCAACAGCAGTGCAGGGCTGCGCGGTATAAAGCGTGATCTCTATGAAGGAGGGATACGTGTGCCTCTGATAGTCTGTTGGCCGGGAGTTGTGTCGCCTGGAAGCAGGACAGACCATGTGTCCGCTTTCTGGGATTTCCTGCCTACCGTAGCCGATATATTGGACGATGATATGTCCGGCCGGCAGTCAGATTACTCTTCTGATTCAGTGTCTGATGTTTCTGAAGGGGAGTTCTCCGCAGGAACACCGTTGACAGACGGGATATCTTTTCTTCCTGTACTGACAGGAGAGGGAACTCAGTCAGACCATGGCTGGCTATACTGGGAGTTCCACGAGGACGGCGGAAGGAAAGCAGTGCTGAAAGACAACTGGAAGGGAATAGTGAACAATGTGGACGGCGGCGGAAAGATGGAGCTCTATGATCTGTCTTCTGATCCGGGAGAAACAATGGATCTTTCGGATAAATATCCCGGAAAGGTAACGGAAATGTATCGTATAATGCAGGAGGCAAGGACACCTTCTCCTCTGTTTGATTGACAGGCCGGAAAATGAAAGGTCATGTCGGCAAGGTTGTACGATCCATAGGATATCATAAAAAGATCCCTGGTGCCCGATATGGGCGCCAGGGACCTTTTATATCATCGGATGGCCCGCGTGGGGGCCGGACCGCTACTCTACAGGCTTGAAGTCTTCTTTTCCTACTCCGCACAATGGGCATACCCAGTCTGCAGGAAGATCTTCAAATGCTGTTCCAGGAGCGATTCCGCTGTCTTCGTCACCGACTGCAGGATCATATACATATC
>JADIMK010000044.1 GCA_017694785.1 Candidatus Cryptobacteroides intestinigallinarum
GAGAGATACGGAACGCAGAGCGATGAAGTCGTGGCTGACTCCGGCTACGGCAACGAAGCGAACTATGCGTACATGGAGAGCAACGGGATAGACGCCTATGTCAAGTACAACATGTTCCACGCCGAGACGAAATGCAGGTATGCCGACAACAGTTTCCTCGTCCAGAACATGCACTACAACGCCAGTGAGGACTACTACGTGTGTCCGATGGGGCAGCATATGGAGAGGTGCGGCACATGGCACCCCGTCTCAGACCTGGGCTACAGGTCGGAAGTTGCCGTGTACAGGGCCGTCAACTGCAAGGGATGCCCTCTCAGGGGGATGTGCTACAAGAGCAGGTACGACAGGAGGACCGTCGAGGTAAACCACACAGCCAACGGGTTCAAGAAGCGCGCTAGGGAACTGCTCACCAGCGAACGCGGGATGATGCACCGCAGCAACCGTCCCATCGAACCGGAGGCCGTCTTCGGGGACATCAAGTTCAACCACGGCTTCAGGCGTTTCCGTCTCAAGTCGAACAGGAAAGTGAGGGTCGAGTTCGGCCTTGTCGCGCTTGCGCACAATCTCAGGAAGTACTCGGCGATACTTTCAGAGCGGATAATGGGGCAGAATACTGTCTGTGCTACCGTATAGGTGGCCGATACAGCTTCATCCATAGCCAATGACCGGCACATACAGTTCCCCAGAAAGGCTATGGTCAGAAAAAAACTAATCGGCTGCAACCTTAAAAATTGTAGCCGATCATTGTTTATATAAAAGACAAAGAGACCGGCCTCAGAAAATCTCTTTTGGGTCACCCTCCATTGTGGTGCGGATGGCGAGAGTCGAACTCGCACAGGCTTACGCCCACCACCCCCTCAAAGTGGCGTGTCTACCATTTCACCACATCCGCTTTCGGTTTGGGACTGCAAAGATACATCGGATTTATTTAATTGCAAATTTTTTTTGAACAAATGCAGATTTTTTGAGCACAGTTACGTTCAAATCATACAAGATCTGCCTGTTGACGGAGTCAGTCAAGCTTCTTCCAATATATCGTCTGGGATATCCCGAGGAGAGATCCGCGCACCCTCAGACGGCCGTCAGGATCAAAGTCGCAGGATACATTTGCCCTTATTCCCCGAGTCGGGTCGTAAATCTTGCCTCCTTCCCATCTTTCTTTTCCCCGGCTGTAGGTCAGCCCGCTCATTATCATTATACGGTTGCACGGGACCGAACGGAGAGACCTGTCCGGATTCTTTTCGTCAAGGCGCAGACGGCCGTTCCTGTCGAGACTGTCCTTGATCCACATGACCTGCGCCGAATACGTCCCGTCTGGCAGCCTGTAGATACGGACTTTGCTTTCTTCATTCTGATGTGACACATAATATACCCCGACTATGTCATCAGGGTTCTCATCTCCGGGCCGCGCCGCCGCATCTGTGCAGGAAAAGACAGCAGAAAGAATGACAGCCGCAGAAAAACAATGCAATACAGTCAAGTAATGTCTCATCTCAAATCATTTTGAAAGTCGTGCCGGAGGATGCAAATCTGATACCTTTCTTTGCAAAAATAGAAATTTATATCTAATTTTGCCGCGCTTTCTCGTGAAGGAAGCACAGGTTATAGTATAAATCATTAAAACAGATTCACAATGGCTGTTAAAATTCGTCTTCAGCGCCACGGAAAGAAGAATTTCGCATTCTTCCACATTGTTGTGGCCGACACACGCTCACCTCGCGATGGCCGCTACATCGAACAGATCGGTTCCTACAATCCGAACACAGACCCTGCAACTATCGTCCTTGATGCAGAAAAGGCACTTGCATGGCTCAATGTAGGAGCACAGACATCTCTGGTTGCCCGCCGTATCCTTTCATACGAAGGAGTTCTCCTCAGGAAACACCTTCAGGGTGGAGTAGCAAAGGGAGCCCTTACCCAGGAGCAGGCTGACAAGAAGTTCGCTGACTGGAAGGCTCAGAGAGATGCAAAGATCAACGCCAAGAAAGAGGGCATAGCAAAGGCAGCAGCTGAAACTGCAAAAGCAGCAGCTGAGGCTGAAGCAAAAGTAAATCAGGAAAGGGCAGAGGCTCTGGCCAAGAAGAAAGCTGAGGCAGAGGAAGCTGCAAGGGCTGCCGCTGAAGCAGCAGCTGCTGAGAAAGCAGCACAGGAAGCTGCCGCAGCAGCAGAGACAGAAGCACCTGCTGAGAACCCTGAGGCATAATGCCTGAAGCAGGACATAATCTGCTCAGAATAGCCCAGGTATTGAAATCCAACGGTACCGATGGGGAGCTCGTGCTGGGCTTCCGTGACATCGCACCTGAGGACATTGACATTGAGGAACCGGTATTCATCTATTTTGATGGACTGCCGGTTCCTTTTTTCATTGAATCCTTTGCCACAAGAGGCACAAACAAGGCCCTGGTACATCTGACTGATGTCAGATCCATCAAGGATGCGGAAGAACTCTCTGGCAAAGCTATCTATATCAAGGATGAAGAAGGCTCTTCCGAAGAAAGCCTTGAAGGTCTGGTAGGATGGACTGTCATGGACAGCTGCCACAATGAGATAGGTATCATATCTGACTTCTATGATATACCTGGCAATCCGTGCATTGAAGTCGGCACGATATCCGGTACAGTGATGATACCTCTGCACGAAGATCTTGTCATCTCCTTTGATGAAGACAACAAGATACTCGAGATGACTGTTCCTGATGGACTGATATAGCCCGTCAGTTCATCTGCTTGATATAGATCGAGGCGATGAAATTGTCGAAGCAGAAGTAGCGGTAATCCTTGTCCTGTGAAGCGGCCGACATCTGGCAGTCAATCGTGAAATCTATATACTCGACTGCCCCCAGATCTGATATCTCGACTGTCTTCCAGTCATATACAAGCTCATTCTTTCCCGAACGCCTGTCTGCCAGGCACACTTCGACAGAGCCTGTCTTCGAGGTTCCGGAATATCCGGTGATGACTACATTGAAATAATCTCCTTCTACTGCCTGTGACTTGAAATAGTTTGCTACATCGATGGTAGTATTGAATGCGGCATATGAAGGAGAGCAGGTTCCTACAGTCGCCTGCAGAAACTGCATGTCATGCTCAGGCATGGAAGACTGGTCCTCATGGAAGACGAGGAATGCGACCTTTCCCTTGTTAGGAAGAGCATCTGTCGTATCGCTCACAGCAAACGGTGACATAAGGGCTTCAAGCTCAGGATCGATTGTGCCTCCTTCTCCTCTGTAGAGGATCTCAAGAGGAAGGCATTTCTTGGAAATCGACCAGCCTCCGTTTACAGCTGAAGCATTCTCATCATCTGAAGTTGAATTGAAGAATGCGACAGGCCCGTATGAGAAAGATGGTACAGTGAGGACAGAATCCACAGCTCCCATCTGCTCGAAGAAAGTATCTGCAGTGGAAAAGTCTGCATATAATGTATAGCTGGCCTCATAGCCCGTATTCTTGAAACATGATACTGCCAGAAGCGAAACCGCTGACAAAAGTATGATCTTTTTCATAAGACTAATGTATCTGAATTTTCTGCAAAAATAAGATTTACATATATAAAATCCCAATATATGGAAATATTGCACGGCCTGGCCTGAATTTTTCCGTTTTCTATGACCGGCATTCCAGTAAGATAAGGATGACGGTCGTGAAATGCTAAAGAATGATCTTTGCTACATACACTGCCGGCCCCGTAAGCCAGACATCTGTAAACCGGCAGTTCTCCTCGTTTCCGGAAAGGGTTGGAATGAAATCGACAGCAAGCATGTCCTTCTTTGCCCGGACATCATAACGCACGGAAGAACAGCATTTTCTGCCGTCATAGCTATGGCAGTATGAGGCGATTGACGATGCCACTATACCGGTTCCGCAGGCAAACGTCTCGTCTTCCACACCTTTTTCGTAGGTCCTTACACGGATCGAGCGTCCTGACTCGGACAGATCTTCACCTTTTGGGGCAGACACGAAATTGACATTTGTCCCCACCGGGGCAAATTCAGGCAGATTGCGTATCCTGCGGCCTTCGGACACGACATCACAATCATCTACATCCGGGACAAACCGCACGAAATGTCTTGTGCCTGTATCAAGGAAATACGAATTACCGTCCATCACCTTTATTCCGTCTACGTCCTTCATCTTCAGCCTGACCGTCTTAGCCCGGCCGTCCGAAGCAATTATATATGCTGCATGAGGACCATCGGCAGCCTCAAATGCGAAATATCTTGAACCGTCAGGTCCTAGACAGCCCAGGCCCATGTCCGAAGCGAAAGCCACTATACAGCGGCCGCCGTTCCCGCACATCATGCCGCCTGAGCCGTCCGAATTGTAATAAACCATACGGAAATCATTTCCCTGTCCGTTCTCCAGCATCATGAACCCGTCTGCCCCTATACCGTAACGGCGGTCGCAGAGGCTGCGGATATCTTCTGTAGAGAATGCCGCATTCCCGGATCTGGCATCTGCAATCAGAAAGTCATTTCCTGCTCCCTGATATTTATATAGTTCCATATCTGTCTGTTTCTCAGTTGACAATCACTTTCCCGACTCCTTTGGCAATCACTTTTCCAGCTCCTTGCGGAGGAGAGAGGCAAGAAGAATGATACCCTCTTCTATACGCTCCGGAGACATGAAGGAGAAATTGAGCCTCATGGTATTCTTGCCGCCGCCGTCAGTACAGAAGAACGAGCCTGCCACATAAGCTACCCCATTGTCCAGCGCCGTATCATAGAAAGCCACCGAATCAAAACCTTCCGGCATGGTCAGGAAGAGGAAAAGCCCTCCGTCCGGATGAGTCCAGCTGACACCTTCCGGCATGTACTTGTCCAGAAGAGAAAGCATCAGGTCTCTCTTGCTCCTGTAGAGATCTATGCTATGGACAAGGTTGGAGTCCAGATGGCCTGAGCCCATGAACTCGGCAGCGACATACTGGTCAAAAACCGGCGGGCAAAGGTCCAGGGACTGCTTGCATACATATATCTTGTCCAGTACCTCGGGATTGCCGAATATCCACCCGAGTCTGAAGCCTGGTGCGAATATCTTTGAAAATGACCCCAGATGGAGCACGATGTCCGGATTGAGCGAATATATCGTAGGCACAGGGGCTCCACTGTATCTGAGCTCCCTGTACGGACTGTCCTCGACAATCAGGAATCCATATTTCTCAGCAAGAGCCACCAGGATCTTCCTTTCCTCAAGTGAGAGGGTCTCGCCTGACGGATTCTGGAAATCAGGAATCATATACAGAAACTTTATCTTCCGTCCCTGTGACAGCTGCCTTGAGATCTCATCCTCGTATGCCTTGCGGAATCTCTCGGGATCATCCTCATGAGCGACTCCGACTGTGCAGGCCCTGTATGAACGAAATGACTGCAGCGCACCGAGGTATGAAGGATTCGATGTAAGGATGACATCACCAGGGTCGGCAAGGATCCTTGTGCAGACATCTATCCCCTGCTGGGATGAAGAAGTGATCTGTATGCGTTCAAGCGGCACTCCATACCTCTTGGAAAGGACTTCGCGCAGCTCTGTAACTCCTTGTGTCGCCCCATACTGGAAAGCCTTGCCACCGTATCTGTCTATCACTTCCCCCATTATGGACTTGAATACATCAAGCGGGAAAGTCTCCGGAGACGGATAGCCTCCGGCAAATGAATGTATGGCATTGAGATCCACACGCTTGAAGATATCCCTCACCGGTGAACGGAAAAAGGAATATGTATCTTCTGAAAACAACTTGCTGTAGTCTGTCATGGCACGGAATCAGTCCCTCAGGAGGTTTTCAAGAGTGACAGATGCATCTGTCTTGCTGTCACGGTATTTTACAATCACAGGAGTGTAGAGATGTATGCCTTTCTCCGCGCCAGGCCCTTTTGTCACAGGACGGCTTCCTGCCACAACGACCGCACCTTCAGGCACGACCATGCAGCCTTTTTCATCAGCTCTGATATACTCTCCGGTAGTCGCATCGAATATGGCGGTCGAAGAATTGATTATGACACCTGTACCTATCACGGCATTCTCTTTCACGACAGTACCCTCATATATGCCGCAGTTGCCTCCGATGAACACATTATCCTCGATGATGACAGGCAGCGCGCCCACAGGCTCCAGCACTCCACCCAGCTGCGAAGCCGCAGATAGATGCACATGCTTTCCGACCTGGGCACAAGATCCCACAAGAGCATGGGAATCAATCATCGTATTCTCATCGACATAGGCGCCGACATTTATATATGCAGGAGGCATCACGATGACGGAAGGTGCAAGATAGGCTCCTCTTCTTACTGCCGTACCCCCAGGTACAATCCTCACTCCGTCCTCAACGGAAAAGCTGCGCACCGGGAAGGTATCCTTGTCATAGAACGGGAAAGATCCCTGGCTCATGTCCGTCAGTTTGCCGTAGCGGAAACCTGAAAGAATCACTTCCTTTACCCAGGAATTGACTCTCCACTCCCCGTTGATCTTCTCTGCCACACGTACTTTTCCGCTTTCAAGGTCGCGGCAGACCTCATGGAACATTTCCAGTCCGCTATCCATATCTTATCTCCTTTGAATTCCTTATATTCTGATTATCACACATTTCCGCATACACAGCCACGCAGCCGCATACGGGCGTTTTCCTGGCCGCCTGACTAAAGCAGACCCAGATCCTCTATTGTGCTGCGCATTATGCCGTAGGTCTTCCTTGTGCCTGGCACAAGCGGCAGCCTGTATTCTTCTGCTATCAGGCCCATGGCAGACAGACCGGCCTTTACAGGCACAGGATTGCTCTCTATGAAGCAGTTCCTGAAAAGAGGGGTAAGCCTGTGGTGCAGAGCCCTGGCTTCAGAAAGGTTTCCGGCAAGCATGGCTTCCGTAAACTCCACCATGAGAGCCGGAGCGATGTTTGATGCCACACTGATGACCCCGGCTGCACCTGTCGCCATCAGGGAAAGGGTCTCGTCATCATTTCCGCTGAGTACGGCGAAGCCTTCCGGAGCACACCTTATGATCTCCGATATCTGGGCATAATTGGATGATGCTTCCTTCACAGCTGCTATATTGCTGATCTCCGCGAGTCTGAGGGTAGTCTCAGCTGTCATGTTGACACCGGTTCTCGACGGTACATTGTACAGGACAATAGGCTTGTCGGTAGAATCTGCCACGGCCCTGAAATATTCATATATACCTTCCTGGGTCGGCTTGTTGTAGTAAGGGACCACTATCAGGAAAGCATCTGCCCCGTGCGGAGCAAGAAGCTCCATGCTCCTTATCGTCTGCTTAAGTGAGTTTGTACCTCCGCCGACAATGACAGGCCGGCCTTCACATTTTTCCTTTGAGAGCTCCAGTATCCTTATCCTTTCCTCTTCATCAAGGCAAGGAGTCTCACCTGTAGTCCCGAGCGGGACAAGGAAATGTATACCTGCTGCTATCTGTCGGTCAAGCAGGCTTGAAAATGCGGTATAATCGACCTCTCCGTCTCTGAACGGGGTCACAAGAGCGGTACCGCAACCGGACAATGACAAACTTTTCATGACTTTTGTTTATAGAATGCTGCCCCGAAGGGATTGTCTTGCGGGGACTCAGCCAAGGATCTTCTTATAGAGCAGATCGCGGAACTCATGTACGCCCTCCAGACCTTCAGTCATCAGGGCAGCATCGACAGCTCCGCTGGCAAAGCCTTCACGGGAGAAGGCCTCATGCCTGAGGGTTATCCTGTCCACATGGCCTTCAAAACCTACTGTGTGGATGCCCGGGATCTCACCGCATCTGACCGCCTGGACATCGGCTTTCGTATCCATATTCCTGTCAACGATGGCTTCCAGGCTCTTGGCAGTCCCGCTCGGAGCGTCAAGCTTGTGGCAATGGTGCATCTCAAGTATATAAGGGCTGTATCCTCCGGCCTTGCCAAGCATTGAAGACACATAGTCCGCTGCTGCGAAGAAGACATTCACTCCGACAGAAAAATTGGATGCATATATCATCGGAGTCCCGCACTGACGGAAATATGATATGACCTCATCCCTGATGTCTGTCCAGCCTGTTGTGCCGATTACAGCAGCCTTGAAGTTCTCTGCGATGAACCTGTAGTTTTCCCTGAAGGCGGCAGGGACAGAGAAGTCTATGCACACGCACTCTTTTGCAAGAGTCTTGTCGAAATGCTGTATATCCTCACTCTTGCCGGCACATTCGAGGCCTCTTTCGGAAAGGATCTTCTCTACCATCCTTCCCATCTTGCCGTATCCGCTGATTACTGCTTTCATTTCTCGAAAAGATATCTGTGTATCTGCTGTACCACATCATTGAGGACAGCCCTGTCGACGACAAAGCTGATGTTCACATAGGATGCCCCCTGGGATATCATATATATCTTGCAGTCCCTCAATGGAGCGAAAGTCTGCTCCAGGAGTCCTTTGAGATTGATTATATTCTTGCCGATGACAGAGACCTGCGACTTGTCCCTGTCGACATAGACCTCAGCGAAGCCGGCGAGGGCCTCTACTACCCCCTTTATGTCCTGTGAAGCGTCAACAGTCACAGAGATATTTGCCTCTGAAGTACTTATGAGATCTACAGACACCTTATGCTCGCTGAAGATCTCGAACACATTCTTCAGGAAGCCTGAAGTGTTGATCATCTTCGTGGAGAAGATATTGATCACAAGGATATTCTCCTTGCATGAGACTGACTTGACCCCGTCCTCGATGAAACTGCTCTGGAGAATGGCTGTTCCCTCTCCTCCAGGATTCATGGAATTGAGGACATAGATCGGTATGTTCTTCTTGACCGCAGGCTCGATCGTGAGCGGATGGAGCACCTTCGCTCCGAAATGAGCCATCTCGGCTGCCTCTTCAAATGAGATCTTGTCAAGGCACCTGGTGTTCTGTACCCTGCGCGGGTCGGCTGTACGTACCCCGTCGACATCAGTCCATATCTCAATCCTTACAGCATCTATGGCCATGCCTATCAGAGATGCCGAATAGTCTGAGCCTCCGCGTCCCAGTACAGTCGGCTCGCCTTCCTTTGTCGCAGATACAAAGCCCTGGGTGATGACAGCATCGGCATATTCGTATGCACCGAGCACTGCTCCAGGGACCCTTGCGGAGATCTCCTCCATGTCAGGCTCACCGCGGAGATAGTCGTCATCAGTGATAATCATTCTCCTGGCATCGATGAAATTTGTCTTTATGCCGGATGCATTCATGGCAAAGCATATGATGTTCGACGAGAGATACTCTCCGTTGGATATTATCACTGCCTTGCTGCGGGGAGAAAGTTCACCGACAGCGCAGACAGCATTGACAAATGCCTCAAGGGCATCACAGATCCCGTCTACCTTTCCTCTGGCCTGATGCTCAAGGTCAGGAGCGTCCTTGAGGAGCTCGGAAGCAAGGTCAAGATGACGCTTGCGCAGCTCCCCGAGAAGCTGAGCACATTCCTCGCGGTTGCGCAGGGCTGCCTGGTCAGCAATCTTATATAGAAGGTCTGTGACCTTGGACAGCGCCGAGACCACTACGACCGGTTTTTCATTGAGCTTGCCCTTTACGATGGATATCATCCTCGTTATGGCATCATAGTTTGCGACGGATGTACCGCCGAATTTCATTACTATCATGATATGCTGTTTTTCAATATCCTGAACATTCTTACATAATTGTCTTCCGCTTTCTGAAGATCCTCAAGAAGGACATGTTCAGAAGGTGTATGTGCTACAAGAATCGAGCCCGGCCCGCACAGGATCTTGCTTCTGAAATTGGTCAGCTGAGGGGCATCGCTCCCGAAGGCGACAGGCTTTGCAGGAAAGCCGTCAAGAGTAAGATAACGAGTAGGGGTATCACCGCCGAAAGCCTTCACTGATACGGTTTCGTTTGCCATTCCGGGGATAACTTCAGAGACCTTCGCATCCGATACGAAGGTTGTCCGGAAATACAGTCTGAAGGACAGCCTGTCGCTCAGCACATTCTGCGGATTTGTACTTTCAAGTTTACCTACATTATATGTCGTGGCACCGAGCACAGGATCAGTCCCGAAATCAATCTGCCTGAGATGCTGCATGAAATCCACAAAGAGTTCAACGGCGCTGACGCCGCATTCCGGGTAGCCTGAATGGGCACTTTTCCCATGCAGTGTTATCTCGAATGATTTTGTACCCTTGCTTGCAGAAGCCATACAGTTGTCCGTAGGCTCCCCTACGATCACATACGGGGCTCCGGGATGGACAGTACGGAAACTCTTTGCTCCGAATGATCCGGTCTCTTCACCGGCAAGAAGCAGCAGAGCAAATCCTGTCTCCCCCTCTTCTGCGAGAGTCCTGCAGGCATTGTACATTGAGAATATCTGGCCTTTGGCATCACAGCTTCCGCGGCCCTTTACGGTCCCGTCTTCCATTACCGGAGGAATATATGGAGGCACTGTATCAAGATGAGTACAGAAAACAACTTCAGGATCGCCCCAGGAGAAGAGGAGATTTTCAGTACCGTCACCGACTTCAAAGGACTCTATTCTGCATTTCCCGTCATCAAGTCTTTTCTTGAGGAATTCGGAAAAAGTCCTCTCGGAGGATGATGTGGAATCAATCCTCAGCATTTCAAAAAACAGATTCAGATTCTTATCCATTTCTTTCCTTCGTCTTCCCCTTGTCACTTATACGGAACCTGCTCGCCAACGCAGAATTCCGAACTTGCAAAAATACTTAATATTATTTAACCGGCAATAAATTTTTCTATGCCTCATGGTCCTGATATGTTTTTATTTGTATTTTTGGACGAGAAACCATAATGACCGATAAGTAATGAAGAGATTTTCTACTGCCGCCAGGATTCTGGCAGCTGCAGCGGCAATTCTGGCCGCAGTCACCGGATGTTCAAGGAGTGACGGTTCTCCGGAAGAATTCGCATCTGTCATAAAGGCCTATACAGGAGGTGTATTGGGGAACGGAGAAAGCATAAGGATAATCCTCCAGCAACCGGTGGACAAAGAGATCGCCGATGGCCTTGACGAGAAGACGATGGCCAGGCTCTTCTCATTCTCACCGTCCATTGAAGGTACAGCAAGATTTTCAGGTCCTGATGGCGTGGAATTCATTCCGGAGGCCGGATCAGTCAGGCACGGCACGGAATACAAGGCGTCTTTCCGGCTCTCTGACATCATTGATACAGGATCAGCAGGCTGTCCGGATGTGTTCAGGTTCTCCTTCCACAGCGCGATAAAAGCCGCTTCACTGGCGGCAGGAAAGATAGTTGTAAAAAGCGGAAATCCACTGGCAGCAGAAATCCGGGGAAACCTGACTTTCAGTGAAGAGATATCTACGTCCGATGCTGCGGCCATGATGTCCGGCTCAACGGAAGGAATCACCGACGGGACTGAGGTGGAACCTGTGATATCTGTCAGGCAAGGAAAGTCTGCCGAAGAAGTGGACTTCACAGTCAGCGGACTGCTCAGGACAAGCTCAGACTACAGAGTCAGGATAACCTTCGACGGACGTGGAGCCGGATTCGGCAAGAAGCAGACGGCAGAAATCACAGTCCCTGCAGCAGGGAAATTCTCGGTCCTCGGCACTTCCGCTGTCCCGGGCAACTCACCGTATGTGGAAATCACGTTTTCAGAGCCACTGGACGGAAGCATTGACCCTGAAGGGCTCATCGAACTGCAAGGCTGCGGACGGACATTCATGAAGATAGAGGACAACATCGCAAGGATATACTTCGAACAGCTGCCTGACGCTGGGGCATGGATTGAGATCGCCTCCGGCCTGAGAAGTTCTTCGGGCCAGATCCTTGGAGAGCCATACCGGACAAAGATCGAGGATATACGTCCCAAACCGGCAGTAGAACTTCTGCTAAAAGGCAATATACTTCCGGACGCATCGGATCTTGTGCTGCCGTTCAGAGCCGTAAACCTTGCCGCGGTGGACATATCGGTGATCCAGATCTTCAGCAGCAATATCCTCATGTTCCTGCAGGACAATGACCTCGGAGGAAATGACGATCTGAGGCGGTCCGGACGGCTCATCAGCAGGCAGACAGTAAGGCTGGACTCCGATCCGGGCAAAGACCTGCACAAATGGCAGGATTTCGCAGTGGACCTCTCCGGACTCTTCAGGAAAGATCCTGGAGCCATATACAGGATAAGGATCTCATTCCGTCAGGAATATTCCCTTTATGGAGAGACATCCGGTCCTTATGGGACATCTTCAACAGCCCAGGGAGAACCAGTTCCCCAGAAACCAGGTTCCGGGAGCATAGACCATGCCTCCGGTCTTGTACAGCTTTCCGGAGACAGCCTTACAGACGAAGACAAGGCCGTCTGGGACAGCCCTATCCCATACTATTACGAAAGTTTCTACGACTGGGACTCCTACAACTGGCAGGAAAGGGACAATCCGCTTGATCCGACATACTACATGGAGTCAGACCGTTTCCCGAGCTGCAATCTCATGACATCTGACCTTGGCCTGATAGTAAAATCGGCAGGCACGGGCCGGATCTGGGCAACTGTCACAGACATCGTACAGGCGAAGCCCGTAAAGGGAGCTTCTGTAACTGCATACAACTACCAGCTCCAGGAAATCGGGAAAGGAGAGACTGGAGATGACGGATTCGTCCAGCTTGACCTGTCCGGCAAACCGTTTGCCGTCACCGCAGGAAAAGGGAAATCCGTCACATACCTGAAGGTCACTGACGGCAATGAAAAGCCTCTGAGCCGCTTTAATGTCGGAGGAGAGAAGACAGAAAGCGGAATCAAGGCATTCATCTACGGAGAGCGCGGAGTATGGAGGCCAGGAGATACCCTCCACCTTACCATGATCGTAAGGAATACAGGAGAAGCTCTGCCGGATACACATCCTGTGAAGATGGAGCTCTACACTCCGCAAGGACAGTTCTACTGCAGCCTTACTGATGTCTCCGGAAAGGACGGGTTCCATGTATTCAACATACCGACCGGTCAGGATGACCCGACAGGTACATGGAACGCATATTTCAAGATTGGAGGCTCGACATTCCACAAGGCCCTGATGATAGAGACCATAAAGCCGAACAGGCTGAAGATATCCCTTGGCACAGATGTCCCGGTGCTGCAGGGCGGAAGCAGTGCAAGATTCGACATGAGTGCATCCTGGCTGTCAGGCCCGGCTGCCTCAGGGCTCAAGGCAAAGCTTGATATGGACCTAACCCTCGCAGGAAAGACATTCCCAAACTATCCGGGATATACATTCTCTGATCCGGCGTCTTCTTTTGCGGCACAATCCGTCAATCTTTTCGAAAGGCAGCTTGACAGCAGAGGCAGGACATCTGCAGAAGTACGGCTGCCACAGATGGAAGGTGCGCCAGGGATGCTGCAGGCAAGGCTTGTATCAAGGGTCCAGGAAGGCGGAGGAGATGAAAGCATCATGTCCCAGACAATGCTTTTCTCCCCATATGAGGCCTATGCAGGCATAAAGCTCCCTGAAGAAGGCGGATGGATAGAGACAGACATGACACATTCCTTCCCTGTCATCGCAGTAGACAAGGACGGTAGGCCTGTAAGCGGACATGAGATGGAATACAGGATATTCAGACTGGACTGGAGCTGGTGGTGGGAAAGCAAGGCTGAAGAACTAGACTCCTATGTCAACGGCACTGCAGCACAGCCGTTCAGCTCAGGTACATTCACTTCATCAGACAAGCCTTATGAGATACCATTCCGCATCGACTACCCGGACTGGGGCAGATTCCTGGTATATGTCAAGGACAGGACAAGCGGACATGCCACAGGCGGGATCATCCTTGCAGACTGGCCTTCATACAGAGGACGTTCCGACAAGCGTGACCCTGATGCCCTGACCATGATCACATTCTCCACCGACAAGAAAGAATACCGCACCGGAGAGACAGCCACAGTCTTCATACCTGCAGCAGACGATGCTCTTGCCCTTGTGAGCCTGGAAAACGGCAGCAAAGTGATATCCAGAGACTGGGTACGGACGACATCAGGCGGGGACACCCCTTACAAGTTCAAGGTGACCGAAGAAATGAGTCCGAACTTCTACATCCACATCACCCTGCTCCAGAAGCACGGCAATACAGGCAACGATCTGCCCGTAAGGATGTACGGAGTCGAACCCGTCTTCGTGGAGAACCTCGGATCACACCTCCACCCGCAGATCTCGATGCCTGATGCAGTGAGACCTCTTGAGGAATTCACGATAAAGGTAAGCGAAAAGGACAGGAAAAAAATGACATACACCCTGGCTATAGTCGATGAAGGACTGCTGGACATATCCTCGTTCAAGACACCTGATCCATGGTCATGGATGTATGCAAGGGAAGCACTCGGAGTGAAGACCTGGGACATCTTCGATGAAGTCATCGGAGCCTTCGGCGGCAGGTTTACACCTCTGACAGCCATCGGAGGTGACCAGACCATCAGCAAAGAGTCCAGAAAAGACAACAGGTTCAATCCGGTGGTAAAGTTCCTCGGGCCGTTCACCCTTGACAGGAAAGAGAATATCCACAGGATCACTCTTCCGATGTACGTCGGATCAGTAAGGGTAATGCTCGTGGCCGGACATGACGGAGCATATGGCAATGCTGAAAAGACAGTCCCTGTCAAGACTCCTCTCATGGTGCTTTCCACTCTACCGAGAGTCCTTGCTCCGGGAGAAGAAATCGCTCTTCCGGTCAATGTATTCGCAACAGAAAGAGGGATTACGTCAGCTTCAGTGTCTGTCTCAGCAGAAGGGCCGGCGGAAAACCTCGGAAAGGCATCTATGCCGGTAAGATTCAGCGAGCCAGGCGATACTCTGGTGAGATTCAGACTCCGGACTGCAGGTGAAGGGACTCTTAAGGTCACTGTCAAGGCTGAGGGAGGCGGACATACTGCATTGGAGACTGTCTCTGTGCCTGTACGCAATCCGAATCCTCCTGTCACGAGTCTCCGGTACGCTGCAGTAGCTCCGGGAGAGAGCCATACATTCTCCTGGCAGCCATTCTCTGCCGGAGGAAAAGGGGACGCCCCGAGCAATGGAGACACTGAAGGCGCAGAACTCAGTATCGCAGGCTTCCCGTCGATCGACTTCAACAGCTGCTTCGATTTTGTCACAGACTACACACACAGCTGCAGCGAGCAGATTTCCTCAAGGGGCATCACACTGCTGGCCATCTCGTGCCTTCTCTCAGAAGAAAATGCCGCAAAGGTACCTCAGATGGTCCAGGCTCTGCTGTCCGAGCTGTATGGAAGACAGCTGCCGGACGGTGGTTTCTGCTACTGGCCAGGGATGACTTACGCAGACGAATGGGTAAGCTCCATGGCAGGACAGTTCATGAGCATGGCTAAGGACAAGGGATATGAAGTCAACTCCGGAGTACTGTCCGCATGGAAGAATTTCCAGAAGAAATGTGTCAGGAACTGGAGGGAATCCCGCTCCAATGATCTTGGAGACCTTGTACAGGCATACAGGCTCTATACCCTTGCACTTGCCTCGGATCCGCAGACGGGAGCGATGAACAGGATGAAGGAATCCACCGCCCTGTCTTCCCAGGCATCATGGAGACTTGCCGCGGCATACTGCCTTACCGGGAAGAAAGAGACAGCCAGAACGATGATAAACGGTCTTAAGACAGATGTGCAGGACTACTCGTTCTCTACAGTCACATACGGCTCGTCGCTCAGAGACCAGGCAATGATCCTGGAGACCCTGATACTTGCCGACGATATGGCCGCAGCCATGACCATTGCGCAAGAAGTCGCAGACAGGTTTTCCGGGAATTCCGGATATACCACACAGACAGCAGCATTCACAGCCTCGGCAATGGGGCGTCTTGCTGCCGCTGCTGCCACAGGAGCCATAAAGGTTGAGATTTCAGACGGCAGCAAGGATGTCCGTACAGTGGAAAAGGCGGCCGCCTCATATTCTTGTGCCCTTGACAGCAGAAGCGGCAAGGCCCAGATCAGGAACTTATCCGACGGGACTCTATACATGAACCTTTCTGTACGCAAGGCTCCGCAGGCAGGAGAGACAGTGCAGCCTTCCGCCTCAGGAATAAGGATAGATGTCTCGTGGACAGACCCTGACGGAAATCCGGCAGATCCGTCATCACTTGTACAGGGGACGGATTTCATAGCTGCAGTCACTGTATCCGACATTTCCGGCATAAGAGACTATCCTGGACTTGCACTCACATTTCCGGTGCCTTCCGGATGGGAAATCGCCGGCAGGGCAAGCCAGCAGGATGCGCCTTATACATACATGGATATAAGGGACGACAAGGTCCTGATCTACTTCGACCTGGACAAGGGAAGCAGGAAAAGGTTCACCATCAGGCTCAGGGCTGCCTACGAAGGCTCCTTCATAATGCCTGCCGTCACATGCTCTATGATGTATGACCCGGCAGTAACGGCAAGCACCGGATCCGGTAAAGCTGAAGTGAAACGATAGAGGCGAGAACAAGTGCAGGGGCCCGGATATGAGAAAGGACGCGGAATAAGGAAAGACAGGCTATGAACTATTAAGAAGGACGGGAAATGAGGGAGACCATGAAATGAAGGCTAAGGATAAAGAGAATGTCAGAAAATGGATCCTTGCCTGTCTGACGGTGACGGCTGGGATTCTTCTGGGGGCATATGCTCTGTGTCTTCCCCGCGACCTCTTCAAAGGGACGGCATATTCGGCCGTACTCAGAGACAGGCATGGGGAACTGCTAGGAGCAAGGATTGCAGATGACGGCCAATGGAGATTTCCACCGTCGGACACTGTGCCGGAAAAATTCTGTACAGCTGTCACCGAATTTGAAGACCGGTGGTTCAGATACCATCCGGGGATCAATCCTGTATCACTCGTCAAGGCTGCCTTCCGGAACATAAGGGCAGGACACGTTGTCAGCGGAGGCAGCACCATCACCATGCAGGTAATCCGCCTTTCGAGAGGGCGGGACAGGACCTTATGGCAGAAGGCCATCGAATGTATCCTTGCCACAAGGCTTGAACTCCGGTGCAGCAAGGATGAGATCTTGGCTCTTTACGCTGCACATGCCCCTTTCGGAGGCAACACTGTAGGACTGGAAGCAGCCTCATGGAGATATTTCGGCAAGCCTTCTTCAGAACTGTCCTGGGGCGAAGCCGCGACTCTCGCTGTGCTTCCGAATGCGCCTTCTATGGTCCATCCGGGCAAGAACAGGGATCTTCTCCGCAAGAAAAGGGACAGGCTGCTTGCCAGACTCCTTGAAAAAGAAAAGATAGACAGCAGCACATTTGTGCTGGCATGCAGTGAGCCTCTTCCCGACGCACCTGTACCGCTGCCGCAATATGCGCCTCATCTGCTGGACAGAATGATATCTGAAGGCGACGGCCCGAATACATCCATAGACATCAGCCTTCAGAAACGGACGGCCGATGTACTTGAACGTTGGGGGAAGGAACTATCCGCCAAAGGGATACATGACCTTGCCGCCATAGTCTACGATGTGAGGACACTCCAGGTGCTTGCATACTGCGGAAACACAGGATACAGCTCAGGGAGGAACGGCAGCCAGGTGGACATCCTGCGCTCTCCCAGAAGCACAGGAAGCATACTTAAGCCTCTGCTCTACTGTGCGATGCTCCAGGAAGGGATGATCCTCCCCAGCACCATACTTCCTGACATTCCTGTCAACATCAACGGATTCTCTCCGCAGAACTTCGACAGGCAGTTCTATGGGGCAGTACCGGCAGCCGATGCCCTCGCCCGGTCCCTCAATGTCCCGGCCGTCCACCAGCTCAGGAAATATGGGGTGCCGAAGTTCCTTGAACTCCTCAAGGAGACAGGCATGACCACGCTCACCCGTCCTGCCGACGTCTACGGACTGTCGCTAATCCTCGGAGGAGCTGAAGGTACGTCTGAAGAAATCACACGTGCCTATGCCATGATGGCACATATACTTGCATATGGAGACAGTGTCCCGGAAGATTCCCCGATCAAGGATATGGAAGATTCCCTTCTCAAGGCATTGGATGATTTTCCCCTCAAGGACAGGGACGCCATATGGTGGACAATGGAAGCACTCAAAGAAGTGAACAGGCCGGATGAAATGGACTGGAAAAGCGTACCGTCCCTCAGGAAAACCGCATGGAAGACAGGGACAAGCTTCGGATTCCGTGATGCCTGGGCCATAGGAGCAACTCCTGAATATGCTGTGGGAGTCTGGGCCGGAAATGCCGGCGGGGAAGGTGTGCCTGACCTTACAGGAGCAAGTACGGCTGGTCCGGTGATGTTCGATATCTTCAATCTGCTTCCTGCCACCGGATGGTTTGCCGAGCCTGTATATGGAGAATATGCTGAAGCAGAGGTATGCAGGATGTCCGGCTGCCTGAAAGGCCCTTACTGTCCGGAAGCCGACACCTTGAGGCTTCCGAAGGCAGCCCTCCGAAGCCAGGCCTGTCCGTACCACAGGCCGGTCACCCTTACTTCCGACGGACGGTTCCGCACAGGTGCATCAGACCCGGAAGCTATGACAGTCAATATGTTCATTCTGCCTCCGGCAATGGAATGGTACTACAGGAGACAGCATCCGGAATACAGGCCGCTTCCTCCTTTGCGTCCAGGGACTGCAGCCGGAGAAGGATACCTGCCTATGGAATTCATCTGGCCGGAAAACGGCAGCACTGTGACAATACCGCGCCAGCTTGACGGAAGCAGAAAAGGCTTTGTGTGCAATCTCGCCCACAGCAATCCCTCTGAAGAAGTCTACTGGCATCTTGACGGAAGCTACATAGGAAGCACAAGATACATACATCAGATGACAATGATGCCCAAAAAAGGAGAGCATGTTGTCACCGTCACAGACCAGGACGGGAACACACTCTCCGTAAAGATACACGTCAATTGACTACTATTTTACCCGTCAATTGATCACTATTTCATCAGTAAAGAGCCACGCTCCGTCAAGCGGATATTTGACGGCATGCAGGCGTACATAGCGGCAGTTTTCATTGCAGATGATTCCGTATGTCTTGAAGAAAAGCCCGTCAGCCTTGTCCGAAAGATCCTTCCATACTTCTCCAGCAGGGCGGAATGTCACTCCGTCATCTGACACAGAGATCTCTACCTTCTCAGGAAGCCATACCCAAGCTGAAGCTATCTGCATGAATGTAGCACCGACATAGCGTACAGGACGGACAGATCCGAGGTCTACAGTCACATCCATATCTGTCATGAAGCCCTGCCATTTCATGTCTCCGTATGTCCATCCACCTATGATTCCGTCTGTAAGGGTAGTCTCCCCTGCTGCAGAATACTGGCTGCTCCATGGTATCTGATATTCCACCTTGCATCCTTTCCCCAGGTGACCAAGCACCGATGCACTCTCCTTGCGGTCTCCGTATTCTCCTGCAAGGTCAAAGGTCGTATATCCCATCGATTCAAGTCTTTCATTCATCTGGAGAGACCTTTCCCTGAAGTCCGGGTAGTCTTTTTCCTTTCCTGGATTCCAACCTATTTCAGCTATCGCATAAGCCCTCGGATAGTACATGTACTCGGCATGGCTGTCTTCCGGGATATATTCAGACCAGAGGTTGCCCTGTACGCCCAGAAGATGAGACAAGTCCTCTTCGGAAAGGCCAGCCTCAACCGGTTTATAGGAATATGTCTTGGCAAGAGGTATGTATCCTCCTATAGAGACAGGCTCCTTGAACGGAGCATCCTGGGTATAGTCCAGATAGCAGTAGGCTCCAGGTGTCATTATCACATCATGTCCGGCCTTCATGGCCTTTATTCCGCCTTCAGTGCCTCTCCACGACATGACAGTCGCATTAGGAGCCAGACCGCCCTGCAGTATCTCGTCCCATCCGATAATCTTACGTCCCTTTGAATTCACGAAAGCCTCTATGCGGTGGATCAGGTAGCTCTGAAGCTCATCCACATCGGAGAGGCCCTCCTCCTGCATACGTCTGCTGCAGTCCGGACAGGTCTTCCACGCGCCTTTGCCGGCCTCGTCGCCACCTATATGGATGTATTCTGACGGGAACATTTCCATGACCTCGGTAAGGACATTCTCAAGGAAGGTGAATGTCTCTTCCTTTCCAGGGCAGAAATCACTGCTCCCGTACTGCTCTCCTGTGCAGGAAAGCTCCGGATATGCCGCAAGGACTTCCTCGCTGTGACCCGGCATCTCGATCTCAGGAATGACATCGATATGCTTCTTCCTGGCATATTCAAGTATTTCCTTTATATCCTGTGCAGTATAATAGCCTCCATAGGCGCCCGGCGTCTCTTTTTCACAATAATGCCTGTCAGAGACCCACCAGTCGGACCACTTGCGGTATGGACGCCATGCGGCGAAATCCATGAGTCTCGGATATCCTTCTATCTCTATCCGCCAGCCGGCACCGTCAGTCAGATGGAGATGCATCTTGTTGAGCTTCAGAAGAGCCATGGCATCCATCTGCTTCATCAGGAACTCCTTGGAGCGGAAATGTCTGGACACGTCGAAATGCAGTCCCCTGTAGCCGAATTCAGGACTGTCAGACACCTTGCAGCACCTGATCTCAGGACCCATCTGGCGAAGGGTCTGAAGTGCATAGAAAGCTCCGGCAAAAGAAGGGGCATCAATCAGCACCTTGTCCGGTCTTACCTCAAGCGTATATGACTCGGACTCCGTATCTTTCCATGACGAAGGGCCATAAGGGACAGCCTTCTGACCGGAAGAAGACCTTGAACGGCTGTCACCGACCTTGATCCGGATGTCTGCAGCCGACTTCTTCGGTGCACGGACGAATCCGTCGGAAAAAAGTTCAGACTCAAGTTCATTGAAGCCAGGAGCAGAATCAGGCGCATCAATATAGAAAGATATGCCATGTGAAAGAGAGAAACTGCCGTCTGAGATTTCGTATGAGACAGGAGATGGAATCACGCAAGCCGGACTTTTTGCTTCAGTTGCCTCAGCATCAGAATTCCCCACAGCCCTCTCCGGTACCGACCGGGAGTCGGTCGTCTGGACGGCAGCCGTTGCAGCGCAAGTAATGGAAAGCAGCTGAAAGACAGCTGCAATAGTTACAATATGTCTTGGTGTCATGATATGAAGATATGATTATGCGGTTAAACAAGCAGACATGTCCGTGTCAAGCGGCAGCCGCATGACAGGACAAAATCAACATGCAGACATCAAATATAGACAAAAGACTGATGAGAAGCAAACTCAGCATTGATTGTCAGCACCGGATAAATAGCCGTCGGATATATATAAAAGATGATCCGGTAAGTGACAAGGAGAAAGGCATGGACATAAGAAAAGCGACACACTCAAGATGAATGTGACGCTTTCAGGAATCTTGTGGAGGTAGACGGAGTCGAACCGACGACCCCCTGCTTGCAAAGCAGGTGCTCTAGCCAACTGAGCTATACCCCCGAGTAGTCCTGAGCAGACTTGAACTGCTGACCCCTACATTATCAGTGTAGTGCTCTAACCAACTGAGCTACAGGACTATATAAAGAAAGACTTCAATAAGAGGAGCTTAAAGT
>JADIMK010000045.1 GCA_017694785.1 Candidatus Cryptobacteroides intestinigallinarum
CCGTTGATTTCAAGTCAGGCCGTGTACTGACGGTTCTGTCAGAAATATTTCCTTTCGTTCCGCACAAGGGCGATGAAGATGAACAGAAGGACGGTGAACGCCCACAGGGACGAGCCTCCGTAGCTGATGAAAGGCAGAGGGATGCCTATGACCGGCATTATGCCTATCGTCATCCCTATGTTGATGAAAAGATGCATGAACAGGCAGCTGGCCACGCAATAGCCGTATATCCTTGTGAAGGCTTCCCGGCATTGCTCGGCATCTGATATTATCCTCCAGATCAGGAAAATGAAGAGGCAGATCACGGCTGCAGCCCCTACGAATCCCCATTCTTCTCCTATTGTACAGAAGATGAAGTCAGTGCTCTGTTCCGGGACGAAGCCGTATGTTGTCTGCGTGCCTTTCAGGAAACCTTTCCCGAGGATTCCGCCTGAGCCTATGGCTATCATAGACTGGTTCACATTGTATCCTACTCCAGAAGGATCGTCCTTAAGCCCCAGCAATACTTCGATGCGCTTGCGCTGATGGTCCTGCAGCACATCGTGGAAGAGAAAGTCCACGGAGAAGACGAAGAGGACTCCGACTATGAAAGAGGCTATGGCGAGCCATCTGAATGCTCCGCCTGAGCGGAAAGCCTTGAAAGCCATTATGGGAATAGAGACCGCCGCGGCTGCGGCAAAAATATACATGGGCTTGACCTTGAGGATGAACGCCTCCGGATTGTCTGTCAGACCGGAAAGTTTGTCATGAAGGAACGGAAGCAGGCCGAGGACTATGAATGACGGCAGATATATCTTCAGCCAGGATTTTATCCTGTCATAATACATGGCGCTGCACAAGGTGGTGACAATGGCGAGCACCAGAATGGAGATGTACGCTGATGATGTAAGGGTCAGGATGAACAGCAGGATGGCCATGCCTATCATGAAGAGCAGCCATCCGGAAAGCCCCTCCCTGTAGAGCATGAATACGAAGCCTACATATACGAGCGCTGAGCCTGTCTCGCTCTGGGCCACGATGATGGCCATCGGGACAAGTATTATGGCGGCAGTGGCCAGGAAATCCTTCATGTTGGACATCTTGTATCCGGACTGGCTCATGAATGTGGCCAGCATCAGTGATGTCGCTATCTTCGAAAGTTCCGCAGGCTGGAAACTTATCGGTCCGAACGAGAACCATGATCTGGATCCCTTGACTTCCACTCCGAGGAAGATCACGGCAACCAGAAGGATGATCGTGAATGCGTATATCGGCACAGACAGGCTCTCATATATCCTTGGATTGAGGACAAAGAGGATCAGGGATGCCAGTCCCAGTGAAGTAACTATCCATATGAACTGTTTGCCGCTTCTGAATGCGGGGTCGAAGATTGACGATGGCTCTGAGGAATGGATGGATGCGTAGATGTTTACCCATCCTATGAGGATGAGTATGATATAGCATATTACAAGTTTCCAGTCAATCGTTTCCAGCAGTCCTCTGCCTGTCGCTCTGTTCATCGCCGTATCTTTAATCGTCTTCTGTCAGTTTCTGTCTGTCTTGACCTTGTCAAGGAGATTGCCTTCAAGTACACGCTGCTCCAGGGCTTTCCTGTTTTCTCCGATTTCTCCGTTGAGATATTCTTCCACCAGGAGAGATGCGATAGGAGCTGCCCACCTGGCCCCGAAGGATCCGTGCTCAACGTAAGCAGCCACCGCAATCTTCGGATTGTCCTTAGGTGCGAAGCAGATGAATACCGAATTGTCGTCTCCGAGAGGGTTCTGGGCCGTGCCTGTCTTGCCGCAGATGTCAAGACCTTCCACGGCTGCAACGGTAGCTGTACCTCCTGATCCGTATCCGCTGTTGACGGCCATGTACATGCCTTCAACCAGATAAGGGAAATATGTCGTGTCGACCATTGTGTACTGCCGCTTGTAGTATTTAGGGTCAATCGACACTCCTTCCGAGGCCTTGATCATGTGCGGTATGTAGTAATATCCTCTGTTGGCCATTGTAGCGCACAGGTTGGCAAGATGCAGGGGAGTGCAGCCGATTTCTCCCTGTCCGATTGAAAGTGATATCACTGTCGTCGCCTTCCATCCCCCTTTCCCGTATACGGAGTTGTAGTATTTAGAGTCCGGGATTGTGCCTCCGAGTTCGGACGGAAAGTCGCTTCCGAGTCTTCTCCCGAATCCGAAGCTCTTGACATAGGCATTCCATACGTCCATTGCCTCTGCTATGGAGCCATATTTCTCGTTTTCAAGGATATTCCTGAGCACATAGCAGTAATATGCATTGCATGACATCATGATGGATTCCTGCAGATTCAACGGTGACCTGTGTGCATGGCAGCCGAGCTTGTTGCGCCCGAAATGGTAGCCCCTGCTGCACGGGTATTCTGTCTGAGGGGTAAGGACCCCTTCCTGAAGCCCGATCAGCCCGTTCACGAGCTTGAATACCGAGCCTGGCGGGTAAGCTGACTGCACAGCCCTGTTGAACATAGGCTTGTACGGATCAGATGCGATCTGGTTGTAATATTTGCCGATGTCTGCAAGCATCTCTACGTCTATGCCGGGGCTAGATACGAGCGTCAGGATTTCCCCGGTTGAAGGCTCTATGGCCACAAGGCTGCCTACCTTGTTCTGCATCAGCTGCTGTCCGTAGTTCTGCAGCTCCGCATCGATGGTTGTCACTATATCCTTGCCTGGGACGGCTTCCTTGTCCATTTCCCCGTCTTTGTAGTGCGTCTCAATCCTGTTGTGTGAGTTTCTCAGGAATATCTGATACCCTTTCTCTCCTCTCAGGTATTTTTCGCAGGTAGCTTCAATGCCGGTCTTGCCGATATAGTCTCCGGCCTTATATGTGTCAGGATCTTTCTTTATGTCGTTGGCATTGACTTCAGATATATACCCGAGAAGATTTCCTCCGGCATTGTACGGATAGTCCCGGATGTTTCTGGCCTGTCCTCTGAATCCAGGGAACTTATATGAAACTTCAGCGAATTTCATGAATATTTCCGGAGGCAGATGGGTGAGCATCGTCACTGACCGGTAGCCGATTTTTCTGCGCTCACGGTAATATCCGTCCAGCTTTGCCTTCAGGAATTCAGGGGTTATCTCAAGGATTTCACACAATGCAAGAGTATCGAATTCCTCGACTTCCTTCGGTGTGACAAGCATGTCGTAAGCGACTTTGTTGCCTACCAGTATCTTCCCGTTCCTGTCGTAGATTATGCCTCGTGTAGGGTAGACGACGGCATGCACCATGGAATTGTTGGATGCATTGATCTTGTACTCGTCGTCGACTATCTGTATTACAAACAGTTTGGTGATGAGTACGAAGGCTGCGGTCAGAAGTCCGATCTTTATCTTGTTGGTCCTGTCCAGCTTCATTTCCTGAGGTCATCTGTTTTCATCCGGCGTCATTACACCGGCCACAACCATTGAAAGCACATATCCTGCGGCAAGGGATGCAGCAAAGCGTGCCGCATTGAACCATAGCGGTCTGGTGCCGGCTCCATCGGCCAGAATATATACAGCAAGGAACACAGTCTGCACGATAAGGATCGCAAGTGAAATCTTTATCGCACCGAATTTCCTGAAAGAGAAGCTTTCCTGCCGTTCGATTAGCTCTTCTCCGAATACAAGACGGATGACCTGCGTGCGTATAAGTGCCACCGGCACTGCTGCAAGAGCATTCAGCCCAAGAAGACCTTCCGAAAGGAAATCAGTGGCCAGTCCTGTGGCAAATGCAATGACCATCGCTACCGGTGTGCTGATGTTCAATGGAATGCAGAGTATCATGACCGGGAGTATGGACAGACTGACATAGGAGCTGAAATAGAAACAGTTCCCTATGATGATCTGTGCTATTGCAAGCATGCAGTAGACCAGGCCGAAATGCTGCGCAATCTTCATCTTTCCTCCTCCAGTTCTTTCAGTTCCTCTTTGCCGGTATGGTTGACTATCGTCACGTATCTTAGTCTGCTGAAGTCTTCAAACAACGTGACTTTGATCTCGTAGGTCGCTCCGTTGACAAGCCTGGACTCACCGGTTGTCCCGAGCGGGATGTCCGGAGGGAAAATTGTTGAATATCCGCTTGTATATACTGTGTCACCTGGCGAAATCCCAATATGGTGCGGGATTTCACTTAGGATCGCCCCTCTGCTGCTGCGTCCGTCCCATTTCATCGGTCCCACGGCGCCTTCCTTTCCTATTCTTGCACTTATGCTTATGCCTGAATTCCTGAAAGAAAGTGCATAGGAATAATGTCTGCTTACCGCATCGATTATGCCTACTGCACCCTCGCTGGTGATGATGCCGGATTTCTCCTCGACGCCGTCTTCGGAGCCTTTGTCGATGATCATGTAGTTGTGCTGGCTGTTGTTGGCCATCCTCACGATTTCGGCCGGCATGTAGCGGTATTCTCCGGCTGTGTCAGCCGGTGTCCTGACGGTATCGCTAAGGTCTTTTCCTGTGAGGAGCCTGTATCGGCGTATCTGCTGGGCGAGTGCGAAATTTTCCTTCGCCAGTTCATCATTCTTCTGCTTGAGGGAGAAATAATATCCCAGATCCTGGACATTGCCCCATACGGAAGCTGATACAGCATGGAATCCACGCGATATCCACAGCTTCTGCATGACTCCGGAATTCCGTAGCATAGCCAATGCAGCTATCTCCAGTATTATGAAGATAGCTGCATTGAATATGACCCGTATGCCTTTTTTCCTGGCCATTCTATCTCATCAGGAAAGGATAGTTGGCTGTGTTCTTCAGTGCAATGCAGGTTCCTCTTGCCACTGCCCTGAGAGGGTCCTCCGCTACGTGGAAAGGAATGTTTACTTTCTCTGAGAGACGTTTGTCAAGGCCTCTGAGCAGGGCTCCGCCGCCTGACAGATAGATCCCGTTCTCGACTATATCGGAATAAAGCTCAGGCGGAGTCTGCTCAAGTACATGCAGAATGGCGGACTCTACGTTTGAAATCGATTTGTCCAGACAGTGTGCAATCTCCTGATAAGTGATCGTGGCTTCCACCGGGTGTGCAGTCATCAGGTTCGGACCGCGTACCACGAATGGCTCCGGCTCTGTCTCCAGGTCCGGCAGTACAGCTCCGACTGCAATCTTGATCTTCTCAGCCGTTATCTCTCCGACCTTTATGTTGTGCTGCTGCTTGAGGTAGTACTGGATGTCGCTTGTGAACACGTCTCCTGCTACCTTTATGCTGTTCTGGATGACGATGCCTCCGAGTGATATCACTGCGATTTCGGTAGTACCGCCTCCTATGTCCACGACCATGTTGCCTTTAGGTGCCTCGACATCGAGTCCGATACCGAGTGCGGCTGCCATCGGCTCGAATATCAGATACACATCCCTGCCGCCGGCATGCTCGGAAGAGTCGCGCACGGCTCTTATCTCGACATCGGTGCTTCCTGAAGGGATGCCGACTACTATCTTGAGGTTAGGTGTAAACAGATGTCTGCGTCTGCTGTTCACCTCCTTGATGAATCCTCTGATCATCATTTCAGCCGCATTGAAGTCCGCAATCACGCCGTCGCGGAGCGGCCTTACAGTCTTGATGCCGGGGTTTTCCCTCTCCTGCATCCTTTTGGCCTTCTGTCCCAAGGCAATCATTTTTCCTGTGCTGTTCTCTATGGCGACTATACTTGGCTCGTCGAGAACAATCTGATCATTCTGGAATATGACCGTGTTTGCTGTACCAAGGTCAATAGCAAGCTCTTGCGTCAAGAATGAAAATCCCATTTCCCTGCCTTTAAGTTATCTTCTGTTCAACTTTTCTTCAAAAATAATCTACAACCTTGAGGGCATAAAATTATTCTGACAAAAGTAATAAAAAAGTTTGTAATATTGTATATTTGCCGGATATGACTCGGAAAAAATATCTTTTGCTCACCGCAGGAGGCAGCGGCACAAGGATGGGCGGGCCTGTCCCGAAACAGTTCATGGAGATCGGGGGCAGGGCAGTCCTCCATATTACGATGGACAGATTTGTCCAGGCTTTGCCTGACATCAATGTGATAACAGTTCTTCCGGATACATATATTCCATATTGGAGAAACTATTGTGCATCACACAGTCTTCCTGTGCGCCAGACTCTTGTCAAGGGAGGAATTTCGCGGTTTCATTCTGTGAGGAATGCCCTTTCCTCCGTTCCGGACGGTGCTCTGGTGGCTGTACATGACGGTGTCAGGCCTCTGGTCTCCCGGGAATTCATAAGGAAGATGTTCAGTCAGGCAGAAGATGTACCGGCCCTTGTCCCGGTCTTGCCGAGTGTGGATACGATAAGGGCCTTGAGGCGTACTGTAGAAGAAGACGGGACCGTATCGTTCCGTCAGATAGACGGGGTAGCTGCCGACCGCAGTATCCTTTTCCGTGTCCAGACTCCTCAGGTTTTCCACTCTGAGGCTCTGAAGGCAGCTTATACCATGCCTTATGATGTTTCCTTTACTGATGACGCCTCTGTGGCGGAAAGGTATGGCATTCCGCTTTCATTTACTGATGGGGAACAACTGAACATAAAGATCACGACCCCTTCGGATATGGTATTTGCCGAAGCGGTCCTGTCTTTACTCAGATGAATTTGTCTTAAGGTCGCAGAAGTCATGGGATGATGTTACTCTGATTCCCTTTCCCTTCTTGTGCTGGCTGAGAAACTTGTGTTCTGGTAGTCCTTTACCCATACCTGACGCTCGATGGCCTGGTCAAGGGAAATCTGGGTTTCAGTTGCCTTTACATACGGGATTTTCTGTATCGTGTTCACCAGGACCTCCATAAGGTGATCATGGTTGAAGCAATAGATCTTCAGCAGAATAGGATACTTTCCAGTAACGAAATGGCACTCGACTACTTCTGATATTTTCTTGAGTGCATCTATTACATCCGGATATTTGTTGGCCTCAAGAAGTGATACGTTTACAAATGCGCAGACTTCAAGACCGAGAGCCTGAGGCTTGACGAGAAGTCTTGAGCCGGTGATGACGCCGTTTGCTTCAAGTCTCTTTACCCTCTGGTGTATGGCTGCTCCTGAAACACCACATTCTCTTGCAATTTCAAGGAACGGCATCCTGGCATTCTTCACCAGGAACGACAGAATTTTCTGGTCGATCTGATCAATGTGATATGTAGACATAAGCAGTTATAATTTATAATTGTTTTCCAGCCGCGAATATAAATACAAATTTTAAATTCGCAACAATATTGCTGAAAAAATTATAAATTAGAATTAAAATTGAGGTTTTGGATAGAAAATTTCCCCCGTTCCTTATTTTTTTCTGCGCTTACGTCCTGTCGGCTCTGAATTGGCAACTATATTTCTGCATTCTTCTTCCGTCAGCGCAGATGCGTCTGTGCCTTTAGGTATCCTATAGTTGGCTCCGGCATGCTTGATGTAAGGGCCGTAGTTGCCGTTTATTACCTGGATGTCACTGCTTGCGAAGTTGGCTATGATGCGGTTCGCTTCCTTGTCGGCAGATTTCTCAATAAGTTCAATACAGCTCTGGAGATCAATGGTGAGCGGGTCTTTGCCCCTAGGGATCGATACGTTTTTGTCTCCATATTTGATATATGGTCCAAAGCGTCCTTTCATACATATTACCGGAATCCCGTTGTACTGCCCGGCTGTCCTAGGCAGGCTGAATAGCTTGAGGGCATCCTCAAGTGTCAGGCTTTCTATAAGCTGGCCAGGAGCGAGGTTTGCATAAACCCTGTTTTCTCCTTCACCCTTCTGGACATAAGGGCCGTATTGCCCGAATTTGGCCACAATCGGTTGTCCGTCTGAAGGATCAGTCCCGAGGTCTCGGCTTACATGACTGTATACGTTGTTGTGTATGGTTTCTTCCACTTTTTCATGGAAAGGCTTGTAGAAAGCACCTATTACATTGTCCCACTCCAGATTTCCTGCGGCTATCTGGTCAAATTCCTTTTCGACGTCGGCTGTGAAACCATAGTCCAGGATGCGGCCGAAATTGCTGACAAGATAGTCTGTTACTATCATTCCTATTTCCTGTGGCAGGAGACGGCCTTTTTCTGCTCCTGTGACTTCGGCTCTGGCTTCTTTCCTGATCTGTCCGGCCTCAAGTACAAGATCATTGACAGGTATCTTTTCTCCCGCTTTGTCACCTTTTATTATATATCCTCTCGCTTTTGTAAGTGTGGAGATAGTCGGAGCATATGTTGATGGCCTTCCTATGCCAAGTTCTTCCAGTTTCTTGACAAGAGTCGCTTCGGAATATCTTGATGGAGGTGTCGTGAATTTGCATTCAGCTTTTATCTGTCTTGCCTGCAGAACATCTCCTGTATGGAGTTCAGGAAGGATTACCTCATCGTCATCCTGGACGGTGTCGTCATCGATGCTTTCCATGTAAAGCTTGAGGAAGCCGTCGAACATGACTTGTGTCGCCTGTATCACGAAGTTTTCCTTCATGCCGTCTGCTCCTGCCTTGATTGATGTCCTGACTACCTGTGCATCTGCCATCTGGGATGCTACAGTTCTCTTCCAGATGAGTTCGTAGAGTTTTTTCTCCTGCACTGTGCCGGGGATTTCCGTGTTCTCGATGAATGTAGGCCTTATGGCTTCATGAGCTTCCTGTGCCCCCTTTGCCTTTGTCTTGTACTGGCGGGTCCTGGAATACTGTTCTCCGAAGTTCTCGCAGATGTATTTCTTTGCAGTCCCTATTGCCAGAGAGGAAAGGTTGGTGGAGTCGGTACGCATATATGTTATGTACCCTTCTTCGTACAGCTTCTGTGCGATGCTCATAGTCTGGCTTACTGACAGCCTCAGTTTCCTGGATGCTTCCTGCTGGAGAGATGAGGTCGTGAACGGCGCGGCTGGAGTCCTGGTCCCGTCCTTCTTGTCAATGCTCCTTACGGCAAATGTCGCTCCGATGCATTTGCCCAGGAATGCCGATGCTTCCTCTTCGCTGCTGAAGCGGGTATCCAGCAATGCTTTGACAGTCACGTTTTCTCCTGTACCCTCAGGATGGAAAAGTGCTTCTGTCCTGTAGTACTGTTCTTTCTTGAAATCCAGGATTTCCCGTTCTCTGTCAACGATCAGTCTCAGTGCCACGGACTGTACGCGTCCGGCGGAAAGCTTAGGCTGGATCTTTCTCCAGAGTATCGGAGAGAGCTCAAATCCTACAAGCCTGTCAAGTACGCGTCTTGCCTGCTGTGCGTCTACAAGATTCATGTCGATGTCTCGCGGATTCTTTATGGCATTGAGTATGGCGTCCTTTGTTATTTCATGGAAGACGATGCGTCTGGTGGAATCTTTCTTGAGACCGAGGGTCTCTGAAAGATGCCAGGAGATAGCTTCTCCTTCGCGGTCCTCATCGGATGCGAGCCATACGGTCTCAGCGTCCTTTGCTGCTTTCCTGAGGTCTGCTACTACCTTCTTCTTGTCGTCCGGTATCACATATTCAGGTTTGAACCTGTCTTTGACATCTATGCTCAGCGAATTATCCTTCAGGTCTCTGATGTGACCGAAGCTGGGCTTTACGACATAGTCTTTTCCAAGAAATTTCTGTATTGTCCTGGCCTTGGCCGGAGACTCCACGATAACAAGATTTCCCTCCATAAGTCCTTTATTGTTTCCTGCCCATTTCAAGATCATCCTCCTCTGGCTCTACTGGGCAGTTTGTTTCTGGTCTGCAAAGTAAGGCACAAAAAAGGCACATTTCCAAATTTTGTTGCTATTTTTGCAAGTTGTTGTGAATTTTTATCGAAAAGACAGTAATAATGACTGACAAGACCAAAAAACGGATAATCAAGTGGTTCTGGATTATCTTCAGCATACCATTCGCGCTGCTGGCGGTAATGCTTCTGCTGGTATGGGCCTTTGCCGACATCCCTTCATTCGAGGAACTGGAGAATCCTGAGAGCAAGCTGGCGACGCAGGTGATTGCCGAAGACGGGGAGATACTTTCTACATTTCATATAGAAAACAGATCGTATGTCGCATACGATGATCTGTCTCCATATCTGGTGGAAGCAGCTGTGGCAACAGAAGATGTCCGTTTCTACGACCATTCGGGGATTGATTTCGTCAGTCTCGGCAGAGTATTCTTCAAGACCCTTCTGTTGAGCGACTCAAGCCAGGGAGGAGGAAGTACCATAACACAGCAGCTTGCCAAGACCCTTTACCCGAGACAAGATGTGAGCAGCCGTATACCAGGATGGTCAAAGGTGAAAATGGTGTGGATCAAGCTCAAGGAATGGATTACAGCCGTCAAGCTTGAACGCAACTATACAAAGGATGAGATCATGGACATGTATCTCAATGCCGTGTTCTTCGGCAGCAATGCCTATGGTGTGAAGGCCGCGGCTATGACATTCTTCGGCAAGAATCCTTCCGAGCTCAACGAGGAGGAGAGCGCAATGCTTGTGGGCATGGTCAACAAGCCTACCCGATATAATCCGGTCGGCAATCCCGACAAGGCTCTGTCAAGACGCAATTTCGTCCTGGGGCAGATGCAGAAGGCCGGATATCTTTCAAAGACTGAATGTGATTCCCTGCAGCAGACACCTATAGTACTTTCCTATACTATGCTTGACCATAATGCCGGTCTCGCCCCTTATTTCAGGGATATGCTCCGCAGGACAATGAATGCCAAGGAACCGGTCAGGTCGGACTATTCCATATATGAGAACTACAGGGCTGATTCTCTGCAGTGGGCTGATGATCCGCTCTACGGATGGCTCAACAAGAACCTCAAGCCGGACGGCTCCCGCTATAACCTTGACAAAGACGGACTGCGCATATATACCACCATCAACTACAAGATGCAGAAATATGCTGAGGAAGCGGTTGCCGAGCACCTCGGGAAAGATCTCCAGAACAAGTTCTGGATAGACCAGAGATCAAAGGTCAACAAGCCGTTTTCCAATGACATCGACAAGGCTACGAGAGACCGTCTCATGTCCCAGGCACGCCGATGGAGCGACCGCTGGCGTATGATGAAGGCACGTGGCGCCTCAGATTCTGAAATCAGGAAAAGTTTCGGGGAAAAGACTGAAATGCGGGTCTTCTCCTGGAAGGGAAAGGGATATATCGATACGGTCATGACTCCTGATGACTCCATAAGATATTACAAGGCGCATCTGCGGGCTGCCTTCATGGTCATGGAACCCCAGACAGGCCATGTCAAGGCTTATGTCGGCGGACCTGACTACAGGTATTTCAAATATGACAATATACGCCAGAGCAAGCGTCAGGTCGGTTCTACAATAAAACCTTTCCTTTATACTCTTGCGATGCAGGAAGGCATGACTCCTTGCGACAAAGTTGTGAATGTACCTCAGACATTCATTGTCGGCAATGATACATGGACTCCGCAGAGTACTGACAAGGACGAGTGGATAGGCCAGACGGTCACGCTGAAATGGGGCCTTACCAAGAGCAGCAACAACATCTCAGCTTATCTGATGAAGCAGTTCGGCCCTCACGCCATGGCTGAGATGATGCGTAAGATGGGCATAACAAGCCATATCGACGAAGTGCCGTCTCTCTGTGTCGGACCAGCGGATATATCTCTGTATGAGATGGTTGCTGCATACAATACATTCCCGTCAAAGGGCGTGCATGTCGATCCGCTTTTCGTAACCAGGATAGAGGACAATTCCGGGAATGTGCTTTCTGAATTCACTTCCCGTAAGAGAGAGGCGATCAGCGAGCAGACAGCATTCCTCATGGCCAATCTGATGCAGGGAGTCGTGAACAACGGAACAGCCGTAAGGCTGAGGTTCAAGTACGGCCTGAAAGGCGAGATCGCGGGCAAGACAGGAACGACCAATGACCAGGCAGACGGATGGTTCATCGGATATACTCCGACGATAACTGGAGGAGTCTGGGTCGGAGCAGAAGACCGCCAGATACATTTCCAGTCCATGGCCTATGGGCAGGGCTCGAATATGGCCCTTCCTATCTGGGGCATATGGATGAAAAAGGTGCTTGCTGACGGTACACTCGGGATATCCGAGACGGACAGGTTTGTCGCTCCTCCTGGCATGACCCTGGATCTGAACTGTGACGGAAGTGACAAAGATGCGCAGTTGACTGCCGAAGAGATAGAATCTTATTATTTTGACTGAAAATGGAAAAATACAGTAACATAGCTGTGATATATGGAAGCGATTCTTCCGAGTGGGAAGTTTCGTGCAGAAGCGGAGAGTTCGTCTCTTCAAGGATAGACGGCTCGATCTACAGTGTTTATGAGATATTTGCACGTTTCGGCAACTGGACCCTTGTGTCTTACCGCAGGAAGAATTCAATGCGTGTCCTGATACCGGAGACTGAACGTCCTCAGATTGACAAGACAGATTTTTCTGTGACAATAGGTGGTGAAAAGGTGAAATTTGATTTCGCCTATATCATGCAACATGGGACTCCGGGCGAAAATGGTCTTATGCAGGGCTACTTCGAAATGCTTTCGGTGCCGTTCAGCAGCTGCAGCTCATTTGCCTCTGCCATGACATTCGACAAGTTCTCCTGCAAGAACTATCTCAGGGATCTGGATTGCGTCAGATGTGCTGATGATGTGTTTATACGCCGTAGTGAAGCAGAGGACCAAGACCTGGAGGACAGGGTGATCGAGAAGGTGGGGCTGCCCCTTTTCGTCAAACCTACCGACGGAGGATCAAGCTTCGGCGTGACCAAGGTGAAGACAAGGGAGGATTTCAAGGCTGCCCTTGACCTTGCCTTTTCAGAGGGAAAGACAGTACTCGCGGAGGCTGCCATATCCGGTAGGGAAATCACGGATGCAGTATATTTCGATGGAAAGGAGCTAGTCGCACTTCCTGTGATCGAGATTGTCACAGACCATGAATTCTTCGACTATGATGCCAAATACAACGGATTCAGCCAGGAGATATGCCCGGCCGACCTGTCTCCGGAAGTGACAAGGTATGTGCAGGAGGCATCACGTAAGGTTTATCAGCGTCTCGGCTGCTCAGGGGTTGTGCGGGTCGACTACATATTGGCCGAAGACGGGCTGTATTTCCTTGAAGTCAACACTATACCTGGAATGACGGCCGCATCTCTTGTGCCGAAGATGGTCCGTACTGCCGGACTTGACATGACTGCTTTCCTGACCACTGTAATAGAAAACAGCGGTCTGAACAAATGATATGACCTGAACAAATGATCTGCCTATGCTGTTGAAAGATTTTATTCACGGAGCTGTGTCGTCCCTGGAAAAGCTGTATCCTCAGAACGAAGCCAGGACGATAGTATTCAGACTCTGTGAAGATGTGCTTGGAACCAAAAGCTATACACATATTGTCGAGCCTGATTTTACAGTTGACAAGTCGAAGCTCCCTGCTCTGCAGGAGATGCTTTCACGTCTTGAATCAGGTGAGCCTCTGCAGTATGTCGTGGGGCATGCTTCATTCTGCGGATATGATTTCAAGGTGACGCCTGATGTCCTGATACCGAGGCAGGAGACCGAGATGCTCTGCCACAATGCCATTGATTTTGCTTCCAGGATAAGCAGGATGAGGGTCTCACGCGGCAAATTCGCTTCTCCAGTAAGGGCTCTGGATCTTTGTACCGGTTCCGGCTGCATTGCCTGGACCCTTGCTCTTTCTGTGCCTGGTGTCGAGGTCGTGGCTACCGACATATCCGAAAAGGCTCTTGATATCGCGAAATCACAGAATTTCAAGGAGCAGGCAAAGAACCATAACATCAAAGTTCCACGCTTTGTCATACAGGATGTACTGGATACGGACAAGCAGCCTGACTACGGGAAATTCGACCTCATAACCAGCAATCCCCCGTATGTCCGTGAATCTGAGAAGAAGGATATGAACAAAAATGTTCTGGAGCATGAGCCTGCGTCTGCCCTGTATGTGAGCGATGATGATCCTCTTGTGTATTACCGTGCGATAGCTTCTTTGTCTGCCAAGTGCCTCAATCCGGAGGGGACAGGATTGACTGAAATCAATGAGGCATTCGGCAAGCAGGTCTGCGAGATCTTTGCTGAGGCTGGCTTTTCCCGGACAGAACTTGTCAAGGATCTCAACAACAGAAACCGTATAGTCCGTTATTCCCGCTGACGGTCTCTGTCCCACGCTGACCTGACGGCCCATTTTCCCGGGCCTGTTTCCTGTATTTCCTGAAAATCTTCTCTCCTGGAGCGTCAGAAAGCCTTGCATACAGCGTCCGGGAGGGTTTTCTGCTTTTATCCGTGTGCATTTTGCATACACGGATAACTATATGTCACTTTGCAGAAGTTAGAAAATGCAAATGACATGAAAACACAGATCATTAATCTATTGTCTCGATTTGCCGCTTTTGCGGCTCTTGTCGCTGTACCTTCCGCAGCTGCTGTTTCTTGCGAAGAGCTTGACAATGGCCCTGAACATTGCTCGGATGCTGATTCTTTGCCGGCAGTCTCATTGGAACGTGTTGCTGCATTGCTTTCTGAGATCCCTGTAGGAGAACATCAGCTACAGGAAGTCCATTCCGCAGTTTCCTCATCATCAGAGAACGGCTATGATGAAGAGTACATGATGCGTGATCTGTTCAGCATTCCTGGATCTGGCGTAGGAGACGACAGGCTTGCCGGCAAAGCCGGCCTGCAATCTGATGCAATGTCAGCTGATCAGACGGAGCACAGGACTTTTTCTGCGGCTGCTCCTGCCATGCGGGATCTCATCAGGGAATATATCTACACTTCATCAGTTACCAGGGCATCAGGTATGCTGGATACAGGCTATGGTACAGTCCTGTCTCCGCAGGAATTCCTTTCAGCACTGGAAGAATCTGACATACAGATATATTGGCCATTTTCTGAGAATTGGGACGGAATCCAGAGTCCTGTGATAACTTTTGACCCTCTGGACGGGTCTGAAACCAATATCGGCTATGAAGTCATCTCAGAAGGCGGGGAACGTAAGATCCGGGAGATAACCGTAGATGAGCAGATGGCGTCAGAACGTCCGGTCTGGGTTGTAAACCGCAATGATGACAGCGAGTACAATTCGCTTGAGCTCATGAGACGCCTCGATCCGGACTGGGGCAACGGAGGCGGAACTGTCGTTGCCGGCGTCCAGCCTCATGCCGGACCTTGTGTCAGGTCGGACTCTTCCGACAGCCCCTTGAGAACGTTGATTCTCAAGGAATTCACAATGAAACGGAACTATGATTCATGGTTTGCCGGAGCCTCTGAATTCTTTGTCAAGATGGGCTCGGTCGAGAGCTTTACGGCAAGTACCGAAGCAGAACTGAAGCTGTACAGCCCTACTGTGACTGATTTCATGATTGTCGTCAGACGAAAGAATGTCGGAGTGCCGCAGCCGTTCAATGCTGTCCTTGTATCGGAGTGGACAGACCAGCTTGAAAGTTGTGCATTCCTTATAACTGAGGACGACGGTGGCACCAGGACATCCTGGAAGTGTACGGCTCTTGTAAGGGTGGCATCGAAAAGCTACGGAGTGGAGATAGACATCCCTATAAATACCAGGGATGATATAGTGTGGAGAGGACAGCTTAGCTCCCGTTATATCCAGGCAAACAGCAATCTCACAGGGCATTTCGGAGATGTCGATCTCAAATTTGAGATTGTCAGCTATTAGTTCACTTCTTTCACAGTCATTTCACATCTTGCGCAGTCGAAGTCGAGGGCCAGATGTCTGCCATTGTTGACAAGATACAAGCTCTCCGGACGGATACCGTGCTTCTGCTTAGGGCATAGACCGAGTTCATGCCGTATGCAGTACCTGCTCCTCATCAGCTCTGCACCCGGCTTATGTGAGAGTTCATAGGCCGGTTCAGCCGCAGTGATGCCGAGCTTCGTGTATATGTCTCTTGCAGAAGCGTTTGAAATATTGTCCTTATATGTTCCTCTCTTCGGTTTTTGTTCAAGTTCCCTGACTTCATTATTCTGCGCAGACTCATCACCGGTACCTGAGTCCTTGGGAATCCGTATCTGTCTGGCCATGAGGGGCCGGATGTTGCACGGCATAAGGTCCAGCTTGCCGGCGATATCCCTTCTTATGCCGTTGAGGAAAGCAGCTGACATGAAAGGGAGAGATGCTTCCTGCCTTTCTTCCCTGGATGCGCCGCTGGCATCGTCCTCTGGCGACATGTCCGTGATAGCGTCCTCTGGCGTCATGTCCATGGCCGTGTCTTCTGATGATATGCCTGTGACATTGAATGAATATATGCCAGTGCGTCTGGAAAGCTGACTTTCGATTATTGCCAGCATCCTGTCCTTGTTCGCTGCCGGTTCGTTCCCTGCACAGGAGCTGACTTCTGTCTTTCTTCCGTCTTCTGTTTCGGCGGAGATGCTGATGATGAACCGTTCTTCTGCATTTCTTCCCCTGTCCTCGGTACGGACGGAGAGCGCTACGCTTATTTCGCGGACTACATCGGAGCTTTCCAGCTCCTTTTCAAAAGAAATGTCCAGGTTTCGGTAAAGATGTGCTCCTGCACGGAGTTCCGGTACTTTACGGCATCTTATCTCAAGACCTTGGCATATGTCGCCTCTGAATCCGATGACATCGGAGCCGGATACAAAGGCAAATCCGTCTCCGTTGTGCAGAACCGGAGCCTTCTTGTTTTTCAAAGGCCTGATCCTGATGAGATCCTTGGCCCTGCTCACGTATTCTATTGTCCCGATTTCTTCGCCCATTGATTTGGCTGCTTCCGGAGAGTTCCACTGTCCTTTCTCTCCGTCTATGTATAGATCGGTATAGCCTCTGTTGAAGGTCTTGGCCAGGTCAGGAGTGAAGTTTCCAGAAGAAGTGCCGAATGAGGCTCTGCAGTATTCTCCCTTGGCTGAGGATTCCATGATCCTGTCGAGCTCCATGGAATATGCCCGGACCACGTTTTTAACGTAGGAAATGTTCTTGAGACGTCCTTCGATCTTGAATGATGTTATCCCGGCATCTGCGAGATCCTTCAGCCTGTCTATTAGATTAAGGTCTTTGAGTGAAAGGATCGGCTTGTCCTTGAGGATTGTCTTCCCGTCTTTGCTGCACAGGTCATATCTTGAACGGCAGGCCTGTATGCAGGCACCCCGGTTTGCGCTGCGTCCTGCGATATTCTCAGAAAGGTAGCATTGACCGCTGTAGCATACGCAAAGGGCTCCGTGTACAAAGAATTCAAGTTCACAGTCTACGGCCTGGCGGATCTTCCTAATCTGCTCAAGGGAAAGCTGCCTTTCCAGCACCAGCCTTGAAAATCCAAGGTCCTCGTAGAATACGGCCTGGTCTGGCGTCTGTATGGCACATTGGGTAGATGCATGGAGAGGAAGACGTATCCCGTCTTCAGCTGCAATTGCGGCAATAGACAGATCCTGTACAATCACAGCGTCGGCGCCAGCTTCTTCTATACCGTGGAGAATCTCCCTGGCCTGCCTGAGCTCATCGTCGTAGAGAATCGTGTTGAGCGTGATGAATATCCTGGCGCCGAACCGGTGGGCATATGTACATAGTCGCCTGATGTCCTCTATGCTGTTGCCTGCTGCTTGTCTGGCTCCGAAAGCCGGGCCGGCAATATAGACAGCATCGGCACCGCAGTCAATGGCTGCAATGCCGATGTCGCTGTTTCTTGCAGGAGCCAGAAGTTCCAGCTGTCTTGTCATAAGAAGTGTCTTTCCTGTCCTTTACAGATTTATCGCTATTCGCACTTGAGCGCTGCTATCTGCTGCTTTGCGGTAGGCCCGAACTTAGGGTCGTTTACGATCTTCTGATAGTATCCGCATGCCTTGGCGTTGTCTCCGAGAGCCTGTGAGAATGCAGCGATGTTATAGCATATCTGGTTGGCGTTCTTTGCATTAGGCGCAAGGGCAAGATATGCTTCGAAATATTTGACTGCATCTGCGTTCTTCTTGAGCTGTGCTGCAGCGGTACCTGCAACCTGCATGGCTGTAGCATTCTCAAGATACTCGTTTGATTTGACTGCTGCATCGAGGGCTTCCTGATATTTCTTTGCCTTGAGATAGCTTGCAGAAAGCTTTACATAGAGGTTAGAAAGCTGCTTTGTAGCTGCATCTTCCTGCCCGTGCTGTATGGCTGCCAGATATGCTGTCTCTGCTTCAGCGATGTTGCCTGCTGCTCCATATGCCATTCCGAGCCTGAGATATGCGTTGGCATTGTCGGGGTCAAGCTCGATTGACTGCTTGTAGGCTTCTGCTGCTCCGGCATAGTCTTTTGCATTGATCAGGGTGTTGCCCTTCTGCATATAAAGCTGAGGGATGAGTCCGTTTGCCTCTGTCACCACCTCGGGATTGTTGCCGAATGATTCAGCTGATTCGATTGCTTTGTGGAGATCTGCAAGGGCATTTGCATAGTCTTCTGCCTGGATCTTGGCCTTTGCGATGGCGAGTGTTACCTTAGGGATTATGTCTTTGCAGTTGTTTACGAGTTCTGTTCCATCTTCGCCACAGGCTTCACCCATTGTAAGGGCCTGCTCAAAATAAGCAAGTGCAGATGCGTTGTCTCCTATCTGGAGAGACTGGGCTCCATTGTTGTAGGTTTCGGTCGCTGTGGCCATGTCCTGGGCTGATGCTGCGCCGGCAGAAAGCATGGCTGCAGCTAGAATGAGGAAAAACTTTTTCATATCTGTTCTGTTGTGTTAAATGTTTTCAAACAACCGTAATATTGCAAATTTAGAAAATATTTATCTTAATTTTGCATGCTTTACTGTAAATGTGATGAAAAAGCTGGGATTATTTATCGCTTTCTTAATGGGGATGTCTTTTGCCGGGGCTGTTTCTGTCGCTCAGGAGCTGCCTTCTCTTCCTGCTGACTCCAGGATTTCACACGGTGTGCTCCCTGACGGCATATCATATTATATTGTGCAGAATCCTTCACTGAAAGGCTATGCTGACTTTGCGCTGGTGCGTAGATCCTGTCCTCTCCAGCTTTCGGTAGCACAGCTCGATACACTTCCGAGATTCGACAGTTCACCTGATATCTTTCTGAAATCGAGTGATATACATTTAGGACCTCATGGCTATGTGCGTATTTCCGGTACAGGATGTATCGTTGACTTCAGAGATGTCATGCTTACTGCCGGTACCGAAGTCACAGATTCTCTTCTTCTGGTGATCTTTGCCATGATCGACGACAGGAAGGAGCCTTCAAAGGACGCTGTGGTGATATCAGGAGATGTTGATCCTGTCCAGATGGCCTACAAGCTGAAACTTATGTCTCTCATGATACCGGCATATCAGTCACCAGATGCAGATTCTTTGTCTGAAGTATCCTCATCATGCGATACAGACAGCTCCTATACGGTTGTCCAGGATACATCTGTCCCGGGGCTCGTGACCCTTACGTTCTCCTGCAGGACTAATGCCGTACCTGACAATTATATGAGTACGATACTCCCTGCTGTATCTTCAAGGCTTGTGGCGGAACTGGATTTTGTGCTGGAACGCCGGCTCCGGACTGCATTCGCATCTTCGGGGATAGCCCCTGTATCCATGGAACTGTCACATAAGGGAAAGACAGATGGCCTGCAGAACGAATTATATACTTTGAAGGTAACAGTACCTTCCGGTGATGCTGCTGTCGCATCCGGATTTGTCGGAGCCGTCCTGTCTTCCATTGACAACGGAGGCATTGCTCCCGAGGAGTATTCCCAGACAGCATCGGTATTCAGCAATGGACTTTACAGAGAGGCCGTAAGGACTTCTGTGCCCAATTCTGAATATGTCGACAGATGTGCCGATGCTTTCCTCTATGGCTCCGGTCTGGCCTCGGACCGTGAGAAATATGATTTCTTTAGCAGTAAGGTGATACGTGATACTTCCGGAGCCCGCCTTCTGGGACGGTTCGCCTCCGAACTGATTGACAGTTCGGACTGCATCTCATTTTCTCTTCCTGAGGGAGTGTCTGCCGAACCTCTTTTGGAAGCGTATCGGACCGGATGGCGCCTTGGGAAAGATACCCCTCTGCCGGCCAGTCCTGTTCCTGCCGGAGATACTCTCGGATTCCCTGGACCTGAAGAGAAATGCGGGATCCGCCTTTCCAGAAATGACAGGGTCCTCGGTGCAAGGCTATGGGTGTTTGCAAATGGAATAAAAGTGGCTTACAAGAGAATGGATACAGACGGGATGCTGTATTATTCGTATGTCCTGAAAGGCGGATATTCCCTGATGAAGAACATGAAGGCCGGCGAAGGTGCTTTCCTTTCCGATATGCTGTCACTCTGCAGGATCTCCGGGATGGGCAATGCCGATTTCAATGATATGCTGGCGGTAAACGGAGCCTCCATGAAAGCATCAGTCAATATAAACAACATATCTGTATCCGGTTCATTCCCCTCCGGTAAGGCCTCTCTTCTGCTGAAGTCCCTTCTGGCCCTGTCCAAGTCGAGGACGCCAGATACGGCTGCCGTTTCGGCATATATGGCAACAGAACGGTTCCGGCTTATGTCTGACAGCGCATCCTTCGGGAAAAAGATGTTTGTGCTTGACAGCCTCCTGTGCGGAGACGACATGTACTCTCCGTTCAAGTCTGCGTCGAACCTTTCCGGGGATCTGCCAGAAAGAGCCATGGAATTCTTTGACAGCCGGTTTTCCAACGCTGATGACGGTATCCTTGTGCTTGTCGGTGACTTGCCGGAAAACAGTGTCAAGAAATTGCTTCAGTCCTATGCGGGGGGCTTCATGACGATAGGCAGACGTTCCGTCAAGCCTGCTGTCTCATATAGGATGGTTTCAGGAGAGTCAACTTATTTCGTAGATGGCGATGAACCTGGAATAGATATGCTTATGTCAGCCGATCTTATCCTCAACTCCGAGAATTATATGGCCAGCAGGATAGCTGTGATGGCTATCCATGATGCGATGGCTGCCGCAGTCCATGATTCCGGTATGTATGTTTCCATTAGGAACAGTTTCTCTACATATCCTTTCGAACGCTTCAGCGTACTGGTATCAGCAGCATATGCATCAGAGACCGGGATTGCTGAAAGTGTGCAGAAAGACAAGCTGGTCATGGCGCTTCTGCGGATGCGGCTGGCCATGTCCCGGCTTTCAGCTGATGGTATTGACGAGAGCCGTCTTGCAAGGTACAAGTCTGTGCTTTCGTCACGCTGGGATGCCATCCAGTCCAGCCCGGAATATTGGGTGAAGACGATTTCTGGCCGTCTGGGCGGCGGCAAGGACATGCAGTCCAAATATGCCGACCGGATCAATTCCGTGACTGCTGACGATGTCCTGCATATTATCCGCAAGCTTGACAAGGGGTCGAAGATAGAATATGTAATGAAGGAGAAATGATGGATCACGGAGCTATAATACAGATTGATGACTGTCTTGTGTCAGAAGAGATACTTACTGAGTATTTTTCATGTGACTACGGCAAGTGCAAGGGGTGCTGTTGTATCATAGGCGACAGCGGTGCACCTCTTGATGAGTGCGAGCCTGAGGCGATTGAGAAGAATTATCCTCTATTTTCACCATTGATGCGTCCTCAGGGAAGGAAGGCTGTTGAAGAGAAGGGTTTCTTTGAAATTGATGTGGACGGAGACATGGTGACACCGCTTGTGCCTGGCAGCGAAGAATGTGCCTATACATGTTTCGACAAGGACGGGAATTGCTTCTGCTCGATGGAGAGGCAGTGGTTTGCCGGTAAAGGAGACTTCCGCAAACCTATCTCATGCTGGCTCTATCCGATAAGGGTCTCGGTACTCGGCAACGGGATGCGGGCCCTGAATCTCCATCGCTGGGACATCTGCCGGAATGCCTATGAAAAAGGCAGAAAAGAAGGGATCCGCGTTTTCGAATTCCTTCGCGAACCCCTTGAACGTTACTTCGGTGAAGATTTCTATTCAGCTTTGTCCGAGGCCTCGAGAATCTTTGATGCCAGAGAGTAGTCAGCTGCGTTGACCTTCAGCTCGATATTGTCTTCAACGGCGTTGAGGGCCGGATAGCTTGATGATTCGCCGAAAATGGCTGATTCGATCCCGTTGTCCTTGAGCTTTGCCTGAGCTATGCTGGCACTCATCGGATTGTCAAATTTTGCAACGGTCTTCAAGTTGTCTTCCATAATCTTGCTGTTTAATATGTTGTGAATCCCGGACAGCCGCTGCCGGCCGTCTGTATGTTCTATTGCCTGTCTTCCGTGTTCATTCTGAATTCAAGGCCTCCGCATATTCTCACGACGTCTTTCCTAAGGCCCTCTATGGTGACAGTGCCGTCTCCTGCCGTGATGATTATCCTGTCTTCATACATCCTGGACAGGCGGGAAATGAAGTTTTCCTGTCTGAATGACACGGATCCCTGTCCTTGTCTGTCCATGGTATAGCCTTTTTCCTCGGCATAGCCTAGCTGCTTCATGTATGCAACGGCAGTGTCCATGATTTCTTTTTTGCCGGCCTGAGTGGTGAATGTCCGGGCCGTGAATCCTATTTTAGGATATACTGCAGCGACGGCCGCAAAGAGGACGGCTATCTTCCACAGGGAGTCCTTCCCGTCGCGGAACAGTGTGCTGAAGTCCCAGTCGGCTGCTCCGAACAGTATGAGCAGCAATAGTATCACGGCCAGAAAGACCATGTAGGATATGAAATATTTTATGCTACGTACCAGATATCTCATGGCTGGAGTCACTTTACATGCTTTACAAATATAGCAATTATCCGATATTTTTGCTTATGTTTGCAAGAGTAACATGTAAAATCACAATTAAAGCCATTCAGCTATGGAAGATAATAAGACTGCCGGTACAAGGGGAACCGGAGACCAGACCGCAAAAAAAGCCATGTATGTGCTGGTTGCAGTTGCTGTCATTCTTGCTGCCGCCCTTGCCTACATATGGTTCCAGAAGTCATCGATCGTCAATGAACTGAATCTCGAAAAGGAAGATCTTACAGCCCAGATGATCGCATTGAAGAATGACTATGCATCGCTTTCTTCCGATTACGACAGCATCAACATGCAGCTTGATTCGTCCAGGGAGGAGGTATCTCAGCTCATAGAAAGAATAAAGAAGACAGATGCCACCAACCGTACCAAGATCAGGCAGTATGAGAAGGAGCTCGGTACTCTAAGAAGCATCATGCGTAACTATATTGTCCAGATTGACTCTCTCAATACTCTCAACAAGAAGCTTACGGCCGATGCAGCTGCAGCCCGCAAGGAAGCTGCTGAAAGCAGACGTCAGACTGAAGAGCTGAGCAAGACAGTTGAGGATCTTTCCGGGCAGGTTGCCGCGGGCTCTGTCATAAAAGGTCGCGGAATCCGTCTTGATGCCTACAATTCCTCGAACAAGGTTACGGACCGCAGCAGCCGGGTGGTACGTCTGATGACTACGCTGAGCCTTGTAGAGAACGATCTTGCTCCGAAGGGCCCGATCCGAGTCTACATCAGAGTGAAAGGACCTGATGGAATCCTTCTTACAAACGGAGAGCAGAGGACTTTCGACTTCAATGGGGAGCCTCTCATCTGCTCAGCTTCAAGGGAAGTGGATTACCAGGGTGCCGAAGTCGAGATGAGCATATATCTCAATGGTATCTCTGACTATGTGAAGGGCATCTATACTGTCGATGTCTACACTGAACAGGCTCTTCTCGGATCTGCAGAACTGATGCTCCGCTGACAAGTGTAGCTGTGGTATATGTCCATGTCCCTTTCTGCGGAAGCTTCTGTACCTATTGCGGCTTCTATTCCGAGACGGTAGCATCGTTTCCCGGAAGCATGGATTTATTCTGCGCGGCCATAGAGAAGGAAGCGTCATCGAGAAAACCAGAAATCATAGCATCCGTATCCCCGGATACGCTTTATATAGGAGGCGGCACACCATCTGTGCTGTCTCCTTTCCATTTGTCCAGGATAAGGGATGCCGTGGATGCTGCCAGAGGCTGTAGCTTTGCAGCCGGAGGGCGTGGCTTTTCAGTCGAGGGGCCTAGTTTTGCTGCCGGAGACATCCTTCCATACGAAGAATTTACGGTTGAGGTCAATCCTGAAGATATAGTGGAGAAAGGTCCTGCCTATGTCCATGCTCTTCTTGAACTGGGGGTAAACCGCATAAGCATGGGTGTACAGTCTCTGGATGACGGGGTCCTGAAGTGGATGAACAGAAGACATGATGCGCAAGGTGCCAGAAAAGCTTATCGGATACTGAGGGAAGCCGGAGTGAGGAATGTCAGTGTTGATCTTATATCAGGGATCTCCTTTCTTGATGATGATGTATGGCGGTCGATATTGCTTGAAGTGACATCTGGTCTCGGCACGGGCATACCTCCGGAGCATATATCGGCATATCAGCTTTCAATAGACCCTGAAAGCATCCTTTCTTCATATGTTGCTTCCGGCAGATATGTTGAAGCCTCAGAGGACCAGTGTGAGAAACAGTACCGGATGCTGTGCGGGATACTTGCTGATGCCGGCTACAGGCATTATGAGATATCCAATTTTGCCCTGCCAGGCAATGAGGCAAGGCACAACAGCGGATATTGGCGCCATGTCCCTTATGTGGGGCTGGGGCCTGCGGCACATTCATTTTCATTGAAGGACAGGGTCAGACGCTGGAACAGCCCGTCTCTCCGGGACTATCTTGCTGCGGCATCTGACGAGCTTTTCCCTGGCGGAAGTGAAATCCTCTCTGAAGAACAGATGGCTCTGGAGACGGTAATGCTTGCGCTCAGGACAGATGCCGGGATAGACGAATCTTATCTGAGGCGACATTCCTCGCCCGGCGAAGTGGACAAGGCTCTTGAAGCCGGGTTGCTGTGCCGGGTACCTTCGGGCTTGAGGATTCCCGAAGAACATTTCTTCATATCGGACAGCATAATCGCAGCTCTGGTTTAGCCTCAGCCCGTGTCCTGTTACCTTTTCTTTGAAAACATCCTGAGATTCTCTTCGGTAAAAGGAAGTCCTCTCAGAAGACATTTTTCTTCTGCTGTCCGTGCTGCAGGAGCCACGAACCAGATTATTATGTATGCCCAGAAGCCGACGGTTCCTCCGATAAGTGCGACTATGAAGAGAATCCTTACCAGCACGACATCGATGTTGAAATATATGGCCAGACCGGAACATACTCCTGCGAGCATGTTGTTGTCAAGGTCGCGGAAAAACCGTTTGACAGGTCTTGTATAGGATGTGTCATCCATGATTACCTCCTTTTTTTGAGAAAATGCAGCTGCCTCAGGCAAGTGATATCCCGATTTGCATCTGCTGAATACACTCACAGAGAGCAAATATAGAAAATTTAAGTATTTTTACACATCTTAACAGGGCTGGTCCCTAAAAATCTTCATTATGGGAGAAATTCATTATGAGAGGATAGGGCTTCTGCGTGAAGTCATGAAGGAAGAAGGCTGGGATGCGGTTGTCGTATCGGCTTCAGATCCGCACAGCAGTGAGTATCCTGCCCCGAGATGGAAGCAGGTCGAATGGCTTTCCGGCTTTACCGGAGAAGCGGGAGAGATGGTCATAACTCCAGACCATGCCGGTCTTTGGACCGATTCCCGTTATTTCATACAGGCCATTGATGAGCTCTCCGGAAGCGGGGCGGCCCTGCACAAGACAAGGGTCCCGGGAGCTGTAGGTATTCCTGAATGGCTGTCGGCCCATGCCCATAGAGTAGCTCTTGACGGCAGCACATTCACTGCGGAAGCTGTCCGCCAGATTGAATCAGCCATAGGCTGCAAGGTCGTGGATGCCCCTGACCTCTGGAACAGGATATGGTCTGGCCGCCCGCCTGTCCCTGCTACTCCTGTCATCACCCTTGATGATGAGACCACAGGAGAATCAAGGCTTCAGAAGATATTGTGGCTCAGGAAATTCCTTATGACTTCCGGCTGTGATGCAATCCTTTTGTCTTCTCTTGACGAGATTGCATGGCTTCTCAATGTCCGTGCCCGGGACATTGAATACAATCCTCTGGTGATCTCATACCTTCTGGTTACGATGGATGATGTGCTGTGGTTTGTTGAGAAAGGAGACTGTCCGGCTTCGGACCCTGATACCGTGGACAGCCTGACAGAGCTTTCTGCCGACGGCATATCGATGCTCCGGTATGACGGCATAGCTTCAGGGCTCGCCGATGTCGCTTCAGACCTTGCTGCAGAGGGTACAAGCCGGATTTTCATAGATCCGTCTACTCTCAATTATGATATATTCCGTCATATAGAGAATTGCTTCGGCCGGGACAACATCACTGAAGGGACCTCTCCTGTAATTCTCAGGAAAGCTGTCAAGAACCAGGTGGAGATATCCGGAATCAGGGAAGCTTTCCATGCCGACGGAATTGCCATGGAACGTTTCCTGTTCTGGCTTGAGAAGTCTCTTGCTTCCGGAGCATCTGTCTCTGAATACGATGCATCAGTGAAGCTTTCTTCGTTCCGCTCGGAGATCCCAGGATACCGTGGAGACAGTTTCCGGACGATTTCAGCCTATGGCAGGAATGCCGCTCTTCCGCATTACAGTACACCGGCATCAGGCTCGGCGACGATATTGCGCCGTGGCCTGTATCTGACGGATTCAGGCGGACAATATGTGTTCGGTACCACTGACATTACCCGTACGGTGCCGGTTGGTGAGTGCTCTGACATGGAAAAAGAGGATTATACTCTTGTCCTCAAGGGTATGATAGGTCTTGCTTCTGCAGTATTTCCGGAAGGGACGGCAGGATGCCAGCTTGATTGCCTTGCAAGGATTCCGCTTTGGCGCAGCACCAGGAATTTCGGCCATGGTACCGGCCATGGCATCGGTTTCTATCTTTGCGTACATGAAGGACCTCAGGATATCAGGCAGAATTTCAACCGTCAGCCTCTGCTTCCTGGGATGGTGACTTCAGATGAACCGGGGATATATAGGGAAGGAGTGCACGGCATCCGCCATGAAAATATTCTTCTCTGTGTGCCTCGGGGAAAGAATGAATTCGGTTCATGGCTGGGTTTCGAGACATTGACCTTGTGCCATATCGATACGTATGCGGTAATAAAGGAGCTTATGACTCAGGAGGAACTGGACTGGCTGAACAGCTATAATGCCTATGTCTATGATGTCCTTTCTCCTGATCTTGATCCGGAGACGGCAGCGTGGCTACGGGAAAAGACTCTTCCGCTGTAACATATGCTTCTGCCGGCCGGTATCACACGGAAGATTTCCGGGCTTGTCCGCAGGCGTATATAGGTCAGGTGAAATAGCCTGATATGATAAAAAGAGGATGCCCTCAGAAACCTATGTTCCAGAGGGCATCCTTTATGTTGATGATATTATCTTCTAATGTATGTCCGTATGTCTGGCTAGCCGATGATTCCGTTTGCTACAAGGCAAGAGTTGACAGCTACTATGGCAAAGCCGAGGAATACGATGGTTGCTACGATGTAGGCGATCACCTTGAGCCTCTTGAGCCATACCTTGTTGTCCCAGCCTATTGTCTGGAATGCGCTCCAGAATCCGTGTGTAAGGTGGAACCAGAGAGCCCCGAACCAGATGATGTAGATGACTACTATATACCAGTGTCCGAAGGTCTCTTCAAGGAGCATGTATGGATCGGCAGCTTCAGCTCCTGTCCATTCCTTGAGCTGCATGTCAGCCCAGAAATGTGTGAGGTGGAATGCAAGGATGCCGAGGACGATGATACCGAGGACGATCATGTTCTTGGATGCCCAGGAATCTGTCCTGGCCTTGCTGGCAACTGCATAGCGGTTGTATCCTCCGCGGGCCTTCAGGTTGCTGAAAGTAAGGATGAAGGCATAGATGATGTGGATGATGAAACCGAAGGCAAGTATCGGCACCATTACTGTCACTATAGGAAGAGCCATGAAATCGCATCCGAGTGCGAACAGTCCGTCAGGATTTCCGAAATGTCCTGTCATCGTGTCAATTACAGAAAAGAAATTGATCGTGAGATGAAGGAAGAGGAAAATGATAAGAAAAAGTCCGCTTATGCTCATTATGAGCTTCTTGCCGATTGAAGATGTGAAAATGTTTGCCATATCTTTTATCAAATAGTTTATACTCAACTTTGACAACAGGTATGCAAAGATATACTCTTTCTTGCAAGTTTCATAATAAATCGATATTTTTGTTTCGATTAAATCATAAAAGATGAAATACAGAAGGGTGCTGCTGAAACTCAGCGGAGAAAGTCTCGGAGGCCCCTCGGGACGGGGTATAAGCGAAGACATGCTGGCTGCTTATGCGGAGGAGATAGCCTCTGCCGTGAAGGCAGGACTGCAGGTGGCCATAGTCATCGGAGGCGGCAATATTTTCCGTGGACTGTCCGGTGTCGGCAAGGGATTCGACCGCGTGCAGGGAGACAAGATGGGTATGCTGGCGACAGTGATCAATTCACTGGGGCTCTCGATGGCGATAAAGTCTGCAGGCGTGCCTGCGGAGGTGTTCACTGCTACTCCCATGATGCCTATCGCCAGATATTATATGAGGGATGATGCCGTTTCGTTCATGGAGAAAGGCGGGGTCGCCCTTATTGCAGGAGGTACAGGCAATCCTTTCTTCACGACTGATTCCGGTGCTGCTCTCAGGGCTCTGGAGATAGGAGCTGACGCACTTCTGAAAGGCACAAGGGTAGACGGAGTATATACAGCCGATCCGGAGAAAGATCCTACTGCAACAAAGTATGACGAGCTTACATTTGACAAGGCCCTTGAAGACCACCTGAAGGTCATGGACCAGACTGCTTTTGCATTATGCCGTGAAGGCAATATGCCTATAGTGGTCTTTGACATGAATGTGAAAGGCAATCTGACAAGACTTATTTCCGGAGAGAAGACCGGTACTCTTGTGCATGTCTGAATTCATGTGCTGATATGACTGACGACAGAGACTGAAATATAATCTGAATATTTATGATAGATAAAGCAAAAGAAATCCTTACATCTGCCAAGACCAAGATGGGGGATGCCGTGAAGTTCCTTGAAGAGGATCTGAAGACTTACCGTGCCGGAAAGGCCAATCCGCTGGTTTTCAATAATGTGATGGTGGATTACTATGGTGCTGAGACCCCGGTGCCTCAGGTGGCTTCCGTGACCACCCCGGATGCAAAGACCATCCTTATCCAGCCGTGGGAGAAGAAGATGATCCCTGTCATCGAAAAGGCCATAATGGATGCAAACATCGGGCTTACTCCTCAGAACAACGGAGAGAGCATCCGTTGTGCTGTTCCGCCTCTTACAGAGGAAAGGAGAAAGGAGCTCATCAAGAAGGTGAAGACAGCCGCCGAGAACTGCAAGATCGTTGTCCGCAATTCACGCCGTGATGCAATAGAGGCCCTCAAGAAGGCCCAGAAGGACGGCATGCCTGAAGATATGCAGAAAGAGTACGAGCAGAACGTGCAGAAGGAGACCGATTCATATGTGAAGAAGATCGACGAACTCGCTGCTGCAAAGGAGAAAGAGATCCTTACGGTCTGAGAGGACTCTCCAGAGGATGCAAGGCTGTCCGGAAGTCCCGGACGGCCTTTTTCATGATATGACAGATGGAAAGGAAACTTGATTTGATTCCCGTAGGTGAATGGGGAATATTCTCCGGGCGCAGGCCTATGGTGATTGCCGGTCCTTGCAGCGCCGAGACGGAGAAACAGACTTTGGAGACAGCTGGGAAGCTCAGGGCTCTCGGAATCACTGTCTACAGAGCCGGCCTGTGGAAGCCCCGTACACACCCGAATACCTTTGAGGGAGTAGGAAGTGCCGGTCTGAGATGGCTCAGGCGGGTGCATGAAGAGTTTGGCATGAAGGTATGTACAGAGGTGGCTTGCCGGGAGCATGTGCAGGAATGTCTTGACAACGGCATGGACATGGTATGGATAGGGGCCAGGACCACAGCAAGCCCGTTCCTTGTGCAGGAGATAGCTGATGCCTGTTCCGGCCATGGGCTTCCGGTCCTTGTCAAGAATCCTGTCAGTCCTGACATAGGTCTTTGGGCAGGGGCCATGGAACGTCTATCTCAGGCCGGTGTGAGAAAAATAGGGGTTGTCCTCAGGGGCTTTTCTTCTCTGGAGCATATACGTTACCGCAACAGTCCGGGCTGGAGAGTCGCGATAGAGATGAGAAGCATGTTCCCTGGGATACCTTTCTTCTGTGACCCGAGCCATATGGCAGGAGACAGAAGATATCTGCATGAGATATCACAGAGGGCCCTTGATCTGGGCCTCGACGGGCTGATGATCGAATCCCACTGCTGCCCGTCCTGTGCGTTGAGCGATGCCGGCCAGCAGCTTTCTCCGGAGGATCTGGGCACATTGCTTGGAGAACTCTCGGCCAGAGACCAGGATTCGGACAGTCCTGAATATAAGGAAAGCATTGAACAGCTCAGGGCAAGGATCGATGTGATTGATGAATCCATCCTGGCTGCTCTCGGGGAAAGGATGGACGTCAGCAGGAAGATAGGGGAGTACAAGAAAAAGAACAACATAGCCATCATCCAGGCTTCAAGATGGGACACCGTACTAGAAAGGGTGAGGTCTATAGGGGCAGGCTACGGTCTGGACCCCGATTTCGTCGAGATCCTGTACAATACCATACACGAAGCTTCAGTCCGGTCTCAGAACGATCTGTCCGGGATTACCCGAGGGCAGGAAGAATGACTTCCATGAAGCGGTCTTTTTCTTTTTCTGTGGTGAATTCCGCTTTGATCGGAGCAAAAAACAGCCTTTCCTTAAGGATGTCAGGCACATATGGGAAACTGGCCACACGCTGGCTGTCTTTCTCTGTAGTGACGATTATGGCTGTCGGATATTCTTCCGCCAGTTTCTTGAGCGAACTCATATCTCCTGATGTGAACTCGTGATGGTCCCCGAATGACAGATGGCGGACAATCCGGTATGAGTCGCTCAGATATTGCATCAGAGGGGTGTCGTCGGCTATGCCTGAGAACATTATGGCCTGCTTTGAGTAGGCGTATCTCTGGTCGCCTTCATGGAATATAGGCGCGAGGGTATCGTATCTTACTGTCGTGAAGAACAGGGCCTGATCACGTCCGTCTTTAGTCTTGCCCTTGCATGAGTCAATGCTGTATGAACTTATGCCAAGGTCTGCTGCCCATTCCAGCTTTTCTTCATTTTCCATGTAGTAGGGACATTTGGTGACGATGATGATATCTGCCTTTGTCAGCCGTTCAGGCAGGTCGCGCAACCTTCCGACAGGTATGAGATGATCTTTTGTCACAGGCCTGTTGTAGTTGACAAGTACTATCGATACGGATGGCTTCAGCGATCTGTACTGGAAAGCATCGTCAAGGATCACGACATCTGCCGGCTTGAAGTCCTTGTCAATGCATCTGCGTCCTTTCTTGGAGGTAGTGAGCTTTTCAGGGTGCCTGAGAAAATCACATCCTTCCACCCTGTCTTTGTCAACAGCGACTGTTATCCCAGGGAATTTTTTCTTTATCTGGACCGGCTCGTCTCCGAAAAATGCAGTCAGTCCGCGTCTTGCTCCTTCCGGCTTCTCCAGTATGACCTGCTGGAATCCTCTGCTCTTTCTCTTGTATCCGCGTGAAAGTACGGCGATACGACGTCCTTTCCATGCCGGAGCATCAGACAGTAGTCTGACGAGCATTTCAGTGTGAGGGGTCTTCCCTGTGCCGCCTACAGTCACATTCCCCACCGATATCGAAGGGATCTCTGCGGAATGTATTTTCCTTATTCCTGAGTCATAGAGTGCATGCCTGATCTTCAGTGTGATGTAATATGGGGCCAGAAGTACCTGATCTAACATTTCATATGGGTTTAGCAGCGCAAATATAGAGATTTTTTGGTCGTATGGTTGGGATGCAGGATGAAAATTATTTGTAATTTTGCCTGTTTTTGAGTCAGACCAGATGAAGATAGGAGATATAGACCTTGGTGAGAGACCGCTTTTCCTTGCGCCTATGGAGGATGTGACCGACGCATCGTTCCGTGCTGTGTGCAAGGAATATGGTGCTGATATGATGTACACTGAGTTCGTGTCTTCAGACGGACTCATACGCGATGCGGCGAAATCTCTTGCAAAGCTTGTCACATATGACTATGAGGCTCCTATAGGAATCCAGATCTACGGCAATATCCCTGAGGCGATGGTTGAGGCTGCCAGGATGGCTGAAAATGCTTCAAATGTCCCGGGGGGCCATGGCGCTGATGTCATAGATATAAATTTCGGATGTCCTGTCAGCAAGATAGCCCGAAGGGGAGCGGGATCAGGCATGATGAGGGAGCCGGACAAGATGGTGCAGATCACAAGAATGGTGGTGGATGCCGTCAAACTCCCTGTGACAGTGAAGACAAGGCTCGGGTGGGATGAGGCCTCCAAGATAATAGTGGAGCTGGCCGAAAGGCTGCAGGATGCCGGGATAAAGGCTCTGACCATCCATGGAAGGACCCGCAGCCAGATGTATACCGGCAGTGCGGACTGGACTCTTATCGGCAAGGTGAAGGAGAATCCGAGGATGCATATCCCTATCATAGGAAACGGAGACATTGATTCTCCCCAGAAGGCGAAGGAAGCCTTTGACAGGTATGGTGTGGACGGTATCATGATAGGACGGGCCACATATGGTCATCCATGGATATTCAGGGAGATAAGGCATTATCTGGATACAGGCGAACTCCTTCCGCCGATGCCGATACCTGAAAGAGTAGCTCTGGCCAAACGTCATCTGGAGAAGTCAATTGTTTTCAAGGGAGAAAAAATCGGCATACTGGAGATGAGACGGCATCTTTCTTGCTACTTCAAGGGACTTCCAGACTTCAAGGAGACACGGCTCCGTCTTGTCACTCTGACGGATCCGGAAGAGCTTTATGCCCTGCTGGATTACATCGGTGAGCGTTGGGGCGGAACTGCACCTCCTGCGGCAGTCTCCGTCTATGACGGAAAGCAATAATATCAAAAGGTATCTTTGAAACATTTATAATAGATTATGGCAAAGACTATTTCAACAGTTGGCGTCCTCACCTCCGGAGGTGATGCGCCAGGAATGAATGCGGCTATCAGGGCCGTGACCAGGGCTTCCATCTACAACGGATGGAAAGTAATGGGAATATACAGAGGCTATGAAGGTCTCATCAATGATGAAATCCAGGAGCTTACATCGCAGAGTGTAAGCAGCACCATACAGAGGGGCGGAACAATCCTGAAAACAGCGCGCTCAAAGGATTTCATGACCCCGGAAGGCAGGCAGAAGGCTTATGACAATATGGTTGCCCATGGAATAGATGCGCTCATTGTCATCGGCGGCAATGGTTCACTTGCCGGAGCCCAGGTCTTCGCCCAGGAATTCGATGTGCCTTGCATAGGACTGCCTGGAACAATTGACAATGACCTCTACGGTACAGATTCTACTATAGGATATGATACTGCGCTCAATACGATTGTGGAGTGCGTGGACAAGATACGTGACACCGCTACATCGCATAACCGCATATTCTTTATAGAGGTAATGGGACGTGATGCCGGTTTCCTTGCCCAGAACAGCGCGATAGCCAGCGGTGCAGAGGCCGCCATCATCCCGGAAGACCAGACGGACATCGACCAGCTGGAGCAGTTCATCAGCCGCGGATTCCGCAAGAGCAAGAACAGCAGTATTGTCATCGTGTCCGAGAGTCCGAAGGACGGTGGCGCAATGCATTACGCTGAGCGTGTACGCAAGGAGTATCCTCAGTATGATGTGAGGGTATCTATCCTCGGACATCTCCAGAGAGGAGGTTCTCCGAGCGCCTTCGACCGTATCCTTGCCAGCCGTCTCGGAACCGCAAGCATCGAGGCACTGAAGGAAGGCCAGAGGAATGTTATGGTCGGCATCTCCAATGACAAGATCGTCTACGTGCCTTTCAGCCGTGCCATCAAGAAGGACAAGCCTATCGACAAGGAGCTGATCAATGTGCTGAATGTGCTTTCGATCTGAGCCGGGATTCTTCTGCTCACAAAGTTAAAAAATGAAATATGCTCACCATTCAAGTTTAAGCTGGTGAGCATATTTCGTTATATATGTTACGAAATGTCAAAGATGTGGTTTGTTTGAATACATATTTGTACTATATTTGCCATCTGATCTGCTGAGTGCAGGTCAGATACCACATAATTATTAATAACCAAAATTCTGTTTATGCTACAAACAATGAAGTCATCATTGTTCAGGTGCTGTATCGCTTTACTCGCTTCCGCAGCTCTGGGCATGCTGGCACCGTTGTCTGTCTTTGCTCAGGATGCAAATGACGGAAGCGGGACTGTCAGCGGAACTGTAATTGATGAACAAGGGCCGGTCGCAGGAGCTGCCGTCATGATCAAGGACGGACAGGGAGGAGTCACTACCGGACTTGATGGAGAGTTTTCTCTTTCCGGACTTAAATCAAATGATGTTATTGTGTTCTCGCTTCTCGGCTATGAGACCCAGGAAGTCGCATGGAACGGGGAGGCTGTTCTCAATGTGACTCTGAAGCCTTCTGCTGAGTTCCTTGACGAGGTCGTCGTTACCGCACTCGGTATCAAAAGGGCTGAGAAAGCCTTGAGCTACAACGTGCAGGAAGTCGATTCAGGCGAACTTCTCAGGGCCCAGGACGTCAATTTCGTCAACTCACTCAACGGTAAGATCGCCGGTGTGACAATCAACAAGAGCGCAAGCGGCGTCGGTGGTGCTACAAGAGTCGTCATGAGAGGTGCGAAGTCAATAGAAGGAGACAACAATGTACTCTATGTGATTGACGGTATTCCTCTTGTAAACACTACGCTCGGCCAAGGAAATGATGTCATGGGCGAATCCCGTGCCACGACTGAAGGTATAGCGGATTTCAATCCTGAGGACATCGAAAGCATTTCTGTCCTGAGCGGACCTTCAGCAGCTGCCCTCTACGGAAGCAGTGCTGCAAACGGTGTCATCCTCATAACTACCAGGAAAGGAGAAGAGGGAAAAGTTTCCCTGTCATTCTCCTCTACTTCAGAGTTCAGCAATGCCTACATGACACCGGAGTTCCAGAATACCTACGGAAACCTGCCTGGTGTCTATGAAAGCTGGGGAAACAAGCTTCCTGAGCCGAATTCCTATGATCCGAAGAAGGATTTCTTCGAGACAGGAATGACATTCATCAATTCCCTTACTCTTACTACAGGAAACAAGTACAACCAGACCTATGCTTCAGTTTCTTCGACCAACGCCACCGGTATTGTGCCGAACAACAAGTATGACCGTCTGAACCTTACTATCCGCAACACTTCTTCTTTCCTTAAGGACAAGATACAGCTTGATCTTGGTGCATCATATGTCAACCAGAAGGACCAGAACATGGTCTCACAGGGACGTTACTGGAATCCTGTGATGGCTGCATACCTTTACCCGAGGGGAGAAAGCTGGGATGCCATCAGGTCTTTCGAGCGCTTTGACCAGAGCAGGAATATACCGGTACAGTACTGGCCTATTTCAGACAATACTTTCGGTATGGACAACCCGTACTGGACTGCCTACAGGACAGTATCTCCGAGCAAGAAGAACCGCTATATGTTCAATGTAGGCCTGACATACAATATCCTCGACTGGCTCAACATCACGGCCCGCTATCGTCTTGACGATTCCTATATAGAATATGAGAGGAAAGTGTATGCTACTTCAAACGACATCTTTACCGAAGGTTCGTCAAAAGGACTCTATGAGTACAACTCCTTCAGAGACCGTCAGGAGTATGCCGATGTCATGCTCAACATCAACAAGAAGCTCGGGAATTTCAACATCTCTGCCAACATAGGTTACAGCTACACGAACTACTGGTCCTATACAAGAGGATACAGGGGTCCGCTGATGCTCGTCCCTAACCTCTTCTCGTTCGGAAACATCGATGCAGCAGGAGCACGTTCGATCGAGTCCGGCGGCGACAGCAGGGTACGCAACAATGCAGTCTTCGCAAATGTCGAACTCGGCTGGAAGAACATGCTTTACCTGACTGTTACAGGAAGAAATGACTGGAACTCACGTCTGGTCAACACAGCCAACCCTTCATTCTTCTATCCTTCAGTAGGTCTTTCCGCCATCATTTCAGAAATGGTGAATATGCCGGAGTGGTTCTCTTACTTGAAGGTACGCGGATCATATACTGAAGTAGGTGCGCCTATCTCACGTTCGGGTCTTACTCCTGGTACTGTCACAACTCCGATTGTCGGCGGTATCCTCCAGGAGACAGGTATCTATCCTTTCACTGACTTCAAGGCAGAGCGCACGCGTTCATACGAGTTCGGACTTGAACTCCGTCTGTGGAACAACCTCCGTGCACAGGTGACTTACTATAAGTCGAATACATACAATCAGACATTCGTCGGAGAGCTTCCTGAGTATTCCGGATACAAGCAGATCTATCTCCAGGCCGGAAACGTGGAGAACCGCGGATGGGAGGCATCTCTCGGATATACAAATACTTTCAAGGACTTCTATGTGTCATCGGTGCTGACCTTCTCAAGGAACGTCAATGAAATCAAGGAGATGGTGCATGACTATAAGACAGACATGAGTCTTGAGCCAATCAACATCCCTGAAGTACTGAAGGACAACGGCCGTGTCATCCTGAAGGAAGGCGGCAGCATCAACGACATCTATGCGAATACTTTCTTCAAGAAGGACAGCCAGGGTTTCGTTGAGATGGGAGGAGACGGTGCATTCACGATGGAAGCAGGTGATCCTGTTTTCCTCGGAAAGACTACTCCTGACTTCACCCTCGGATGGAACAACGCATTCTCATACAAAGGCTTCAATCTCAGTTTCCTCATCAACGGACGTTTCGGAGGAGTCGTCACTTCATCGACAGAGGCTATCCTTGACCGTTTCGGCGTGTCCAAGGCTTCCGGTGATGCCCGTGATGCAGGCGGTGTGATGCTTCCTGGACAGGGCATGGTTCCGGCAGAGACATATTACAAGATGGTAGGTACCGGTGATTACCAGACATCCGGATATTATGTCTACAGTGCGACCAACATCCGTCTCCAGGAAGTTACATTCGGATATACATTCCCGGACAAATGGTTCAACAATGTGCTTAAAGGTCTTACACTTACTTTCATTGCGAACAATCCGTGGATGATCTACTGCAAGGCCCCTTACGATCCTGAGCTCACTCCGTCGACAGGAACCTACGGACAGGGCAACGATTACTTTATGCAGCCGAGCGTCAGAAGCTATGCTGTAAGTGTCAAATTCAAATTCTGATGAAAATGAAAAGAATCCTATATAAATCACTGGTATCTGCCGGAGCCTTGTCGCTGCTGATGCTACCGTCCTGCAACTACGAGGAGATCAATACCAATCCGTATGAGAAGACGGAAGAGATGGGCGCCATGGACGGTATCGCCATGGGAGCATCCATTACAACCATGGAAAGATTCGTGTTCCCTGTCGGAACGCAGGCTGACGGTACTGATATCATCAACCAGTATCAGGTGGCCTATCTGCTGAGTGCTGACGGCTGGAGCGGCTATGTCGCCGAGGACAACAACTGGTACAGCGGTCTCAACAACCTTACCTATTATCTTCAGGACGACTGGGTGTCAGCTACTTACAAAAATTCATATACCGAGCTTCTTTCTCCATGGAAAAAGATAAAGCAGGAAGCTGAAAAGGTTGAAGACAAGGCTACATTCGCTCTTGCCCAGATACTTAAGATTTCAGCATGGCACAAGACACTTGAGTCATTCGGGCCTATTCCTTATACTCATGCCGGAGAGATGGCTCTGGTCATTCCTTTCGACAGCGAGGAAGCTGTATATGACGCAATGTTTACAGATCTCAAGACAGCGGTAACGGATCTTACATCACTGGCAGAGTCAGGTGGCACTGTCGCGGCCAACTATGATGCCGTATATGCCGGGGATGCGAGGAAATGGGTGAAATATGCCAATTCACTCATGCTCCGTCTGGCTATGAGGCTCAGATACGTTGCTCCTGAGAAATCACATCAGTGGGTTTCTGAGGCTCTGAATAATTCAATCGGAGTCATGACTGCGGCTGATGATGCTGCCAAGATGAGCACAGGCGCAGGCTACGTGTTCGTGAACAATATCGCATATTGCGCCCAGAACTACGGAGAGGCAAGGGCATGTACTTCGATGTACGCGTACCTCAACGGCTATCAGGATCCTCGTCTTTCTGCTTATATGCTGCCTTCCGAGTCTACGGCTGCGCTTACGGCCTACGACGGGAAGAAATATGCTCCGGTACCTCCGGGCACGGCATCCGGACCTGGAACTTATGAGGATTATTCCCTTCCTAATCTGACAAGTTCATCTCCTACATATTGGATGAAGGCTTCGGAAGTGTACTTCCTTCGTGCCGAGGCAGCTCTTTTCTGGCCGGAATTAGGAGATGCGGCTTCCCTTTATCGTCAGGGTGTCGAGATGTCGTTCCAGGAAAACGCCGTCAGCTCAGATGTAGATGCATATCTTTCTTCAGGCCGGGCTCCTGTGTCTGTAAGCATAAACGGATATTCGGCACCGGCTCCTACAACAGCTACTACGGAATTTTCCGGCACAGAGGAGCAGAAGCTTGAGAAGATCATGATCCAGAAATGGATTGCAATGTTCCCTAACGGCCAGGAGGCTTGGACAGAGTGGAGAAGGACGGGCTATCCGAAGCTCAACGAGGTATCGGTAAACAACGGTCCTGTAAGCAAGTCCCAGGGAATACGCCGCATGGTTTATCCTCAGAGCTTCTCGCAGTCAGCTGAAGATGCTGCCAACTACCAGACAGCCGTCGGTATGCTGAAGGACCGTACGGATTCACCATCTTCAAGACTCTGGTGGGATTGCCGCTGATGTCAGTCAGCAATGCTATACTGAAATCAATTGAAAATAATGGTTATGAACAATAGACTGAAAAAATTTCTGATTGCTCCGGCAATGCTTGCCGGAATGCTGACCTTCTCCTGTACAGAGGTCGAGAAGATCGAAATCGAACATATCGGTGGCTACAATACCATGGACAACGAGGAGAGCGAGGCATACTACGCCAATCTCCGGGCCTATAAGGACCAGATGTGGAACTATGGCCGTCCTGTGGCATTCGGATGGTTCTCTGACTGGTCTCCTTACGGAGCTTCAAGAGGCGGATATCTTACATCTGTGCCGGACAGCATGGACATCATCTCCATGTGGAGCGGTGCACCGGGGCGCTTCGAGATAACTCCTGAGCAGAAGGCCGACAAGGAATTCGTACAGAAAAAGAAAGGAATCAAGCTCCTTGAGGTAAGCCTTCTTTCCCACCTCGGAAAAGGCAGGACTCCTGAGTCAATATATACTCCTCTGTATGTGCAGGCTGAAGAAGAAGGCTGGTCAGACTCCCAGCTTGAGCTGGCAAAGAAGCATGCCCGCTGGGATTACTGGGGCTTTACTTCCCATGATCTCAACAACTTCGAAGAACTGAAGGCTGCCCATACAAGATTCGCAAAGGCACTCTGCGACTCTCTCGTTGTGAACGAGTGGGACGGCTTCGACATCGACTGGGAGCCGGGCGCAGGCTTCAATGATGCCGACGGGACTCTTGCCGGCAACTCAAACGAGTCTCAGCTCATACTTCATCTTGTCAAGGAGATGGGCAAATACATCGGCCCTATGAGCGATCCCGAAGGCAAGGGCCATAAGCTCCTCTGTGTTGACGGTGTGATCAGTGTGTTCTACAACAATTGTCCGGAGTACATAGACTATTTCATTCTCCAGTCATATGGTAGAGTGGATGGTCTGGACGGATATATTCCGAATACCCACAAGTTCATCCTTACCGAGAACTTCGAACAGTATGCAACGTCTGGCGGCAGTATCCTCAGGCAGGCAGCATACATGCCGTCAAGCGGCTACAAGGGTGGTGTAGGTGCTTACCGTTTCCAGAAAGACTATGACAATACTCCGGACTACAAGTATATGCGCAAGGCTATCCAGGAGAACCAGCGTGTCTTCAACGAGTGGAAAGCCGCACAGAACGGAGTGTCTGAAGAAGGTTCAGAACAGTAAAAAATGAAAGATATGAATAAAAGAATATTCAAAGCCTCGGCAGTCTTCGGCCTCGGAGCCGTACTTGCTGCAGGCTGTCAGGACAAGGAGGCGGAACTCCTGGCTCCGAAGCTTTACTTCGAGGATGCGGAAAATGTCATCGAAGTCGGAGAAAGTGCGGAAATGACATACGATCTGCAGAGCCGTCTCACCAGCAAGACAACGGAAGATGTTGCTGTGACATATTCGATCCTTACAGACGAAAGTGTCGTGGCGGACTACAACCAGAAACACGGTAAGGAATATACCATGTACACAGGGGCTTCTCTTGGCGGAGAGACAGCCACTATACCTGCGGGAGACATATATGCTTCTGCAATCGATCTGAATATGACTGGCCTTGATGCCATCGAGGAAGGAAAATCGATGCTCCTGGCTGTCAAGGTGACCACGGACAATGTACCGGTCATTGACGGTTCGGACATTACATATTTTGTCCTGACCAAACCTGTTGAGATCAAGCAGGCTGCACGTTTCAGCAGTTCATACGTAAAGGTGCCGATTTCACCTCTTAATGTCTTTACTGATGTTACTTATGAAGCTATTGTCAATGTGAACAGCTTCAGGGACAACAATACAGTGATGGGCTGCGAAGGTGTGATGATCATGCGTATCGGAGATGCAGGTGGCGGAACAGTGCCTCGTGATATCCTCCAGATGGCCGGAAAGTCTGAACTGACCTGGTATGACAATCCTCTGCAGGCCGGCAAGTGGTATCATCTTGCGTTCACCTGCAGTTCTTCCGGAGAGGGAAAACTTTATGTCAACGGAGAAAATGTGGTCACAGGAAGCTTCTCCATGTCGGCTGACCTCACGGCCGGAGGTGCTGACTATGGCTTCTCTATAGGTCAGGTGCCTAACTTCAAGTGGGGCACCCGTCCGTTCGACGGATATATGAGTGAAGTAAGACTCTGGAATGTAGTGCGTACTGCAAACCAGATCAAGGAAAACATGCTTACTGTGGATCCTTCGAGCCCTGGTCTTGTGGCATATTACAAATTCAACGGCGATGTCAAAGATTCATCACCGAACGGATATGATCCTCAGGATTACAGAGGTGTATCTTTTGAAACTCTTTCCAATCCTGTCGCCATCGGAGGTAATCTCTGATCTGAAAATCACTGATTTTGCAGTCAGATTTTGCTGATTGGAAATATTTTATTATCTTTGCGCCCCCTACGTAGTGTAGGGGTCGCAATTTTTTTAGTATTAACCATTAAAAATCAAGACAGTGGACACACAGAGTTACAAGACTGTATCGCTGAAAGCCGGCGATATCAAGAAAGAGTGGGTTGTCATTGATGCTACCGACTTGGTGCTCGGCCGTCTTGCTTCCAGGATCGCTCTTGTCCTTCGCGGCAAGAACAAGCCTAGCTTCACTCCTAATATGGACTGCGGTGACAACGTCATCGTGATCAATGCAGGAAAGATCAGGCTCACCGGAAAGAAGATGACTGACAGGGTCTATGTCCGCCACACCGGTTATCCGGGCGGTCAGAGATACACCACACCAAAGGAGATTCTGCACAAGAAACCTACCGAATTGGTAAGGATGGCTGTCAAAGGCATGCTTCCAAAGAACCGTCTCGGGTCAAAGCTCCTCGGAAACCTCTATCTCTATGAGGGAAGCGAGCATCCTCACGAGGCACAGAAACCAAGAACAATCAAGTTAAACGAAATTTAAGCAGAGCATGAAACAAGTAAACGCCCTTGGAAGACGTAAATCAGCAGTCGCACGCGTTTATCTCGTGCCTGGCAAAGGCAACATCACAATCAACGGCCGCGAACTCAATGAATATTTCGTTGATCCAGCACTCCGCTACATCGTGAACCAGCCTTTTGAAGTGACAGGTACGACCGCTCAGTTTGACGTAAAGGCCAACCTCGACGGTGGCGGAATCAAAGGTCAGGCAGAAGCGATGAGACTCGGTATTGCCCGCGCTCTCTGTGAGGTGGACAAAGAGGCTTACCGCTCTACACTCAAGGCCGCAGGATTCCTTACACGTGATGCACGTGAAGTCGAGAGAAAGAAGCCTGGTCAGCCTGGTGCACGTAGACGCTTCCAGTTCAGTAAACGTTAATCGTTCTTATCTGTTGATTTACAAGAAAGCACAGTCCGGAGTAAAATTCCAGGACCCATGCTGCGGATGTGAATCCGCTGTGGCTGCCTGAATTTGCCGTGACTGCGGAAAACCGGTGGGACCGGCAAGGCCGCTGCCCGACGGTTGAAGAAAAGAGCCCGACAGGGAACCGGCAAAGACCTGGAGGGAAATTAAAGAACAAGTAAAATTTAAAGACAATGCCAAGAACAAATTTCCAGGAACTGCTTGATGCAGGTGTCCACTTCGGACACTTGGCGAGAAAATGGAATCCGAAAATGGCTCCGTACATCTTCGACCAGAAGAACGGGATCCATATTATCGACCTGCATAAAAGTATAGTAAAGATCGATGAGGCTGCAAATGTGATGAAACAGCTTGCGCGTTCTGGCCGCAAGATCCTTTTCGTAGCCACAAAGAAACAGGCAAAAGAGATTGTCGCTGAGAAAGCAGCTGCAGTCAACATGCCATACGTGACAGAAAGATGGCCTGGTGGAATGCTTACCAATTTCATGACCATCCGCAAGGCTGTCAAGAAGATGAATACCATCGACAAGATGATGGAAGATGGTACTTTCGATACTCTCGCAAAACGTGAGCGCCTCCAGATCACCCGTCAGAGGGCGAAGCTCGAGAAGAACCTCGGCTCCATCAAGGATCTGAGCCGTCTCCCTTCAGCACTTTTCGTAGTGGACGTACAGAAAGAGAT
>JADIMK010000046.1 GCA_017694785.1 Candidatus Cryptobacteroides intestinigallinarum
CCTCTTCCTGGGCTCAACCTGCATCTATCCTCGTGAAGCACCTCAGCCAATGAAGGAAGACTGCCTGCTTACCTCGCCTCTCGAGTACACCAACGAGCCTTACGCTATCGCCAAGATAGCCGGGCTGAAGATGTGCGAGAGCTTCAACATCCAGTACGGCACCGACTACATCGCCGTGATGCCGACCAACCTCTACGGCCCGAACGACAATTTCCATCTGGAGAACAGCCATGTTCTCCCTGCGATGATCCGCAAGATCTATCTCGCGAAGTGCCTCAACGAAGGCAACTGGGATGCTGTCCGCAAGGACATCAGCCTCAGACCTGTCACCGTAGCCGCCGAAGCCGCAGGCAAGAGCGCTGCCGAAGGCGAGGCTTCATTTGCGGCCAAGGGATACAAGGTGCAGCCAGGCAAGTTCATTGTGGACGGGTCTTCAGAGGAGGCTGACATACTCGCAGCGCTCGCCCACTACGGCATCACTCCTGAGGCAGTGACCCTATGGGGCACCGGAAAGCCTATGAGGGAATTTCTCTGGAGCGAGGAGATGGCAGATGCTTCTGTGCATGTGCTCCTCAACGTCGACTTCAAGGACACCTACGATCCGAGCATCAGGAATGCCGACGGCATCACCGAGATCCGCAACTGCCACATCAATGTGGGCACTGGCAAGGAGCTAAGCATCCGCGAGGTGGCCGAGAAGATAATGAAGGAGATAGGCTTCAAAGGTGAACTCCGCTGGGATCCGACCAAACCGGACGGCACCTTGCGCAAGCTCACCGATGTGACCAAGCTCCACAGGCTCGGCTGGCATCACAAGATCGAGATCGACGAAGGCATCCACCGCCTCTACGAATGGTACCTCAAAGGTATCTGCATCAACCACCAGACCGTCTGACGATCAAGGATGTCAGTTTGACATCCTTGATGGCCGGACCGGGCGTCAAGCCATTACCCTGATTATACATGAAAAACGGGATATTCACAGACAGGAACGGAAGAAACTACCTTGTGCCGTTCATATTGATCGCCAGTCTCTTTTTCCTCTGGGGCTTTGCTCACAGCATCCTTGATGTGCTCAACAAGCATTTCCAGGATGTGCTGGTCATCTCCAAGGCCCGCAGCGGCCTTGTGCAGGCCACGGTCTACGGAGGATATTTCCTGATGGCACTGCCTGCCGGAAGGATCATCCGACGCTGGGGCTACCGCACCGGCATAGTACTGGGACTGCTGCTCTACGGCATCGGAGCACTGATGTTCATTCCCGGAGGGAAGCTTATGTCATTCCCGTTCTTCCTGCTGAGTCTCTTTGTGATAGGCTGCGGTCTCACTTGTCTGGAGACTTCCGCCAATCCTTATGTCACCGTGCTCGGGGAGAAACGTGCTGCTGCGCGCAGGCTCAATCTGGCACAGTCACTCAATGGACTCGGATGGATTGCAGGGCCTTTCATCGGAGGTCTTCTGATCCTCGGGGACGACAGCAATATAGCTCTTCCCTATGCTGTGATCGGAGTCATAGTGCTGGCTCTGGGAGCCGTGTTCTCCCGTCTCAACCTGCCGTCTGTAGGTGAAGACACCACCGAAGAAGCTGCCGCCGGAGCCCCCGTGGCCGCCGGAAAGGATACAGACGGGAATGCCCTGACTGGCGGACCCGGGACATCTGAGGATGCATCCGCCGACGGCTCGATATGGACAGTACGGAGCTTCCGCTACGGGGTGATCGCACTCTTCTTCTATGTGGCGGCGCAGACAGGCATCAACTCATTTTTCATCAACTATGTGACTGAGCATGATGCTGCGATCTCGGCGCAGACTGCCGCTCTGATGCTTTCATTCGGAGGCATGGGACTCTTCATGGCAGGAAGGCTTGCCGGCACTGCCGTCATGGGCAGGATATCGCCTCGTGCCACGATGCTCTTCTGCTCGGCCGGAGCCCTGCTGTGCATGATGGCATCAATCCTGTTCCCGGGCATCCCCGGAATCGTCGCTCTCTGCCTGACATATCTCTTTGAGAGCATCATGTTCCCTACCATCTTCTCGATGGCTCTTGTGGACATCAGGGGCGAAGCCACCAAGACTGCGTCCTCATTCCTGATAATGTCGATCGTGGGCGGAGCCATCGCACCGGTGGTGATGGGACTTATCGGCGAGCAGCACATGGCCACCGGCTTCCTGATCCCTCTGGTCTGCTTCGCAGTCATCCTGGCCTACGCCGCCCTCTACCGCAGAATGCGGGGGAGATACAGGGTCTGACAAATAGACGATTATACCAGTACCCACCTTTTCTGTCTTCTGTCCTTGTAGTACTTTCCGATGTACTCAAGGACTTTTTGTTGTCTTTGATCGCAATTATTCAACTTTAACGTTGAATATTCTTGCAAAAATGGGAATATTATTATACCTTTGCCAATATAATTGATTGCCATGAAATAGAATTAACATAATACGATATATGATAACGAAGGATGAGGTGCAGACATTTTTGGATTCATTCCATACTAAAATGAAGATATTCGGGATCATATACCGTGACGACAGAGGAAAGAACCAGAGAGCACTTGAAGAGCTTGAAATAGTACCGTCATATAGAAAAGAAATCATCGAAAGCCTCAAGAGCGAGGACTACATCGAAGGCCCTTTGCCTGACGAACTCCATGGTCTCGGCCAAATGTGGGTATTCGGCAATAAGGTAAAAGGCAAAGAAATATATATCAAGATCATGATGGGTACACCAAACAATCCGACAATATGCATTTCCTTTCATATCGCAGAATACAAGTTATCATATCCCTTTAAGAATCAGGAGGAAAAGTGATGAAAAGTCCATTCACCGGCAAAGAGATGGAGAGAGTGTATGAAAAACGCATGTGGAATTTCCGTGGCGAACAATATGAATATATTCATTCGGCATGGCGCTGCGTAGATACGGGAGAAGAATTCACAGAAGACGCAGACGACACGGCGGCTTTCGTACAAGTGACAAACAAATACCGCAACAAATACGGAATTCCTTATAAGGACCAGATAATCGATATCAGGAAACTTTATGACATAAGCGCCGCAAAGATGTCCCTGATACTTGGCATGGGGGCCAACCAATACCGTCTGTACGAGATAGGGGAAGTGCCGAGCATATCAAACGGCAGACTGATACTTGCCATAATGAAACCAGAGGTGATGCTGTCCATGATAGAAAGTGCCAAGAATGTGCTCTCAAAGTCGGAGTACGAGAAGATTCTGGAAAAAACATATAAAGTCATCAAAACATATCCCAACAAGGCAGAAGAATATGATACCAGCCGCGTATTCACTGTGCCGAGAGGTGAAGAGAACGGATATGCAAAGCAGTCATTGGTACACCTGAAGAACATAATGCTCTATATATTGGACCATTGTAGCAATGTCTGGTACACAAAGATGAACAAGCTGCTTTTCTATGCAGATTTTCTTTCTTACAGGGAATATGGGATGGCAATGACAGGCCTGTCATATCGCGCGATCAACTACGGTCCGGTACCGGAAAAATGGGAGAGGGTCTACAGTGAATTCCAGGAAATCAACCAGGACCTGTCGAAAGCCGGCAACTACACAGGTTACATCCTGACATCCTCCGAAAAGCCAAACCTATCAGTCATCTCGGAGGAAGAGAGGCAGATACTTGATGTTGTATGCACAAAGTTCGGACAGAGTACATCAAAGAAACTGTCTGAATCAAGCCACTGCGAAAATGCATGGCTACTTCACCATGAAAATCACGAGCGTATTCCGTTTGAAGATGCATTCCAGCTGACTGCGATATGACGCCAAGACATGCCTTCCTCATAATAGCCCACGGGGACTATGACATACTGGAGATGGAGATCAGCCTGCTCGATCATGAGCGCTCGGACATCTATATCCTCATTGACAAGAAATCCCCCATGCCGTCTCTGCCTGGACCGGGCAAGAAGACGAAAGGTCGTGGGCGGAGCCATAGCACCGGTGGTGATGGGCCTTATCGGCGAGCAGCACATGACCACCGGCTTCCTGATCCCGCTGGACTGCTTCGCAGTTATCCTCGCCTACGCCGCCCTCTACCGCCGCATGCGGGGGAGATTGGGATAATAAATAATAGCGCATAATTATATAAAAGAAAGATCAAGAT
>JADIMK010000047.1 GCA_017694785.1 Candidatus Cryptobacteroides intestinigallinarum
AATCGAGTAGGAGGTAAACGAAAGTAATGAAGTTTATCTCCTACTTTCGTTTACCGACCTCTCACACCACCGTACGTGCCGTTCGGCATACGGCGGTTCCTTACATTCTGTGCAATTGAACATAGTAGTCCATCAGGCACGGGTAGCCAGCACGACGGAGTTTCTCGTTCCCAGCGGCGTGGTGCATAATGCCTTCCGCATTAGCCCAACATCCCTTGCTGCTATTCCCGTAGATTCGAGCCCAGTATGGCTTGATACCGCACTTGACTAGGTTCTTAACCCGTGTCTTTGGGCGCTTCCACGCCTTCCAGATACACATCCGTATACGCCTGCGTAGCCATTGGTCAATGACTTCAAGGGAGGTTTTCATATCCGCCAGCTTGAAGTAGCCCACCCAGCCGCGTATCGTTTCGTGAAGTACCTGTTTGCGCCGCTCGTATCCCATTCCGTTGCTTCGGCTTGTCAGCAGTTTCAATTTTGCTTTCAGCTTCGCAATGCTCTTGGGGTGCGCCCGAAGCCTTCATCCCTCGCCTGTCTTGTAGAACGAGTAGCCGAGGAACTTCATTCCGCGTGCATAGCCCACTTCCGTCTTCTCGCGATTCACCTTCAAGTGAAGCTTCTTCTCGATGAACTTCGTGATGCCATCACACACTCTCTCCGCTCCCCGCTTGCTCCTGCAAAAGATGAGACTGTCATCCGCATAGCGCACAAACGGGTGACCGCGCCGTTCCAGTTCCTTATCCAGCTCGTTGAGTACAACATTACTCAGTAGTGGACTCAGGGGGCCGCCTTGCGGCGTCCCCTCCGGGGTCGGGTGGTACATTCCGTCTATCAGCACCCCGGCATACAGGTATTTGTGGATGAGGCTTATCACCCTGCCATCCTTTACCGTATGTGACAGGAGTTCTATCAGATAGCTCTGATTGACCGTATCGAAGAACTTCTCAAGGTCGATACCCACGGCATATTCATAGCCATCATTTAGTATCTCCTGCGCCCTTCTCAACGCATCGTGTGCGCTCCGTCCAGGACGGAAGCCGAAGCTTCCCTCGCTGAACTGCGGTTCATACATCGGGCCAAGCACCTGCGCTATGGCCTGTTGGATTACTCGGTCAACGGCAGTCGGGATGCCCAACTTGCGCGTCTTCCCGTTGTCTTTGGGGATTTCAACCCTGCGAACAGGCGCAGGCTTGTATTTCCCCGTCAAGATGAGTTCCTTCAACTCGCTGCCCCGGAGTTCCCAGTACTTCGGCAAGTCCTTTACCGACATCCCGTCGACACCTCCGCTCCCGCCGTTCGACATCACCTTCCTAATAGCTCGGCTGATGTTATAGGGAGACACGATGAGTTCAAGAAGGTGCTGCTCATCTATCTGCACCTCCACAAGCTTGTCTTCTGTTATCTCCATAAAAGTCTGCACCCCCGAAAGTCCTTCGGCTTCCAGCCTGTCTCCTTTCGGGTGGTCAATGGCTCCCGCCATCGTTTTCTGCTCTCTTTCTTCCATAGAGTTCCTTTCTTCAAACTTGTTTCTCAATAAGGTTCGGTCCTTCCCTGCCGTGTCGATATTAAGCAGGTACTATGACCTCGGCTGACTTCTCGCAGTTCGTTGTTACTGCTCGGCTTCTTATTTTTGAAGCCTCGCCTGCGAGACCTCCCCAGTTATGGACGCACTCTTTCCGGTTTATACCCGCTTGGTTTACTGTCGTCAGTTCGGATAGTTATCGGGCTTTTGCTTCTGTTGCAGCATTACCCCTGCCTTCTAGCCTTCTACCAAGTTCTTGTTCATCGGGCCAACCGTTTGCCGCCGGCTTCCTTCAGATTCCACCTCACGATGGACACCCTTGCCTTTGGCTGTAACCTTCCCACTATCAGGGCGGTTTGGGGATTTGCGCCCGTTAGAGTACGTTCGTGCTGGGCGAACATCAAAAAGGCGGCCAGGGGAAAAATCTCTGGCCGCCTTTCTTTCACCCGGCTGATATGACTCACCGGACGTCTGTCACATCAGGACAGATCCTACATCATTCCGCCCATTCCTGCGCCTGGAGCCGGAGCCTGCTCTTTCTCAGGTATGTCTACGATGGCACACTCTGTAGTAAGGAACATTCCAGCTACTGAAGCTGCATTCTCAAGGGCAACACGTGAAACCTTGGTAGGGTCAATGACACCGGCTTCATACATGTTTACATATTCTCCTGTCCTTGCATTGTATCCGAAGTCTTCCTTGCCTTCACGGATCTTCTGTATAATCACGCTGCCTTCGACACCGGCATTTGCTGCGATCTGACGGAGAGGCTCCTCAAGGGCACGTGCCACGATGTGGATACCTGTTGTCTCATCCTCATTCTCACCTTTAAGGTTCTTGAGGGTCTCTGCGGCACGTACATAAGCGACTCCACCGCCCGGTACGAAACCTTCCTCTACTGCAGCGCGGGTTGCGTTGAGCGCATCCTCCACCCTGTCCTTCTTCTCTTTCATCTCCACCTCTGTGGCTGCACCTACATAGAGGACTGCAACACCACCGGCGAGCTTGCCGAGACGCTCCTGAAGTTTCTCTCTGTCATAGTCTGATGTAGTAGTAGAGATCTGCTTCCTTATGAGTTCAGCCCTTTCGGCGATATCATCCTTGTTGCCTGCACCGTTTACGATAGTAGTGTTCTCCTTGGTGATGACAACTTTCTCAGCCTTACCGAGCATGTCAGGTGTAGTGTTCTCAAGAGTGAATCCTCTTTCCTCTGACACAACGACTGCACCTGTAAGGGTTGCGATATCCTGAAGCATTTCCTTGCGGCGGTCACCGAAGCCAGGAGCCTTTACGGCAGCTATCTTCAATGTGCCACGGAGCTTGTTGACTACAAGGGTAGTAAGAGCTTCGCCATCGACATCCTCAGCGATGATCAGGAGTGAACGTCCTTCACGTGCGATAGGTTCGAGGATAGGGAGAAGATCTTTCATCGCGGAAATCTTCTTGTCTGTGATGAGGATCTGCGGATCTTCAAGGACAGCTTCCATCTTCTCGCCGTTGGTCATGAAGTATGGAGAGATATAGCCTCTGTCAAACTGCATACCTTCTACGACCTTGACCTCAGTCTCTGTACCTTTGGCCTCCTCTACAGTGATGACACCGTCTTTCTTTACCTTTGACATTGCATCAGCGATAAGCTTGCCGATGTAGCTGTCGTTATTGGCTGAAATTGTACCGACCTGCTCGATCTTTGAATAGTCCTCACCTACAGCCTGGCTATGCTTCTTGAGTTCCTCGACGACTGTTGCGACGGCCTTGTCTATACCGCGTTTGAGATCCATAGGATTTGCACCGGCTGTGACATTCTTGAGTCCGACATTGATGATGGCCTGTGCAAGTACAGTAGCGGTAGTGGTACCGTCACCGGCCTGCTCGTTGGTCTTGGATGCAACTTCCTTTACCATCTGGGCGCCCATGTTTGCGAACCTGTCCTCAAGCTCGACTTCCTTGGCGACAGTGACACCGTCCTTAGTAACCTGCGGTGCACCGAATTTCTTGTCGATTACGACATTACGTCCTTTAGGGCCAAGGGTGACCTTGACTGCATTTGCAAGTGCATCTGCGCCTTCCTTCATCTGGGCGCGTGCATCAACATTGAATTTTATCTCTTTTGCCATGATATATTCTCCTTATTAAATCCGACTGATATTGACTAAAGTATTGCGAAGATGTCTGACTGCTTCATGATAAGATACTTCTTGTCATCAACAGAGACCTCTGTCCCGGCATATTTGCCATAGAGGACTACATCTCCGACCTTGACTTCCATCGGCTCATCCTTCTTGCCCGGGCCGACTGCCAGTACTGTACCCTGCTGTGGTTTTTCCTTTGCCGTGTCAGGTATATAAAGTCCTGCCGCTGTCTTGGTCTCAGCCTCCTTAGGTTCAACCAATACTCTATCTGCTAATGGTCTGATCATAATGTTATAATTTTAAAATTCTAATATTTTACGGTTTTATGCTTTCATTCTGCTTTCTCCATTACTTCCGATGGAAGAAAACGTTTGTGAAAACCGCATGACAGCTACACAAAACAAATGCCAGCCCTCTCGGGCTGACATTTTGTCATAAAGTCATCCGGACAGTCCGGAAATATCAGGCTACGGCATCACATCTCAGACATGGCATCCGGAGATGGCATCGCATCTCAGAGATGGACCGCTGTCGCCCGCAGACTCCATTTATTCATACCGGAAGCCGTCTACTCATACCGGAAGCCTACGCGCTGGTTGATGCCGCAGTCAACGGCATTGTCAAGATAGAAAGTGCTGCTGCCTGACATATTCGGGCTCGTCACGAATATCACGACATGGCAGTTGGAAAGGTTCTCTACTTTGGCCGTGCTTATGTCAAACTCGCATGAGAAATCAACGACGGTCTCCGCGTCATGATCCTTTTTCCCGCCGAGATATTCTCCCTGGGCCGGAGAAACGCAGCTGACGGCACGCACGGCATTATTGTGAGTGACAGTACTCGGCATCTCTATTTCTGTTGCGTTTTTCTGGAAATATTCAATACCGTCCTCAAGCAGCCATGCGGCGATTCTGTAGCTTCCAGCCTCACCTACCTTGACCTTGGCGGTCACGCTGACGGTCCCGGCACTTTCCGTTCCGGTGACTGATGCGGCAATGGCGGTGGCGGCGCCATTTTCAATTGACCTGTTTATATATGAAGCAATGAGTGTCGGAGTGGCATTGCTTCCGATATATGACCTGTCGTTGAGGTCGAACATCAGGCTCGGGACACCATTGAAAGCGGTCGGGAATGCTGCCATGACTTTAAGAATATCGCTTGAGCTCATCGGGTCCTTCACATTCACATTGCAGTGGAGCGCAGCGAGCACAGCATGTTCCGCATATTCGGAATAAGCGGCATTGCCGTAGAATTTGTCCAGGGCATCCATGACATACGGACAAAACACACAGCCTACGCTCGTCCCCTGAACCATGAGGGCATTCTTCACAAAATGACTCCACTCATCTGGCTGAGGGTCGTCAGGGACTTCTGCTATGCCGCTTACTGCGGCTATGACAATAGGCTCTGATGTCTCATTGTTCCATTCGGCATAGAACGACACTTCACACTCCTCCGCTGACGACCATTCCGTACTTTCATAGACCGAAGTCTCTCCGTTTTCCTCAATATAAACCGTGATGTCCGGGGAGCCGGTCACCTCCACACCGTCATAATATACGGAAAGATATGCCACATCACTGCCACCGGCAGCAATATAATAGGCAGAAGACTTCATTTCAAGACCGGAAGAGCCTGCAGGGTCCGGATTCTCTTTGCCGGTGCACGAAATCATCGCAGCGGCTGCGGCTGCCGCACAGAGAATTTTAAGAATCAGGTGTTTCATGATTATCTGGTATTTGTTTAGATTTCAAAATTCAATAAATGACGAAATTTCAATAAATGACGAAGTGACAGTCTAAAATGACGAAGTAATCGTCAGGTTCGCTCCGGTATATGCCGGAGTCCAGCGGCACACTCCGCCCGAACAGATATAGCCGGCGCGTACACGGCCGTATCCGAGTTGGATTCTGGTACTCTTCCTTGTATAGGAAACAGAGGCATTGTAATAGTGCTTCCCTGAAGAGCCATGGTTGTACATGTCACTGATTGTCACGCTCCAGTGAGGAGCCATGTTGAACTCAAGCAGTCCTGCCATCCAGTCTTTCTCGTAATTGGCCGAATACAGGTACTGGAGTTCAAGACGCACCGACATCTTATCGGTGATCTTGCAAGTGTTGTCCACAACGAAAATATTGGATGCGTATGTTGATTCCTGCATCCCGTGGGACGGGCTCCACTCCTGTATGGAGACGAGCACGGCAGTCTTCCACCGCTTGTTCCACTGCCTCTCCACATCGGCGTTGATGTCTCTCCACAGGAGATTCGAGCGGCCGCCCGTATGGGAGGCATCGGTATAGTATGTGGAGAAATTGACATGGAAATTCCAGTATTTCGAGCGGGTCGTCTTGCTCCGCAATGAGTAATAGACATCAGCCTGGCCGCCGATTTCCCCATTTGCATTCACCTGATAAGGATTGAGGCTTGCCAGCATGTATGTGTGCTGGCGTGTCAGAGCCGGCAGATAATTCAATGTATTTCCTGTTCCGGCGGCATTGAGTGAAATCATCGTGTTCATATTGACAAGGCGGCGGAATGTGCCCAGCACGGAAAATCTCCTGTAGGAATATCCGAGCTCGGCGAGGATGGCATTTCCGGTGAGCATTTCCCGGCTTGCGGCATCAGGGAGGTCCTTGCTCTTGCCGGCATACTCGAATTTGGCAGAAAGGCCTTTCCAGTCAAAATTGGCTCTCGCGGAATACATGTCGAGGCTGTTGGTAGTGAGCAGATCAGCGAAAAGCTCATTCTCCATAAGATTCTCGTACCTGTTGACATAGCTTCCCTCTATGCTGAGGCTTGCGGCGTCCCATCCGGTCATCTCTGACAACGAAAGGCACAGGTCTGCGCCTCTGACCATGGATTCTGCATATTCAAGATAAAGTCTCGGTCTGCCGAACATGGCGCTCAGATGCACTCCTTTCCAGTCGAATCTGCCGTGGACTCCTTCAAGCGAATTGTTGAAGCCGAGAGCCCTGTCTTCATAGCTTCTGAAAATGAGCCCGTTGCCATACTGTTCGAAGATGTCGCCGACACGGAAGCCGTACATGTCATCCTGCCAGCTGACATACTTGGATCCGAGAATCACCTTGCGCCCGTTGCCGTATACAAGATAGTCATAGCCCTGAAGGGCCGGAAGAAAACCTTCCATCTGGAGTCCGGCGGAAAAGCGGCCGTTCATATAGTCCAGCTTCAGGTAATTGTTGGTGCCGAACCGGTCGTCCGGATTCACCGAAGACGATGGATCAAGGCCGGCATCATGCATATAATATATGCTGTTCGACTCGAGACTGCCTGACAGAGTGCCCCAATTGCGCTTTTCACGGGCTTCCATGGCGAGGGACGCCGTTGCCGCGAGAAAAACCGCAAGGAAGAGCCTGACAGCTGCATACGACACCACTCTTGCAGCAGCTTGCAGCAATGACGCAGTATCCGGTCGTGCCGCAGTATTCAGAAGTCCAGCCATTACTCAGAGATTTCCATGAGTTTGTCATAAAGCTCATATTCGCTGCCCGGAGTATAGCCGGAATGCGAATAGACTATATTGCCCGAAGCATCCACGATGAAAGTCTGCGGGGTAAGGGACACATTCATGGCACGCTTGAGGTCCTGGTTCTTGTCAAAGACGCACTTGAACTGCCAGTCATATCCCTGTGCCATTGACCTTGCACGCGATGAAAAGCGGCTGTCGTCGACTGAGACCGCAATTATGTCAAAGTCTACATCCTCAAGCCATTCCTCCATCACTTCATTAAGGGCATTGAGCTCGGTGATGCACGGCTTGCAGGTCACTCCCCAGAATGAGATGACAGCAGGCTTGCCCCGGACCACATCCCTGATGCTGACGGTCTCCCCGTCCATGTTCTCTACACTCACATCCGGAAGATCCTGTGCCCAAATCATTCCTGCGGTCAAGACCATGGAGGCGAATGCAGCGATAAGTTTCATTATATTCATATTTGTCCTGATAAAATAGACTGATAAAATAGACCTATAATAGTATAATAGACTGATAAAAATGTCTGATAAAAGTGAAGGGTGACAAATGAACGCCACCCTCCACAAATCATATTTGCAAAATCAAATTTTCATCTGAACTTTTGACATCCCACGGCATGGATTTATTTCACCATGTATGAGAAATTCATCGGGAAGTAAGTCCTGGCGGCAGCCTCTTTCTTCACGATTCTTACGGATGAACGGGCGACAGATGCAGAAGATGCGTCTGCACCGGAAGCGTCGTTTTTCACCATTGTAAAGTCACCGTAGGAGAAACGAGGATGTGCTACGGACCAGTAAAGACGCCCACTTTCTCCACCTACAGTTACCCGAGCATAGTACTGCATTCCTATCAGCGTCACAGTTTGTCCTCCCATCAGAGGAATACTCTGAGCGGTAACAGTTACTGTACCTTCAGGTGACATTGTTGCGATTGCTATGTCATATTCACCGTTGATTGAGACATCTTCACCCTGATAACCGAGAGAAGTACCGTCACAATAGCCGAGGAATTCGACAGTTCCCATACCATAGCTGCCAGTATTGACCTGCCCGAGATCTGAACTGGAAACGAATGACAGAGCCCCTGTCGAAGCATCGTACCTTGCCACGGAGCCTATTGCGTCAGACTCTCCATAAGAGCCCATAAGTCCCTGCTGCCATCCGTATACAGTATATTCATAGTTCGGTATACTTTCAACTATCGTTACAGTATTGGAGCAGGTTCCTTCACTCGTCGCTTCGGTCTCTTCGTCATATAGCACGCCTGTACCTGAGACAGTCCAGTCGCCGAGCCATTTCTTATATCCGTCTGAAGACTCTTCCACAGCAGGGGTAAATGCCTCTGACTGCGCATAAAGGCCAAGGCCTTCACCATAGGCTCCGTTCGGTTCTATGCCAATCATGAAAAGATACTGCTGCTCATTAGCAAGTGGTTGCATAATCCATGAATTTGCCCCGGAATAAAGCAGATCAGTAATAAAGACCGGATCATCAGGGTATGCAGTATTATTTTCTTCAATCATGGCATTGAATTCTTCAATGAGTGAATTTGCAAGTGTTGCAACACTGCTCTTATACACCTGCTCGAACTCCGTCACAGACACTGGGAGAATATAATAGTAGCTCAAATCATCATCCGGCATAACGATGTCAATTCTATCTCCATACATTGTACCTGTCTGAATTTCATATGATCCGCGACCAGCATAACTGATACTCCAGTCCGGATTAACACTCCAGTCATTAGGATCGCGTGAAGTGGTGAATTCTTCATCTGCAGCCCTGCCTGACACTGTACCGTCAGCAGCAAGTCCGGTCACAATGACACGGTAGTCTGTGCCTGAAGTAAGATCAGTGAATTCAACCTCGCCGTTTCCGGTCTTGAGGACTGACTCGATGTCAGAAAGTTCGCCGACAGCGGATGTGATGAGGACATCTGCGTCAGTGTCAAGGTCGTCTGTAACGAAAGCATACCAAGTGGCAGCCTCATCACCTCTTACTGTAACTTCAGCTTTAGCGGAAGTTTCTGTCACTTCTGTGACTTCAACAGAAAAGCGGACCGTCGCTGATGGACCTGGCGTAGGGTTTTTTCCTGGGTTCTCAGGTTCTTCGCAGGACGCTAATCCGAAGGCGAGCAGGGACATTGCCGCTGCATAGCCGAATAATTTTTTTGCTTCCATAATACTAAAATTAAGTGTGTATATTAATTAAGTTCTGCTTTACAGCTATTTCAAAAGGCCGGTACGGCAATGGCTAAAGTACCGGAGCCGGAGCATCCGCGGACTTGACCGGCGGAACGGCACTGTCGGCAATTTCAGAAGGAACTTCCTCCACGAGTTCATATTCGCTGACCTCTCCTGAAAAGACTGAGGTAAGGAAAAGTGTACTGCCGTCAAGAGAGATTGAATAGCCCTCGCCGCTGACTCCTCCGAGTCTTGTGCCGTCGGAATATCTGCCGGTGAGGACATTTCCTGATGTGGAGTAAGTACCTGAATAGTACCAGTATCTGCCGGCTGACTCGCCTACTCTCTGATACAATTCGAAATTGCCGCTGTTGAAGACTGCATACACGTCAACATCAAGCTCCTGATCCAGAATGAGACCTTCAGTATCAACAAGATGCCATACTCCTGAAATATCAGTGCCGGGCTCTTCTTTAGTCTGACATGAAACAGAGAGTGCCATGCAGCTGAATGCGACAGCCAGAATGTATAGGATTCTTTTCATATTCATTTTAATTTTTCGGTTTTGATATTACAGCCAGCCGCCGTTTCCGTTGCTGATGCCTCTTGCAATAACTGATACATCCTTGGTAATCTCCATTCCTCCGATATTGGCTCCGCCGCCGACCTGGCTGCCGCCTGCTATTGCCGTGATGGTCAGCTTGGCTGAACCATAGTAGGTAGGCTGAATGAGAAGCTGTCCTCCCTTGATGACAGGGTCAGTCATCAGGCCTATTGCATCATAGTCGTCATCGGAAATCTCAACATTGAGATAAGTAAGGTTCTCAGAACCGCCGCCGAACACGGAGTCAAGGTTGAGCCTCTGGGATTTCCCTACTTCGGCCACAAGGCACGGCGTACCTTCTATCTGCATCAGGACTCTCCATGCATCTATTGTACCTGTTCCCATCTGGCCGTAGAAAGGAGCCAGATCAAGTTCACCGATTGAGCCTGTATTGGTCGCAGGATTGACAATAAGAGTGGTCTTGGAACCGACAAGATATGAATCTATGTCATTGACAGAAGTCAGCAGAAGCGACATGAACTCTTCTCTGGTATATGTCTTGCCCATGTCAAGGGCGTATGAAAGACCGAGGGCCGCAACACCTGACATGTGAGGGCATGCCATCGATGTGCCCTGCATATACCCATAGTTCGCAGGAGTATTTGTGACTGTACCGTCATCTCCGACAGAGGTGATTGACTCAGTAGGCATAGTGGACAGCACACAGGTTTCATCGTAATATGTATCACCTGTATAATATTCTCCGCCAGGAGCCGCAATATTGCAGCCGGGACCATAGTTGGTATAATTTGCCGGAAGATTGTCACTGGCAAAAGATGTCACGGATATGCAGCCGCGACTCGCTCCCGGATAAGATGCCATGTCGTCTGAATCGTTGCCGGCAGCGAAAATCGCAATGTTGCCGTCAGTTATAGCAGAACAGTTTCCTCTTCCGGTTTCCCCCCCGTTGAGAAAGTATTCAAGGGCTTCGGCCTCGAGTCTCGCAGATGCAGTCCACTGGGCATCCGACTGATAGTCTCCGGCATTATATCCCCATGAGCACTGGATTATTGAAGCCCCGTTGTCCGCAGCATACCTTATGGCAGCAGCAGATACATCTACTGTACCGCCTGCATTTCCGTCAAATACCTGAAGCGACATCATGCGGACTCCACTGTCGGAAGAGCCGTCACCTCCGGCAATTCCGCAGACTCCTGTTCCATTGTTGTTGACTGCGGCAACAGTCCCGGCAACATGGGTTCCATGTCCGCTGTCTCCCTGTTTTGCCCATGTGATTTCACCTGAGTTGGAGACGAAGTTATAGCCATAAATATCATCTGCATACCCGTTGTCGTCATCATCAACGCCAGGGGTCCCGTTGAGTTCGGCAGTATTGACCCACATGCTCTGGGCAAGGTCAGGATGATTGTACTGCACTCCCTGGTCAATGATAGCGACAATTACTTCGGGACGGCC
>JADIMK010000048.1 GCA_017694785.1 Candidatus Cryptobacteroides intestinigallinarum
TCTCAATTTCTATTGCGTTAATCTGCCGAAATCCGGCGGATATTTCACGGATTTTCCGTAAGTTTGTATATATGAAAATTCTGATCGGAAAAGACATTCGCCAGGCAGATCTCCGGACTATCGAGACTGAACCTGTCAAGAGCATAGACCTGATGGAAAGGGCGGCTGAAGCCATCGAGTCTGAGATTTCCACAGTCGCTGATTGCCGGGGCTTTTCGGTGAGGGGGCGCTGCAGGTGTCCTGTGCCTGAGTATCTTGTTGTTGTCGGCAAGGGAAACAATGCCGGGGACGGGCTTGCTGTGGCAAGGCTGCTCTTCAGACGTTTCGGCACAGCCAGGAAGATATCGGTCCTGTGCGCATATCCTCAGGAAGATATGTCTGAAGACTGCAGGGCCAATTTCCTGCGCCTTCCTTCATCAGTGCTGCGCTACGATTTCAGGGACGGACGTATAATAAAGTCATCCGACAGTGTTCCGGTGAATTCAGGTGCTGTGTTCAGCCGCTGTACTGTCATAATCGATGCTCTGCTTGGAACAGGAATCTCAGGTCCTGTAAAGGATCCGGTGAGAAGGCTGATCCGCCTCATCAATTCTGTATCGGCGATGTGCCGGATGGTGATTTCGGTCGATCTCCCGTCCGGACTGCCTACTGAGCCTGAGCCAGCTGCTGCTCCGGATGTAGTGGCCGCAGATATGACTGTGACAGTGGAATTTCCTAAGCTGTCTCTGCTGCTCCCGGATACCGGCAGGTTTGCTGGAAAGCTTTCCGTTGTGCCTATAGGTCTGGACCGTAAATTCATCAAGTCGGCTTCTTCCTCTTTCTATGCCCTGGACAGGCAGATGATATGCGGTATGATGAAGCAGAGAGGGGAATTTGACAATAAAGGTACACATGGCCATGCTCTTCTTATCGCTGGATCTGTCGGGATGATGGGAGCAGCCGTCCTGTGCTCAGGAGCGGCATTGCGCTCTGGATGCGGACTAGTGACAGCGCGTGTTCCTATGCAGGAAAGGAAAGTGATACATATATCCTTGCCGTCGGCAATCGTCTCGGTCGACCAGGGCCCTGTATTCTCATCGCTTCCTGAGAATCTTTCGAAATATTCTTCAGTAGCAGCCGGTCCGGGCCTTGGTCAGAAGCAGGAAACGGTGTCTGCACTAAGGTGCCTTCTTTCGTCTTTGTCAGGGCGGCATAAGGCAATCGCACGTTCGGGGGCGTTCGAGCCGCATGTCAAGACTCTGGTGCTTGACGCAGATGCTCTCAATATAATTTCAGCACACCCCGATATGTTCTCCCTGATTCCATCAGGGGCTGTCCTGACTCCTCACATCGGAGAGCTTTCGCGCCTTCTGAAGGCAGCTGTCAGTTCAGGCTTTATAGATGCACCTGTGACTCTCGTCGGTGACCGTCCCGCAGCTCCTGGACTTTATCCGTGGAACAATGACCTGCAGAAGATAGCTATGGTCAGAGACCTGAGCCATAAGCTGGACTCCGTTGTTATAGTCAAGGGTGCCCACACGATGATATGTGCACCAGACGGAAGATGTTTCTTCAATATGACAGGAAATCCAGGCATGGCAAAAGGAGGTAGCGGAGACATCCTGACCGGCCTGATTGCAGGCCTTGCAGCCAGAGGCTACGATTCACTTTCTGCAGCTGTCCTAGGCGTATGGTTCCATGGTGAGGCAGGGGACAGAGCCGCCAAGGAGTTCGGAGTCGAGTCCATGAATTCTTCGGATATACTTTCTATGCTGCGCATATGAGTGTCTGCTAAAGATTATAGAGATGCCGTATGTCTGGAATAATGAGTATGTCATGCGGACAGATGGGAAAAAATAAAGCGCCATGCCTGAAAGGTATGACGCTTTTCTATGTGGTGGAGGTAGACGGAGTCGAACCGACGACCCCCTGCTTGCAAAGCAGGTGCTCTAGCCAACTGAGCTATACCCCCATTGTTTTAATGAACTTCCCCGTTGTTTGTAACGGGATTGCAAAGGTAGGTAAAATATTTTAATATGCAATATTTTTCTGTAAATTCGCGTCCAATTCGCCCGGAAATGTGCAATCATTACCGGGACGTATCACAGATAAACAACAGATACCAATGGTGAAAGTACGTATTATCAATCATTCTGCATATCCGGCACCGGCATATGCAACTTCCGCCTCTGCAGGAATGGACCTGAAGGCCAATATCGAAGAACCTGTTGTCCTCAGGCCTCTTGAGAGAGCCATGGTACCGACCGGTCTCCATATCGCACTTCCTGAAGGCACTGAAGCACAGATCAGACCACGCAGCGGACTTGCTGCTAAATATGGTATCACTGTCCTGAATTCTCCGGGAACAGTCGATGCCGACTATAGAGGAGAAATCAAGGTCATTCTTGTCAATCTTTCACAGGAGCCTTTCACAATCAATCCTGGGGAGAGAATAGCCCAGATGGTTGTTGCCAGATATGAACAGGTAGAGTGGGAGGAGACGGATTCTCTTGATGATACCGACAGAGGCCAGGGCGGCTTCGGAAGCACCGGAAGATAATCTTCATACCTATTGACCATAGATAGACGACATAATGGAAACAGCTCAGTTGTATGATATATTCAAAACCTGCGGGTCGGTGACGACAGACAGCAGGAACATCAGGGGCGGGGAAATGTTCTTCGCTTTGAAAGGTGAGAATTTCGACGGGAACGATTTTGCTCTGAAGGCTCTGGACGCAGGAGCTTCATGGGCCGTGGTTACAGAAGGGTCGGCTCCTGCCGGAGTCTCAGATGAGAAGTATGCCTCAAGGATAATTGCAGTGCCTGATACTTTGAAGGCTCTCCAGGATCTCGCCCGCTACCACAGGTCGATGACATTTGTTGACGGGAAGCCGCTTACTGTGATCGCCCTGACAGGCACCAACGGCAAGACCACTACAAAAGAGCTGATAAAGGCTGTGCTTTCAGTCCGCTATAATGTCACTGCGACTGAAGGCAATCTCAACAACAATATAGGAGTTCCTCTCACTCTGCTGAAGATCAATTCATCGACACAGATTGCTGTAGTAGAGATGGGTGCAAGCCATCCGGGTGACATCAAGGAGCTTGTCTCTATCGCCCTGCCGAACTATGGACTCATTACAAATGTAGGTAAGGCCCATCTCCAGGGATTCGGATCCTTTGAGGGAGTGATGAAGACAAAAGGAGAGCTGTATGACTACATCCAGAGGACAGCTGACCGGGTCTTCCTCAATGTGGACAATCCTTATCTGTGCAGAATGGCATCCGAGCGTCCTGACCTGGTGACAATCCCTTATGGCGTCGAGTATGAGGGCGTTTCTGTACTTCCTTCAGATACTTCACATCCTTATCTGAGGATGCTTTTCCCGTCTTCTTCACTTGAGCTCAATACCCGTCTTGTCGGAGCCTACAATGCGGACAATGTCATGGCTGCTGTGGCCGTAGGGCGTCATTTCGGTGTCAGCCTTGAAGAAGCCGCTGCGGCAATAGCTGCCTACGAGCCCTCAAACAGCCGCTCCCAGATGGTCAGGACAGGATCGAATGTTGTAATTGTTGATGCCTATAATGCCAATCCTACGAGCATGAATGCTGCTCTGGACAATATGCAGACCATTGCATCTGAGCATAAGGTTGCAATGCTGGGGGATATGCTTGAACTCGGCAAGGATTCAGTGAAGGAGCATCAGGCCATTGTGAAAAAAGCTGCAGGGATATTCTCTGAGGCCTATCTGGTAGGTCCCGAGTTCGGAAAAGCACTGGACGGAGTTGAAAAGGTAGACTGTGTCTTCCGTCATTTCAACTCTTCGGAAGACCTGCTGCAATGGCTGAATACATCTCCAGTCCATGATGCTGTCATACTTGTAAAAGGATCACGGGGAATGCGCATGGAAAAAGTCCTTCCGGCTCTCTGATCCTGAAGGGTGACGATGTGATATAAGGCCTGGCTTCCGGGATTCCGGTGGTCAGGCTCTTTTTATGAACCGGCGGATGACAAAGCGTGCAAGCCAGCCGCAGAAAAGTCCTGCTATGGTGCCTGCTATGATACCTGTGATTACATCACCGAAATAATGTTTGCCGACAAATATCCTGCTGATGCTTACCATGCTTGCCCAGAAGAATATCCAGGCACTGTATCCGCGGTATTTCTGTCGGTTGTCGTTTCTCAGCCCCATGCTTGAGCAGACAGCGAAGCCGAATGCATTGGAGGCATGGCCGGAGAAGAATCCGTACAGTCCGCCTCCGGTCTCAAGCATGTAGAGCCCCATGCCGATCATCTCCTGGTCCTGGCATGGCCTGAGCCTTGCGACCCACTCCTTGAAGAAATTGGCCGTCTGGTCGCAGATGACTACACAGAGGACGCATGAAAGCACTACAGGAATCGCCTTTTTCCATCCGAGTCTCCAGAACATGATCCCTGCGATGATGGCGTACATAGGGAACCATATCCTTACCTGTGAGAAGAACAGCATTATCGGATCTGTGAATCCGCAGTGCAGACTGTTTATGAAAAGAGTTATATGCTGATCTATTTCGTGTAGATTCTGCCAGAACATGATGTCATTGGTTTCTTATGGCCTTTCGGCCGGTGAAATAAAAGTGTGGGGTGACTTTTTACTGATGGAGAGCTTTCCAGAGCATATCCTTGAGCTCTTTGAGCCCTTCTCCGGTCACTGATGATATGAAAACATGAGGTACATCTGCAGGGAGCTGCGCCTCCATCTCTGCCTTCATCTTGTCATCGAGCATGTCGGATTTGCTGACAGCCAGCACCCTTTCCTTTACAAGAAGCTCAGGATTGTACATTCTCAGCTCATTGAGGAGGATTTCATATCCTTTGGTGATGTCGTCTTCGTCGGCAGGTACCATGAAGAGCAGAATTGAGTTCCTTTCAATGTGCCTGAGGAATCTCAGTCCGATTCCTTTGCCTTCGTGGGCACCCTCGATGATGCCCGGGATGTCGGCCATTACGAATGACTGGTCGTCATAGTAAGGGACGATTCCGAGATTCGGCTCAAGTGTAGTGAATGCGTAGTCTGCTATCTTAGGCTTCGCTGCAGAGAGCTTTGAAAGCAGGGTAGACTTTCCTGCGTTAGGAAAGCCCACAAGCCCTACATCTGCAAGGATCTTCAGCTCAAGGATGAACCATCCTTCCTGGCCCGGCTCTCCAGGCTGGGCGTAGCGTGGAGTCTGGTTTGTGGCTGACTTGAAGTTATTGTTGCCGAGGCCGCCGCGTCCACCGCGCACGAGTATCCTCTCTTCTCCAGGTTCAACCAGTTCAAAGAGAGTCTCTCCGGTCTCGGCATCCTTGGCGACTGTGCCGAGAGGGACGTCAAGATAGACATCCTCTCCGTTCTTTCCTTTGCACAGCTGTCCGCTTCCGGCACCTCCGTGTTCGGCCCTTATGTGCTTGCGGTATTTCAGGTGTATCAGAGTCCAGAACTGAGGGTTCGCCCTAAGGATGACATGGCCTCCGCGGCCTCCGTCGCCTCCGTCAGGGCCACCTTTAGGTATGTATTTCTCTCTTCTGAGATGCATTGAGCCTGCTCCTCCGTTTCCTGAGGCGCAGAATATCTTCACGTAGTCTATGAAATTGCTGTCAGGCATAGTCGTTGCAAATATGTTTTCAATAAATGCGGTTGCAGTGAGCAAATATAAGGATTCTTTTCGGGATTTTCAGAATAGGAATTAATCTTATATCTTTGCAGAGATTTTATTCCGCGTTTTGCGGACATATCGTTTTCTTATGGTAAGCGGAACCAGACATATCCGGATCAACAACAAGCAGGCCGAGGGTCGGTCATGTAGGGTTGTCCATGTCCACTGGTTCAGCGGTTTCATTTAACTGCAGGCGGTTTTCCATGTTCAGCAGGGTATCCTTTTCATCCGACGGGATATCCGTTCATGTCTATGCCCTTTTCCCAAGGGCTCAAGCCGGTCATGTAAAAATTGCTACAGTTATGTTTACTTTCGTTTCAATCATAGCGGCTGGTGTTGCCATCGGTATCATCATACGCCGGTCAGGCTTCAGCCTCAGTACATCAAAAAGTGTGTCCTGGACGGTCAGGATACTTATAGCACTTTTCGGAATATCTCTGGGAAGTGACCGTTCTGTACTTTCATCTTTGTCCTCCCTCGGCATCCCTGCACTGATAATAGCGACAGCGGGAATCGCCGGTAGCATAATCTTTTCAGTCCTCTACAGCAGATTCATTGTGCTTCCTGCAGGGCATCAGGTTAACTGCAAGGAGCAATCTGCCGGTTACCCGCTGTCAGCAACCGTAGCTTCAGAAGACAGCTCTGGAGATGACAGGGGAGAGTCTCCCTCTAAAGTTACACGAAAATCTTACGGAAATATTTTGATGAGTCTTCTACATACCCTTGAGCTTCCTTCCGTTCTTCTTGCCGGGATAGCCATCGGGTATATGGGAATGATACCGGGATGGGTGAAAGTAGGGCAGATCTCGCATATCGCCCTCGGCCTTCTGGTCTTTCAGGTAGGGCTTGGCCTTGGGGCAAGGCCGGATTTCAGGACAATAGCTTCATCTGTCAACTTCAGGACACTTCTTCTTCCGGTATCCACTATAGTCGGGACTGTTATATTCACATTCCTTGCATCATATCTGATTTCTTATTCTGTGAAAGACACCCTTGCCATAGGCTGCGGCTTCGGCTACTATTCATTGTCTTCGATGCTGATAGTAAGCCTCAAGAGCGCATCGGCAGGTGTTGAAGCCGCTACAGAGATGGCTACACTGTCTCTTCTTGTCAATATGATCAGGGAAGTGGCTGCTCTTGTCCTCTGCAGGGGAATTGCCGCCAGAGGCAAGACCAGCAGTGCGATTTCTCTGGCCGGGATAAATTCGATGGATGTGTGCCTCCCGATGATATGTCAGAGGCCTTCACAGGAAAATGTCATGCTCTCAGCCATCATCCATGGTATTTTTCTTGAGTTTTCGGTGCCTGTGCTTCTTGGATTCTTCTGCAGGTAAGGTCTGTTTATTCCGCAGATGAGATCCATGGACAGAAGGGTATATTTCAGGACCGGAGTATATCTCATATGAATTAAAAAGAGGATGACCTGATCATACAGTTCATCCTCAAGCTTGTTTCCAAAGCCTTGCCTGACGGTGGATATGTGCCGTCAGAGTGGCAGATGTATCTTTTCTAGAACTTGTCCATGAGGGTAAAGATCTTGCTGCGGACTTCTTCTATTGTACCGAGACCGTCAACTTCGTTGTATTTGCCTGCATTGCGGTAGTATCCGATGAGAGGCTCGGTCTTGTCATGGTATGTGGAGATCCTGTTTGCAATGGTCTCCTCGTTTGCGTCATCAGCCCTGCCTTCTATGGATGCCCTGTGCCTGATGCGCTCCTTGATGGTTTCGTCCGGGATCATGAGGGATACGACTGCAGTTACTTCTTCGCCTGTCTTTGCAAGTATGTCATCAAGATCCTTGGCCTGGGCGGTATTCCTTGGAAAACCGTCGAGAAGAAAACCTGCGACACCTTTGGCTGTCTTGAATTCTGATTCGATCATCCCTTCTACAATCTCATCAGGTACGAGTGCTCCGGCTGCTATGAGTTCCTTTGCCTTCATCCCGAGTTCACTGCCGGCAGCGATTTCCTTGCGGAGGAGCTCACCGGTAGATATATGTCTGAGGTTGTATTTTTCTACCATTGCTGTGGCCTGGGTGCCTTTTCCTGCCCCTGGAGGCCCGAAGAGAATAAAATATTTCATTTCTTTTCCTTTGATTGTTTGTTATGACTGCTGGTCCTCATCCAGGACATAGATGTCCTTGAGGTTACGTCCGAGTTCGTTATAATCAAGTCCGAATCCCACGATAAAGTCATTCGGAATTTCGATGGCGACATATTCGAGGGGAATGTCCTTAGTGTAGGAATCAGGTTTGAACAGGAGAGTGCAGACCTTTGATTCAGCAGCTCCATGCTCTTTCAGGATCCTTTTCAGTTCCACTATCGTATTTCCTGTGTCTACAATGTCTTCGACTATTATCACTCTGCGTCCTGTGATGTCAGCGGTGAGCCCCATTGCCTGCCTGACATTGCCGGTGGAGCCGGTACCCTGGTATGATGAGAGCTTAATGGAAACAAGTTCGCAGTTGAAGTCAAGTCTTTTCATGAGTTCAGCTGTGAACATGATGGATCCGTTCAGTACGCACAGAAGTACCGGGATGTCTTCACAGCCTCTGAAGTCTGTGTTTATCTTGTCTGCAACACGGTCAATGGCCTCGGATATCTTTCCGTAGGGAATGAATGTCTTGAATGTCTTGTCCAGAAGTTTGACTTTTTCCATCAGGTCTTGATTTAATGGATGCAAAAATAACATAAAATACATTAAAAAGAGAAAAACATTTATCATAAAAAAGTAAAACAACGTAAAGCCGTTGGCTTTTTATAGGAATACAGGATATTTTTGCTCTGTATCTGCCTGACCGGTGTCAGTGGCGGAGGAAATGATAGGGAATGATGGGATAGGTGATAAGTGTATATGTGATGTGATGATGGAAGGATGCATTGGTGATATGGTGCAGGTGGAAGCGTCTGGTATGCCGTCTCTCGAGGTTTTGAAGGCTGTGTCGCTGGCTGTGATGATATGTCTTGCGGTGGGTGTGGCTGCTGCGGGGAATAGACCAGACGATGACTGGATGTCGGCAGTGGCATTTCTCTCAGGAACTACAGCCACTGAAGAGCTGGATGAATATACGGTGGAGCAGTTCTCTGCCTTGCGGTCAAGACCTCTGAAGATCAATCTTGTCTCACGCAGCAGACTTTCTGCCAGCGGCCTGTTCTCTCCCTATCAGGTGGCGTCCCTGGCAGATTACATATCCCGTCATGGCGACATATTGTCAATTGCCGAACTGGCCACAGTGGACGGATTCGGAAAGGAATATGCTGCCGCCCTGCGCTATTTCATATCTTTGGATTCAGCGGCACTGCCCGGGCAGTCTTCCGACAGAAAGATCGAAGTATACAACTCATTGACTGTCCGCAGCGGGATGCGGAAAAAGGAAGATGAGTCAGCAGATTGCTCCTATGCGATGAGATATGTGATGGAAGCAGGCGGAAGAGGAGAGCTCGGCCTGGTCGCAAAGAGCGGATACGATGCGGCACATTTTCCTCCGGAAGTGATGTCTTTCTATGCAGCATTCTATGGCAGGAACCGTCTCGGCAAGATCATTGTCGGTGACTTCAATGCCCGCTTCGGACAAGGTCTGGGGCTCTGGAGCGGTTTTACGATGGGAGGGCTTTCAGCTCCGGCTTCGTGTGCAAGAAGAGCTTCGGGAATATCTCCATACAGATCGTATTCCGGAGAGGGCGCAATGAGAGGTCTTGCCGTAGATTTTTCTGTCGGCAGCGTCACTGTTTCTTCTTTCATCTCTGGTGAGGGACTGAGGCAGATTATGTCCGGCGGAGAAACGGAAGGCGTTTCATTCCTTCCTGGGCTTAACATAGGTTACCTCGGTCATAACTGCCAGGGGTCAGTCACGGTCTATGCTCAGACAAAAGACGTCCTATGCCCCGGAACTTCAGACCATGACTCAACAGCAGAGACCTCCTTATTGTCAGGACCATTTGAGGACCTGAAGAGTTCTGCAGACTTCAGATATAATCTTAAGGGGACAGATATCTTTGCAGAAGCTGCATTCGATTTCCTTGCACTGTCTGCTGCAGCTGTGGGTGGTGTCCGCTTCCGTATCGGGGAGTCTGCAGATATTGCGGTGGCGGCACGGTATTATCCGTCTTCATACAATGGCAGCCGGTCAGGAGCGGTGCGCAGCGGCAGCAAATGCAGCAATGAATACGGCATATCAGCATGCTGTTCCTTTGCTTCCGGAGGGTACATCAGTCTTGCCGGCAAGGAGGGATTCGGATCATCTGCCATTGTCCATACTGGTAATGTGAGCCTTGACATCTTCCATAGTCCTGAACCACGTTATGGTGCCGACGCTTCAGGCTCACAACTTAAATTCCTTGCCGACTACCGCTGGCAGGCGTCTCCCTGTATAGCCTTATGCTTAAGGGCTTCCGAACGGCTCAGGACCTGGGACAGAAGTTCAAAGACTGATATTAGGACTGATGTGAAGTATTCTGACGGGACATTCTGCTTTGCCTCGAGGATAAATGCAGTGGTATCTGAATCCTTTGGCCTTCTAGGCTACATTGAAGGAGGCTACCTCTCAGATATCTTCACAGTATATCTGAGGGGTGGTATCTTCAGGGCAGACAAATGGGATGACCGGCTCTATGTATATGAAAGGGATGCTCCAGGCAATTTCAATGTGCCGGCATACTATGGACGCGGATATTGGACAGCCTTGACTGCCGGAATAAAAGTGAAGAGATGGCTGCGGGCCTATCTCAGGGCAAGTTTCCTTGAATATCCGTGGATCCAGCCAGGCATGACAAAGAAAAAGCCCGGCAAGGCCGAGCTTAAGATACAGGTGGTATTTCAGTTGTAATGAAGATCTTTTGTTAAGATACTGATCGGTTATTGCATCTGCATTATGCTTTCTTTGGAATCTTGATCTTCATACCTGGCTTGATCTTGCTGCTGATGCCGTTGTAGTCCATTATGTTCTGTGCACTGATCCCCGGGTAATGCTTTGCAATGCTGTAGAGAGAGTCTCCGCTCTTGACTACGTAGATAGTGTATGCGGCATTGCTGTTCTGTCCAGAATTCTGAGCTGCTGACTTCTGGGCTGTAACGCTTTTTGCAGCTGATGAAGATGAGGATGAAGATGATGCGGATGCTGTGGATGTGGCCGGTCCGTTTCCGCCGCGATAAATCACTAGCCTCTGTCCGATCCTTATGTTGTCGCTGCGGAGGTTGTTCCATCTCTTGATCTGACGCACTGAGACATGGTAGCGCATAGCGATGCGTCCGAGCACTTCGCCGCTTCTGACCCTATGTATGATCCTTTCTCCGTCTCCTCCGTCCTTGATCTTCTTTATCACGACAGGATTGAAGTACTCGTCTGCCTTGTAGGTATAGAGAGAATCTTCATTATCTATGAATGCGTTTGTATATGTGTATGGAAGGCGGAGGATGTAGTCCCTGTCATTTCCAGGCACAATTTCGTGGCGGTATTGAGGATTCAGATTCTTGAGTTCCTGCTCAGGGGCACCGGTCAAGGCGCTCACCTGCTTGAAGTGAAGCATCTTGTGGATATGGAATGTGTCTATATGGGCTGGGATTTCTATGTTTTCCGGTACAATTCCATGTTCCTTGTAGTAGGTCATCGTGTACAGGGCTCCAACAAATGCCGGTACATAGCCTCTGGTCTCCCTCGGAAGATAAGGGTAGATGTCCCAGAAATTGCGTTTGCCTCCGCTCCTGCGTATTGCCCTGTTGACATTTCCTGCGCCACAGTTGTATGAAGCTATCGCGAGGTTCCAGTCTCCGAAGATATTGTATGCATCCTTCAGATATTCTGCGGCAGCATGTGCGGATTTGACAGGGTCAAGACGTTCATCCACAAATGAATCTATATGGAGTCCATAGAGTTTCGCCGTGCTGTACATGAACTGCCACATGCCTTTTGCTCCTGCCCTTGATACTGCTGTCGGATTGAGAGCAGATTCTATTACTGCCATTGCCTTGAGTTCCTCCGGGACATCATGCTCATTGAGAATCTCTTCGAATAAAGGCATGTAGTATTGTGCCAGCCCGAGTATCTTTGGCATTCTAGAGGGCATCTTCTCGGAATAGAGGATTATGTAGTTCTTTACTATGTCGTTGTAGGGGAGAGGAATGTATGAATTCATCGCCTTTAGCCTGGCTATGTAGATCTCGTCCGGGACGTTTGATTCAAACCTTACCGAATCCATATCATACTCAGGAACTTCCTGGCTGCTGATCTGGTTGTGGAGGTACCATATGTTGAGTAGGCTGTCTGATACTTCCGCTGTATAGTCTTCCGGATTGAGTCCTGCAGCACTCTTGTCTTCGTTCTCGTCGTAGATGTCCATGATCTCGTCAGCGATGCTGTCGTTGATCCTCATCTCGTCATGGTATCTGCTGAGTTCAGCTTCCAGAGAGTCTATGACTGATTCAAGCCGTCTGTTTTCCTTCTGGAGATATGTCCTGCTTCTGCGGTTATTGTTCTGAAAAATACTTTTCCTTGGCGTATTGTCCTGACCTGGGGCTGCTGTAGCGGCCTGTCCTGATGCCGTGGCTGCGGTCAGGGCAACAGCCGAGGCAAGCACATAGATTCCTTTGAAATTGTGTATTATATTCATTTCTGTCTTTTGTTTTGTCTTTTTCATCCGCGAAAATTCCCGGTAAAGTACGTCGGCAGGAATACTGCTTACGTCAGAATACTATGCCAAGCCGTATGCCGACGGCGTTGTCTATGCCTGATGGTGGCATATAATGAAGCGCGTATGCATTGTTGGGGGCTATGACAGCCGGTTCTATGTTCATGCTGATGTCGTCTGTGACCTCGAAGTCGTGCATATAAGCAAAGACATTGGCATCTATCACCTGCAGAAGGTAGAACAGAGCTGTAGCAACGATTGAGTAATCCCTGTATCTCCTGTAGACATCCCTGTACCAGACTGCCGTTTCCGCTGAAATCGGCCCTGTGTAGCCAGGGGAAGTCGCTTCATTATGTATCCTCTTGAACCTCTGGTAGTTGATGTCGTTTGTGTAGAGGTAGTGAACAGATCCTATTATGCATCCCCAGTAGATAGGGATCTTCCAGTATTCCCCATTGTAGGCCTGTCCCAGACCTGGCAGCAGCAGCGAATATACGGTCGCTCGTCCTGGATGAGGGTGTTCTGTTGGCTTGTAGTTTATGGCACCGTCAAGCAATGTCGCCCAATATACGATTCCGGCACCGACAAGTAGCCATGTGCCTGTCTGCTTCGCTCTATAGTCAATGCCAGGAGAGATATTGACATCAGTGGCGAATTCAGGGATGTTTGCCAGAGCTGCCTCGTAGTTCTTCTTCGAGACATTGTATCTGTGGAGGTAATAGCCGCCGGTGCCCGCTAGCGCACCGAGGCTTCCATATATTATAGGGAGCTTCCAGTATTGTCTGTTGTAGATCTGCGATGCTCCAGGCATGAATATGGACCCGCCCAGCATCGTACCTATCCTGAGGTCCTGCTTGTGCGCTAGTCCGCCGAAGAGTTCCTTGAACGAGAACAGCTTGTCGGATGTATCAGCTGCACTTGTACGGACACTCGTGTCGTTGTATGTCTGCGTGAATGCCTCCTCCTTGAACTGTGCATGGGCATTCACGGCACAGGCGACAATGAATATCAGCAGGGCCGACAGATATCTTATAAGTCTCCGCATCTCTCGCTTCAGCCGTTGATGTTTTCGATAGCCTTAAGGAAATTCCTTACTTCTTCGTCTGATGTGAATTTAATTGTCATAGTGCCTTTACCGGAGTCGTTGCGCTTGAGGCTTATGTCATTTCTGAAATATTTCCCCATGACCTCCAGAAGATGGCAGTAGTCATCTGGCAAATCCTGGGCCACAGTGTCTTTTTTCTTGTTTTCTCCAGTGAGCCGGTGCAGGCGTTCCTCAAGCTGCCTTACAGAAAGGTCTTCCCTGATGACCATGTCGCAGAGCTTTTCCTGTATGGCGGGATCTTCGGCGCCGAGGAGCACTTTTGCATGCCCGACAGACAGCAGACCCACCTTGAGGTCATGCTGGACCTTGGCAGGAAGCTTGAGAAGACGGAGATAGTTGGTGACTGATGCTCTTTTCTTGCCTACACGGAAAGCCATCTGTTCCTGTGTAAGGTTGCATTCCTCTATGAGCCTCTGGTAGCTCATTGCCACTTCTATAGGGTCGAGGTCTTTCCTCTGGATGTTTTCTACAATGGCCATCTCGAGCATACCCTGGTCATTGGCATCCCTGATATATGCCGGAATCTGCTGCATACCGGCTATCCTGCATGCCCTGAACCTGCGTTCTCCGCTTATGATCTGGTATCCGCCGGAACTTTTCCTGCGTACAGTGATAGGCTGGATGAGTCCGAGAGTGCGGATAGAGTCCGCCAGTTCCTCAAGGGCTTCGTTGTCAAAGCTCATCCTCGGCTGGAACGGATTAGGCTCGATCATATCAGCCTGGATAAGCATGATGTCTGCTCCGCTCTTAGGCTCCTCTGTACCTACGCTTTTGTTTATGTATTCTACCGGCTTCCTGATCTGGGTGAGGTCCCCGTCTCCGAGGAGTGCGCCCAGGCCCTTGCCGAGTCCACGTGGCTGCTTTGTCATTATATTGTCTTTAACTGTTCTTTTCCAATACTTCCTTGGCCAGGTTGAGATAGTTGGCCGTTCCGTTGCATATGACATCGTAAAGGATGATCGGCTTACCATGGGAAGGAGCTTCGCTCAGGCGTATGTTTCTCTGGATGATGGTGTTGAACACCATGTCCTTGAAATGCTCCCGGAGCTCGTTGACAACCTGTGTATGTACCTTTGTCCTTCCGTCGAACATCGTCACTACAAATCCTTCGATTGTGAGCGACGGGTTGACTCCGTTCTGGACAAGACGTATTGTCTGCAGAAGCTTGCCCAGGCCTTCAAGTGCAAAGAATTCAGGCTGAACTGGGATTATTACAGAGTCAGCGGCCGTCAGCGCATTGACTGTAATGAGCCCGAGGGACGGGGAGCAGTCGATGATGATGAAGTCATAGTCATTCCTGATCGGGGCAAGTGCATTCTTGAGCGCCGACTCCCTGTCCGGGGCTTCCAGCATCTCGATCTCTGCGCCGACGAGGTTGATATGTGACGGTATCATCTGAAGATTCGCCATCTCTGTCTGGATCAGTGCATCCCTTATGTCGAGTTCACCTATGATCACTTCATAGAGGGTACGCTTCTGGTCGCTTTCCGGAGAGAAATTCAGGCCTGAAGAAGTGTTGGCCTGGGGATCGGCATCGATTATGAGGACCTTCTTTTCAAGGACCGCCAGCGATGCCGCGAGATTGATTGCAGTTGTTGTCTTTCCCACGCCACCCTTCTGGTTTGCGATTGCAATGACTTTTCCCATATTTCCGTCTCCGTTCTTTACGATGTTATCACGGCAAAATTATAAAAAAATTTCATTACTTGAGGTTATTTGTTACTTTTGTTCCCCATTAGGTGGAAAATTGTTTTTCACCTGCAGTTTTAATCCGTTCCCTGTGCTTCAGGGACAATTTTCATAATGAATTTCGGATGGACAATATAGAGGAAACATGGTTTATTGTCGTCAACCCCCATGCTGGCAGCGGCAGGACGGCAAAAGAGTGGGGAAGGATAGAGAAATCTCTGAAAGACAGAGGTATATCATATGAATATAGACTTACAGACTGCAAATACCATGCGACCGAAATTGTACTTTCTGCATCTAGGGAAGGATTCCGCCGCTTCGTGGCGGTAGGTGGGGACGGCACAATCCATGAAGTCCTCGACGGTATAATGCTCTTCCGGGATTTATTCGTGACATCAGACCGTTCTGTCCAGGACAATGCTTTCCCGTCACTTTCAGATTTTACTATTGCCGTGATACCTGTGGGCTCCGGGAATGACTGGATTCGCGGGCATAATGTCCCGGATGACGTTGAGCAGACGCTTGACCTGATAAAGTCCGGTTCTTTTTCAATGCAGGATGTAGTGAAGGTTACTTCTGATTCCGGAGTGTCCTATATGGTGAACATAGGCGGAGTGGGTTTTGATGCCAGGGTATGTGAACGTGTAAACAGTAGGAAGGACATGGGCAAGCGTGGCCGGTTGCTGTATGTCTGGTCTCTTGTCTACAATTTCTTCCATTACAAGTCAGTACCTCTCCAGATAAATATGGACGGAAAGACCATCTATTCGGGACTTTGCTTCTCCATAGCAGTCGGTACAGGGAAATATTCTGGAGGCGGTCTAAGGCAGACTCCGCTGGCTGTGTCCGATGACGGCTATGCCGATGTCACGGTTATCCCGCCTCTTCCGTTCCTGAAGATCGCATGTAAGATCCGCCGTCTTTTCGACGGTACGTTCCATAAGGTAAAAGAACTGACCCTCGGCAGATTCAGGACACTTGAGGTAAGGCCTCTGTCCGAGAGTACTGAGATAGTCGAAGTGGACGGCGAGATTGTCGGCCGTATTCCGGTTGTCTTCGAGGTCCTGCGGGAGCAGATCCGTGTTCTTCACCGTTTTGTCTGAAGTCAGTCCTCTACAGGCTTGCCGTCTCTGACGGGGTGTCTTCTCCTTCGTTGTCCTGTTTGAAAAGAAGCTTGAAAGTCCTCGGGATGCCTGTGTCGAAACAGACTGTCTTGCCTGTCCATGGATGTCTGAAAGCGATACTGCGTGCGTGCAGTGCCATTCTACCAAGCGGATTTTCCTTTGCTCCGTATTTTCTGTCTCCGGTCACAGGGCATCCCATTTCTGAAGCATGGATCCTTATCTGGTTCTTCCTTCCTGTCTCAAGATTGAATTCGACCAGTGAGAAATTTCCGGATGTCTCGATCTGGCGGTAGTGGGTGACGGCTTTCTTCCCGCCGTTGTTGACCGGACTTGATGTCATCTTGAGCGATTTCGGGTTTTCCTTCAGCCAAGATACATAGGTGCCTTCTGTCTCCGGCAGCCTGCCTTCCAATACTGCAGTATATTTCCTTTCAATGATGTTGTCGTTCCATCCGTCCTGGAGACGTTCCTGTGTCTTCTGGTCCTTGGCGAAGATGACAAGTCCGGAAGTGTCCCTGTCAAGCCTGTGCACAATGAAAATGCCGGGTTTCGTGCCTCTCTGTCCTGTCCCGTTCCTCCGTGCCTGGCGGCGGACATAGTCGGTGAGGATGGAGTATGCGGTGGCTTCACCTTCCTTGCCTGTGGATATGGTAAGGACGGCATGCCTCTTCTCTGCGACAATCAGATGCTCATCCTCATATACTATACGGACTCTGGTGTCGACTTCTCCGGAGTGTTTCTTGAATCTCGTGCCGTGCTGAAGGATCACGAGCGTGTCTCCCTTGTGCAGCTGATGGTCAAAGGCCGTTATGTTCCTGCCGTTGACTGTCACCTGGCCTCTGGTAAGGTAGGATTTGATTCTTGTCCTGCTTTCTCCGTTGCATTTCCGCTGCAGATAGTCCATCAGCGTACAGTCGGCGTCTACGGTATATTTTCTTCCGTCATTCATGTGAACTTGATTTTCTGAGTTGAAGTTGCTGCAAAAGTAAGAATAAAATTTCTATCTTTGCATGATATGGCCAAAGGTTACGTAGAGACAGATTCATTGTGCCGGGAGATTGTCGCCGATGCCCGGAAGAAAGTTTTCAAACCCGTATATCTTCTTATGGGTGATGAGCCGTTCTATCCGGACATGGTGTGTTCCGCAATCATCGACAATGCCCTTGATGAGAGTGAACGTGATTTCAACCAGACCATCTGCTATGGTGCCGATGTCACAGCTGACGCCGTGATCACTACAGCAAGGCGTTATCCGATGTTTTCGGAACGGCAGCTTGTCGTAGTGAAGGAAGCCCAGGCGATGAAGTCCCTCGAAGACCTTTCCATCTACTGCACAAGGCCTCTGGAGTCGACTGTACTTGTCATCTGTCTCCACGGGGCATCGGTTGACAAGCGCAAGGCTCTGTATAAATCAGTCCAGAAGATAGGAACCGTGGTGGAGTCAAATGCCCTGCGTGACTATGAGATCTCAGGTTGGATACATTCTTATTATAAAAGCCTCGGCTTGGGGATATCTCCCGAGGCGGCGGTGCTGCTCGGTGAATATGCCGGGACAGACCTGAGCAAGATTGCTCTTGAGACCGGCAAGCTGATGAAGAATCTTCCGGAGGGCACTACAGAAATCACAGTCCAGGACATAGAGAAAAATGTCGGGATAAGCCGCCAGTTCAGCATATTCGAACTTACAAAGGAACTGTCATACGGAAACGCTGCAAAGGCATTGAGAATAGCTGCCTACATAGGAGCGTCTCCGAAATTTGCCATGCCGATGGCGGTCAGTGCCTTGTTTACGCATTTCTACAGGATACTCAAGTACGAGGCCCTACTGATGAAGACTCCTCGCCCCGGCAACGATGTGAAGGCAAAGGTGCTGGGAGTGAATCCCTATTTCTTCAAAGAGTACGATGCGGCTGTGGCGAAATATCCGTTGCGGAGATGTATGGCTGTGATTGCCCTCCTGAGGGACTATGACTACAAGGGCAAGGGCGGTGAAGCGGGAGAGTCGACTCCTGACGAGCTGCTGATGGAGCTGGTCGCCAAGATACTGGCAGGATAGGATGTCAGCATGGCTGCGAGCCTTTGCAGAACCAGACGAATACAGCCGCAGTGTTTGCCTTGGCAAAAGAAAGATAAGTGAAGAATATTCAAGAATATAACAATAATAATTAATGTAGTTTAGACATGGGAATCATCCAATGCAAGGGAATCTGCAAGAGCTTCGGGGAAAAGATAGCTCTGGATCATGTGTCCCTTGATTTTCCAGACGGGAAGATCTTCGGTCTGCTCGGACCTAACGGTGCCGGCAAGACTACTCTGATCCGCATCATCAACAGAATTACCATACCGAATGAGGGAACGGTACTTTTCAATGGCCACCCCATTACACAGAAGGATGTGTCGCGCATAGGCTATCTGCCTGAGGAGCGCGGCCTGTACCGGAAGATGAAGGTCGGAGACCAGGCGATGTATCTCGCCCAGCTCAAGGGCATGAGTGCAAAAGATGCGTCATCGGAACTGAAGAAATGGTTCGTGAAGTTCGGCATACAGAGCTGGTGGAACAAGAAGGTTGAAGAGCTTTCAAAAGGCATGGCACAGAAGGTACAGTTCATCACTACAGTTGTGCACAAGCCTGCATTTCTTATCCTTGACGAGCCGTTTTCAGGATTTGACCCGGTGAATGCCCAGGTGATAAGGGAAGAGATCCTCAATCTGAAGGCCCAGGGCTCTACTATAGTGCTTTCTACCCACAATATGGAGTCGGTCGAGGAACTATGCGACGACATAGCTCTGATCAACAGGTCAAAGCTCGTCATCACCGGCGGTGTGGACGAGATCAGACGGAAGTACGGCAACAACCATGTTGAGCTGATCTATACCGGCAATACTCCTGTCCATGGAGCAGAAGGGGTGTTCAAGGTACTGTCCGATACCGATGATGCAGGCCGGCATACGGCTGTCCTGGCAGTCGAAGACGGCAAGGACAATTCATCTGTGCTCCGTGAGATCCTTGCCCAGCCTGTCGGGGTCAATTCCTACAAGGAACTGATACCAAGGATGAATGACATCTTCATTAAACTTGTAACAGAAGGAGAATAAGACCATGGATCTTCATATAATCAATGTAATAATAGGCCGTGAATACATGACCCGGGTAAAGAAGAAGTCTTTTCTTCTTACGACCTTCCTTGCGCCGATCTTCCTTGCGGCAGTGATGATACTCCCGACCGTGATAATGCTTATGGCTGAAGACAAGGGGAAGGAAGTGGCTGTAGTGGATGAATCCGGAATAGTCCTGCCGTATATGGAAAGCAATGAGGCAGTGACTTACCGTGACTGTTCTACAGAGAATCCGGACAGTCTGAAGGCTTCGTTCAAAGAGCTGGGACTGGATGCTCTGGTCCTTGTGTCTCCTCTTGATTCTGTGCTGAAGACAGTCACTGTATCGGCATATTCAACCAAGCCTATGAGTGTGGACATGAAGGAGTCGATCCGCTCCAATGTCAACAAGGCGGTTGAAGAGTACCGTCTTGCTTCATATGACATAGACGGATTGAAGCAGATAATGGAAGATGTGCAGGCTGATATACCTGTCTCAACCTATACCCTTGAGGATGACGGAGAAGCCAAGATTTCATCTTCGGAGGTCTACATGTTCGTCTCCCTGATTCTCTCGGTCATCATCTACATGTTCATTGCCATGTTCTCCGGTATGGTGATGCAGAGTGTCATCG
>JADIMK010000049.1 GCA_017694785.1 Candidatus Cryptobacteroides intestinigallinarum
TGCTTATTCTCCTTCCGGCCTTTTATTCCTGTTCTGGAAATGACAACGGTCTGATGTACGGTATGACTCAGCAAGAAGAAGCCTGCATCATGATCAACACTTCAGTCCCGATAAAAGAGACAACAGGGACAAGTTGCATCGATATATTCATTTTCAACAACGACCGTCTCGGATGGCTCGATTCCTACCAGAGATTCTCCGGACCATACTCCGGAGAAATTACAGCAGCCTCACGGAAAGGAAAGAAGATAATCGCAGCAGTAGCAAATCCTGCAAGAGACATTTCAGCATGGTCAGGCATCAACTCTTTTGAAGCATTGCTGAAGACAACTGCGTCACTATGGGACGAAGACCCAGGAGCTCCGCTGATGTGCGGCTATAAAGAAATTTCGATGGGAGAAGAAAACTCCTGTACAATGGAAATGATACCGATATTATCTGAAATAAAGGTCAATTCTTTACGCTGTGACTTCAGCGGGCGGCCATATCAAGGAGAAGTTCTGTCTGACATCAGGATATATCTGACAAATGTCAATTCACAGGCACCTATATTCAACAAAGAAAGCTTCATGCCGACGGAAATAATAAATGCGGCAGGTCTTTCCGAAACTGACATGTCAAGGATGAGTCATCCTGAAATGCTCTCCGGCACACTGGCCGGCAATATCGGGGACAACACGGTCTACCCGGGGATATCACTTTACTGCTATCCCAATGACTGTGTGGAGCAGAGCATAGGATCACCTTTCACTCGTCTTGTGATAGAGGGGAAATTATGCGGACAGACATACTACTATCCTATAGACATCAACAGGGGAGATGACCTGCAAGGAGAGGTAGGTGTAGGCAGGAACTCAAGGTATGTCTATGACATAATCATCACCAGAACCGGGACGACGGACCCTGATATTCCAGCAGATGTAACAATGGTGGATATAAACATGACCGTCAGGCCATGGGACGAACTGGAAGAAGACGAGATAACTTTCTGACATGGGACAATTCCAGATATAGTAACACTTTCTGATTCAATATGTGCAAGACTACATCAAATACAGCGGCCATCTTACTTTGTTCGCTATCTGCAGGCCTATGCGGATGCTCTGACATAGGACATATGCCCGCACCGGAGAGGGACAATACCCGCATAGAGATTGTTCCGGCACTACAGACCCCAGGATCAAGGTCTGCAGACCCGGATGAAGACAAGGTGAGTGATCTCAACATATTTATTTTCAATCAGCACGGAGTGCTTGAAGAAAGCTGCTATTCTAATATCTCAGGTTTCAGGAGTGAAAATGGTGCATACATCCATGAGACCTCTCTTCTGCGTGGATGCAGATATTCCATATATGTATGCGCCAATGCCGGCTACAGGATTCCGGCCACTTCCATGGATGAACTTCTTTCATACAGATACCATCTCGTATATCCGGATGATTACCGTATCGGCATCCCTATGAGCGGGAAGAGTGAGGGTACAGTCATATCTGATGACGGACATATCTCCATTTCTCTGGACAGGGCAATGTCAAAGATATCATTAAGCATCGACCGCAGCAGGCTTTCAGACAATGTGGAATTCACAGTAAGGAAAATAAGCATAGGAGGATGTCCCAAGTCAGTATTGCTGTTCCGGGAGAGCAGGGCCGAATCCGAGGATGACATCTTCCTGCATGGGTTCAGCAAAGAAGATGATGCAGTAGCACGGCTGAACTACGATGAAGGATTCGGAAGAAGCGGGAAAACCAGTGTCTATATGCTTGAGAACATGCAGGGTGACCTGCTCGCAGCTGATACTCCGGACAATGAAAAGATACTGGCAGACAATGACCCTAAAGCAAGGGTATGTTCCTATATAGAGATTGAGGCTGACTACAGTTCAGACAGATATTATACAAGGCCGGGAGAAAGCCTTGTCTACAGATTCTACCTTGGGGAAGACAACGGCAACTTTGATGTCAGACGTAACTGCCACTACAACGTGTGCATTGCTCCTTATGACGACGGACTCAGGGAAGACAGCTGGAGGGTGGACAAGAGCGCGATTGCGGAATATGTAGACGAGATCGAGCTATCATACTCTTCTCTCAGGATGACATATGAAGGGGAGACCGCAGTCCTGAAGGCATATATGATACCTGAAGATGCTAAGGCAGACTTGGTATGGGAGACAGACAATCCTGCTGTAGCAAGGGTTTCATCAGACGGAACAGTGACTGCATTATCTGAAGGTAGATGCACGATAAGATGCTATGCCTCTGACGGAGGCGGTGCATATGCTGAATGTACGGTGGATGTCGGATTCTCCCCTTACTACATTAGACTATATCCTGGGAATTTCATACGGGGCAAGGCAGGGGAAAAGATCCATGTATGGTGCGAATATTTTCCACCCTCAGCATCTTTTGACATAGGCCTTGACTATCTTGAATTTGACAAGGAAAGAGGCATCTACGACTATGAAATAGATGCCGACGGCCGTGGGGCAGTCCTTTCTCTCAAGAAAAACGGATCAGGCCTTCTCTTCATGGAAGCAGGCTATCCCCTCAACCAGAGCGAAATGGTGGTCATTGAGGTAGGCTGACCATTGTCAGCGGAGATACTTTGCAGTATAGGTATCTGCCTTGGCGATGAGATCCTCCGGAGTACCTTCGAACACTACCTGTCCGCCGGCGTCTCCAGCATCCGGGCCTAGGTCGATGACCCAGTCCGCAGCCTTGATCACATCAGGATTGTGCTCCACCACGACAATGGAGTGGCCCTTTGCAAGAAGCTCATCAAAAGACTTGAGCAGCTTCTCCACATCATAGAAATGGAGACCGGTAGTAGGCTCGTCGAATATGAACATTATGCGCTGGGATGCCGCCTTTGAGGACGAATCGTTCATTGAGAGGAAATATGCAAGCTTTATCCTCTGGCTTTCTCCACCGCTCAGGGTACTGCTGCTCTGCCCGAGCTTGATATATGACAGTCCGACATCCACAAGAGGCTTCAGTCCGGCCGCAATCTTCTTAGCCGTGGCATCTTCCTGTGAAGAGAAGAAGTCTATTGCCTCTTCGACACTCATGTTCAGGATGTCATCTATATTCTTGCCCTTATAGCGGACTTCAAGTATATCCGGCTTGAACCTCTTTCCTCCGCAGGCTTCACATACCATGGTGACATCAGCCATGAACTGCATACCTATCTTCACGAAGCCTTCGCCTTGGCATTCAGGGCAACGGCCTCCGTCCATGTTGAAAGAGAAATGTGAAGGGGTATATCCGTTGAGTTTTGCATAAGGCTGGTCAGAAAGGAGCTTCCTGATGTCGTCATATACCTTCAGATACGTTACGGCATTCGACCTGGAGCTCTTGCCGATAGGGTTCTGGTCAACATACTCCACCTGAGTGATCCGGTCAAGATTGCCGGCAAGGCCACGGAATGTCCCGGGAGCAGAACCGGTATGGTTGATGTGACGGAAAAGAGCCGGATAGAGAATGTCCCCGACAAGCGAAGACTTGCCGCTGCCGCTCACACCGGTCACAACAGTAAGCACGCCAAGAGGGAAACGTACATCTATGTTCTTGAGATTGTGCTCCATAGCTCCTTCTACAGTAATGGAATATGTCCACGGGCGCTTTGTCCTTGTGTACCTTTTGCGTCCACCCTCCAGATACTGCAGAGTAAGAGATTCAGACATAGTCTCATCATCGACAGGATCCCCTAACCTGCCCTTGAAGACCACTTCCCCTCCGTTCACTCCGGCATAAGGGCCCATGTCTATGAGGAGGTCAGCCGCACGCATTATTTCCTCATCATGCTCGACCACGACTACAGTATTGCCGATGTCCCTGAGACGGCGCAACACAGCGATCAGCCTTGCCGTATCCCTCGGATGAAGGCCTATGCTCGGTTCATCAAGTATATAGAGGGAACCTACGAGAGAACTTCCGAGGGCCGTCACCAGATTGATCCTCTGGCTCTCACCTCCGGACAAGGTATTGGATGTCCTGTTGAGTGTCAGGTATGAAAGCCCGACATCCTTTATGTACTGCAGCCTCGATACAACTTCCGACACAGCCTTCGACACGATTGCCCGTTCATATTCGGTAAGCTTCAGAGTCTTGAAGAAATCAAGAAGACTGTCCACATTCATGCACAGCAGATCGTTGATGTTCTTGCCTCCGACCTTTACATAAAGGGCATCCTTGCGGAGCCTGCTCCCTCCGCATTCACGGCACACCGTCTTGCCGGAATATCGGCTGAGCATGTATTTGTACTGTATCTTGTATTTGTTGGCATCGACCCATTTGAAGAACTCGTTGATTCCTATTATCGAATCATCCTCGCTCTTTCCCTTGCGGCCCTGCCATACGATATCCTTCTGTTCTTTAGTCAGATTGCAGTAAGGTTCAAAGACTGGTACCCCGTATCTGGAGGCATTCATCACGAGATGGTCCTTGAACCACCCCATCTTCTCCCCTCTCCAGCATGCGATGGCACCGTCATATATGCTCTTGCTCTTGTCCGGAATCACCAGATCCTCGCTTATGCCGATTATCTGGCCCAGGCCGCCGCATACCGGGCAGGCACCTAGAGGACTGTTGAAGCTGAACATATATTCATCCGGTTCGTGGAATGTCATCCCGTCTGCCTCGAAACGGTTGATGAACTGCCTGGTCTCGACACGTGGGGCACTTCCGTCAGCTCCGGATGCAGGATACTCCTTCCGCACAAGCAGAACTCCATTGCCTTTGTCAAATGCAGTCTCTATGGATGAATGCAGTCTTGTATTCAGATCGTCCCATTCCATACCCGACAATTCGGTACCGTCTGAAGACACTGCCTTCGCCTCTCCGTCAGCAGCCCATGTGACAGAAGGTATGCGCAGTCTGTCAACGAGAAGGTACACCTGCTCAGGGTATTCCCCGGACTCAGAGAGTTTCATCACCTCTTCTATACGGACTGGTCTGTCTGTGAAGAACCTTGAATAACCCTCCTCCTTGAGTCTCAGCATCAGCTCTACCTTGTCTTCCCTGCTGCTCCAGGAAATGTCCGATAGAAGATATGCCACAGAGGGCTCACAGGTAAATATGTATTCAATGACATCGTTGGCTGTATGGCATTTGACTTCCTTTCCGCTTATCGGAGAGAAAGTCCGCCCTATCCGGGCAAATATTATCCTCAGATAATCATAGATTTCAGTACTGGTAGCTACAGTTGAGCGAGGATTCCTGGTATTGACCTTCTGCTCAATTGCAATTGCCGGTGGTATGCCTTCAATGGACTCGACATCAGGCTTTACCATCCTGCCGAGGAACTGTCTTGCATAGGATGACAGGCTTTCCGCGAAACGCCTCTGACCCTCCGCAAACAAGGTATCGAATGCGAGAGAAGACTTTCCGGAGCCTGATATACCGGTGATTACCACAAACTTTCCTCTCGGGATCTCAAGTGTGATGTCCTTGAGATTGTTCACCTTGGCTCCTTTGATCAAAATACTGCTACTGTCAGCCATAACCACCTCCTGAAAAACCAGCTTCAAAGTTAACAAATTTTCCGGTTTCCGGGATATAAGCCTGAAGAACAGCCGAAGAATTGACATATTGTCACAATAATGGACATTATGACGACATATTATGACAGAATTTCACTCATATGTAACATTTTATAATTGGCACGTAGATTGATATTATCTAAGGCGTCCTACGGAAAGGCCGGAGGGCGAGAGCCCGAAGGAAGTCCGGAAGACAAAGAAAGTCTGAAGGAACGACCCGAAGGCAGATGCCCGAAGGAAGTCCGGAAGACAAATTAAAAGAAAACAAAAAATAAAAAATAGGAGATTAAAACTATGGTACCTTCAAGAAGAAACAACAGGACTTGGTTACCTGACATTTTCAATGACTTTTTTGATACTGAATGGATGGACAGAATGAACGCTACGGCTCCTGCCATCAACGTATTAGAAGATGAAAACAACTACGAGCTTGAACTCGCAGCCCCTGGCATGACCAAGGAAGACTTCCAGGTTCATATCAATGATGAGGGCAACCTTGTCATAGAGATGGAAAAGAAGCAGGATGACAAATCTGAGAAGAAGCACGGACACTACCTCCGTCGTGAGTTCTCATATTCTAAATTCCAGCAGACAATGGTTCTTCCGGAAGACGCTGATAAAGAAAAGATCAGTGCACATGTCGAGCATGGCGTCCTGAACGTAAACATTCCTAAGATTCAGAAACAGGTTGTCGATGAATCCAAGAAAGTGATTGAAGTCAAATAATTTTTCCTGAATCATAACAGAAGGGCTACCCCGCAAGGAGCAGCCCTTTTTTTGTGTCGACATTTGTACCGGCAACTTTTCTTGAGTCTGTCAATACCTTATTTTGTCATCTTTCTTCATCCAGTCGCCGAAGGCTTCGAGCGCCTCATCGTGCATCATCATCTCCGACCTCAGGCTCCGCTTCTGCGGATCAAGATCAAGCTCCTTGTAGATGAAAGCATCATCAAAGCCTGCCTTTGCGGCGTCCGTCTTGGTATTTCCATAGTACATACGGTCCAGGTGCGCCCAATATATTGCACCCAGGCACATAGGGCACGGCTCGCATGAAGTATAGATCTCACATCCGCTCAGGTCGAAAGTTCCGAGAGCCTTAGCCGCAGCCCTTATCGCACTGACCTCGGCATGGGCTGTCGGATCATGGTCCGCAGTCACCCTGTTGACTCCAGTTGCCACTATCTTGCCATCTTTGGCTATGACAGCGCCGAAAGGACCTCCACCTTCCGCAACATTCTTCACGGAAAGGTCTATCGCTGTCTTCATCAATTCTTGTTTTGTCATCTTTCTGAAAATTAAGCCGGCAAAGATACGCAAAAAATTCCACACGCCACAAAACCGGAAATTGCAAATACCGTTTTTTGCCTATATTTGGCCGCTACGCGTCCATTTATAGCTCACGCTCGGCAATGCTAAAGTAAACTTTTGCTTTGCTCTCGCTTAATCGCTATATTTGCGATTTCCAAATTTTGAAACGACAGATTCGATGAAGAGATTTCTTTTGACTATCATAGCCGGCTGTCTGCTCTCAGGCAGCCTTTTTTCAGCTGAAACCGACAGCCTCGACTCAGGGCACCGCAGCAGGATGCACTACCGCGGCTTCATCGGAGGAATGATGCTGCACACCGGTTATGTCTGCGGCAAGAGCCTTACCGTCACATCACTTTCCGGCCAGCAGTTCAGCGTCAAGCCTGAGGGTGCTCCGTTCGGAATAGGCGGTGCCATCAGATTCATGTTCGGCAAGCATCTCAGGGTCGGAGCTGAAGGCTATGTCTCCACCCTCAAATACGGAGAGCACGGCAGCCTTGTGAAAACCGGCTGGGGAGGAGTACTGGCGGACTGCGCATGGACACTCGGGAAATGCAGACTTTTTGTGGGTGGGACCGTTGGAGGCGGAAGCCAGACGGGCACCATAATACTTTCCCCTGTCAGCGATGACTATGTGGCAGAGGAAACTGTCTCATACAGGAAATACGGCTTCGCAGCCCTCGCACCTTTCGCAGGCATTGAATATGCCGTCACCAAGAAGGTCAATCTTGTGGCCAAGATAGACTACCTTGTCAATCTGTCAAACCCTCAGGATGACTTCACCACAGGTCCTAGGCTCTACATCGGATTCATGTTCGGCCACATGAACTGAGCCGCACAAAGCGCAGAAATCATCGGCTAGACACGCCAGAACTGTGCGGATGCGATGACTGGAATATCCTTATTCTTTTATTGGTCAGGACTTATGATCGGGATGACAACGGAAAACTGAATCCCTCCCACCTTACGGCGGGCCCCTCCCGTTCACGTAGCCACGGGCGGCTACGGTTTTCCTAATGTCATCCCGACACAAGACACAAACAAAATTTTCGGGGCAGGGATATTACCAGATTATTGGCCAGTATAAATTCACTGATGCTCTTGAATCACTCTTCTGGAAGAAAAGGCTGTAACTCTTTATCAATTATTCAATATAATAGCCCTTTACCAGCTAATTGCATTATTAACCAATAGCCCATAAACGAAAGCTTTCTTCTGAAAAGTAGCCCTTACAGTAAAAAAATCCCTATGAGCGACCTGACATACAGAGAAATGACAGCTGCTTAAGAATGAAATGATTTTTAGCGTTTGTATTTGACACAGCGCCTGATGTGTTTTGAAGAAAATTTCATACATTTGTAATGTTTTGCAGAGTAATCTGCAGGACATACATATTGAAAAGCGTTTTTGCTTATCATTTAATGGGAAATCGCCAATTTTCAAATCAGAGAATGATACAGCATCTGCAACGCCATTACTTGCATATATCCACCCCGCAAGAGGGGTTCCGGTATAGCGGTACGGCGTGGGGTGGGCTGTTTATTTCTCTGAAAGGCGTTTGGCGATGCCTCCATTAAGATAAGCAGAGCATTGTCCCACGCTTTTTTTGTGCCACATTTTATGCGAACTTCGGGGACAGGGTTGGCAACAATTGAAATTTATGAACACTACACCTGTAACCAGATGCACAGAACTGTTTCCTTTGCTAATGAACTTCACTCCGGCAACTCCTGTCGAAGAATGGGACGGAAATGAAAAGGTCCTGTATGACGAAATCAAGGAGATTGTGTATGATACAAGGACTATCGGGACAAAAAGTTTGAAACACAAACAAACAAAATATAATAAGTCTTCGACCGGTTGTTCAATCAAACCCGATGAAAAAGTAAATTTAATTGATGATAAAAAAACAGTAAAATGATTCTCATCATCACCAACAAGGAAGATGTCCATCCTACACCTGTAATACAGTATCTTAGGCAGAAAGAGTACCCGTTTTTCAGGCTCAACACAGAAGCATTGCTGACAGATTATGAGTTCAGGTGGGAATGCAGAGATGGAATGCCTCCGGATTTCTTCATCAGAAATCTGATCAACGGGACTTCTGTCTGCGGCAGTGATGTAACTGCAGTATGGGAGCGCAGACCGGAAAAGGTGGATGTTCTCAAGTATGAGAACAGAAAAGAAATCAACCGTCACAACAAAGCGGAAGCCAATGAATTCCTGTCATATCTGCTGTATTATGTGTCGGACCTGTTCTCGATAGGACATCACCTTTACGAATGGAAGGCATCTTCCAAGATGACTCAAGCGAAAATGGCACAGGAACTCGGAATGCGGGTTCCTGCCACCTGCTTCTCTAACAGAAAGCATGATATACTTTCATTTGCATTGGACTTTGACAGCATAGTCCTGAAATCCATAGACAACGGATGCGTCTGCTTAAACGACAAGGATGAATATCTTTTCTACACAGCCAAGACTTCATATTCAGAAATCAAGGATCTGCCGGAAGAAATGTTCGGACAGACGGTGAATTTCGTCCAGAATTATATTGAAAAGGATTTTGAACTCAGAATCACCGTTGTCTGCGACAAAGTTTTTGCCTGCAGGATAGATTCTCAGGATATGGATGAAGACAAAGGCAAGACAGACTGGCGTCAGGGGTATGACTATGGCATGAAACATTCAGTTTTTGACCTTCCGGACATAATTTCTGATTTCTGCCTCCGTTATCTGAAACGGATGCATCTGAATTTCGGATGTTTTGATTTCATAGTAACCCCTGACGGAGAATATGTGTTCCTTGAATGCAATCCGAACGGACAGTGGCTGTGGATTGAAGAAGAAACAGGAATGAAAATATCAGAAGCAATTGCCGAAGCATTGATAAGGCATGCAGATTTATGACAACCATGAACATTAAAGACATTATTGCAAAAATAACAAAGCACAAGACTATGACACGCAAAGAACTGTATGACAACTGGGTGGAGAGGGTCTGCTCATTTCTGGAGGAGACAGGGCCCAAGCTCGGACCAGGAGGACGCTGCTGCGGGACATTCCAGTCTGCCCCGGTACTGGACAAAAGCCCGGAAGTCGTGTTTCTCGGCTACAATCCGCACGAGGACTATGGCTATGTCCCGGTGGACAGGACGAGGTTTTACGAAGGCAATCCGGATTTCTACACATCAAGAAACAAATGGAAAATATGGTCAAAGCTTTACGGTGCGCTGAACTATGTCAAATATCTGACTCCTGTCACAGATGGTAATTTCGTGTTTTTCAACGCAGTATATTTCGGAAGTAAAGATATTGCAGCATTCAGGAGTATTCCCGGAGCGGCGGATGCCATTGACAGATGCCTTGATTTCACTGACGAGGTCATACATGAGATTTTCAAACCGAAATGTGTCGTCTGCTTCTCTGTTCCCGACTGCTTTGACAGGCTCGACAGCAAATTCCATTTTGCCGGAGTTGAAAAAATCATTCCGGAATTTGACGGAGAGAAAACGCATTTTGTCTCGACAAAGGCAGTTAAGCGCGGACTCTGGTGTTCTCAAACGAAACAGGACTCCATTCCGGTATTAGGTATCCCACACCCGTCGCAGGCGATTTCTAATGACGACTGGGGAGCAATCGCTACTTGGCTCAAAGAGGAAATGCAGTCTTTTAGAATCTGACTAACACTCTATTATAGCATTATTGGTAATGGTGCACGAAATAGTTGGTGAAATATCCATAACTAACTGACAGATATGCCCATATAGTAA
>JADIMK010000050.1 GCA_017694785.1 Candidatus Cryptobacteroides intestinigallinarum
GAAATGCATAACGGAAGACTGAGAATCAAGTGTACTTTGCCTGGTGTGGCCCGCATCAAGGTGCGCGCCATCGCAGGAGGGGACAACCTTTCCTCGGACATCCAGATGGGCGGAATGGAAATCACAAAGGAATTTGCAGTGGTCTCCAGGGATACCGGAGCCGCCAACGGAGGCTGGCTGTAGCAGGCCGTGCATGTTTAATACAAGCTGTTAAATTGACGACAACAGATGAAAAAGATAATTTATACGATATTTGCCGTATGTGCGGCTGCAATTGTGTCAGGATGCCAGAAGGACACGGTTGAGATAAACAGCCCGATGGTCGGCGAGTGGCATCTCGATTCCTGGCTTTCCGAAGAGCAGGAGGACTTCGACGTTTATCTTTCCTTCGCCAAGGACGGTACTTTTGAAATGTTCACTGACGAAAGGTCCTCGCATTTCGTGAAATTCACCGGAACATATACCGTATCCGGGGACATCGTGTCCGGAGTCTACAGCGACGGTCTGGAATGGGGCGCATCGTACACTTTCTCATTCTCCGACGGGGACAATGTCATGACATTTGTCTCCAATACCCCGAATGAGGAAACTGCAGTATACAGGAGAGAAGCTATTCCGGAAGATGTACGTGCGACACCTTCAGTCAAGTCTTCAGAGTACAGCGCTCCGAGATTCCTGTAGAATGAGCTGATATGCCGACAGGAGATCGGAAACGATTTTTCTTCTGTCATGCCTCAAGGCCGCGGCTTCTGCTGCGGCCTTTGCTGTTGCATATGCTTCTTGTGGCCGGTCCATATAGCCGGCTATCGCTTCAGCCATTGCTGCGCTGTCTCCGGTGGCGACGACCTTGCCTGTGGTCCCGTCCTTTACGAGGGCGGATGTGCCACCTGCATCTGTCACAACTGCCGGTATCCCCAGCATCTGTGCTTCACATACACTGTTGGGGGAATTGTCGATGTATGACGGATGGACATATATGTCTGAATCAAGGAGCGTTTGTGCCAGCCGTACTTCGTCTATGACTCCGAGGAAACGTATCCCGTTATCCTCAGCCTTGATCCCTGTCTTTTTCTCGAATATCCTGACAATATCTGAACCTGGATTGATGCCGGCGACATCCCATCTGACTTTTCTCCCGTCCTTCTTCAGAATAGATGCGGTCCTCAGAATCAGGTCAAGGCCTTTGTACGGTACTGGTGATATCGTGCTTGCCAGTCTGATGATGTGTCCATTGCCGCCATACCATGCGTGGCCTGAAGCCATGTTGTCTGCTTTGCCTGGTCCTGCACCTGCAGCATAGCTGTAGAATACAGGCCGTAGCACTTCATCGACATGGAAATAGCATGCAGAAGAATATTTCTGTACTGCAGCCTTGTCCCAAAATGTGCGTCCCATGGCATACCGCATACCTGACAGATAGGACTTTTCCTTGATGGCCCTTCTCCGGTAGTCATCATAAAGATGGATATATCCGTTTCTGAGGATCTTTTCATTTATGAAGGTAGACGAAGTGACCATGTCTTCCGTACAGAATCCCGGAGGGAAAAAACATGGGAGACATTCATTCAGTATTCCCTGGATATGCACTATTACAGGTATGTCCTTGATTGAAAGTATTGCGCTTGCGAGCTTTGTCTCACATCCGAAGACCTGTATGATGTCCGGCTTGAAGTCATCGGCAATCTGTCTGATGCGGTTGTCATAGTTTTCAGATACATCATTGCTCCAGTTGTGCATCAGCTTGCGGAAGCCTGCCGGCGTGCGTCTTCTTATCTTGTAGTATGATACTCCGTCCTGGACAATGGCCCCCGAGTCTTCTGTGCTCAGAAAGGCTATAGCAAGTCTTATTGAAGGAGCGTATTCTCTGACGGCATCCTGAAGGGAGGCTATCCATCCCTTCCCGTTGTACGCCCTGTCGCCTTTTTCGGCATATAGGGTATTTGCTGAAGATAGCCAGAGAACTCTCATGGTCACTTGCGGTTTCCGGTGTAAGCCTCCGTCAGACGGTCTGGAATTTCTTCCTTGAAGATCTTCCGATGAGCTGTATGTCTATATGCTCAACCTTGAATCCTCTGAATTTCTTGTGCTTGAGGTGTTCGGTCACCATATTCAGAAGCTCGTCGTCAAGGAGATCCTTGTACTTGTGCTGCTCCATGTCGTAGATGTGCATGTGCGGGAATGTATTTATGTCAAAATACATCTTGTTGTTCGCACTGAGCCGGTAGTCATAGATCCCCAGCAGCGCAAGCTGGGTGAGAATGTTGTAGACAGATGCAATGGTGACCTTGGTCTCTCCTTTTTCTCTGATGGTTTCAGTAACCATGTCTGCCGATGCATGTCCCAGATGCATCATAGCTTCGTGCACAGCAAGACGCTGGGCAGTAGCTTTAAGTGAATGTTTTTTGAGAAGAGCCTTGAATTGCTCTATATTTGTATGGTTTTTGATATTCTGATTCGTCATCTCGTGTGCAAAGCATTTATTTGCAAAAGTATGAATAATTGACAATCATAGCAAAAAATAAAATAGAAAAATTCAAAATTATAGGGTAATTTTGCCCTTCCTGGAGTATTGTGAGATGAAAAATGTATGGAAAATACACGGAGACTACAGTTCCTATGCCCTTATTACCGGGGCCGCGTCCGGCATGGGTCGGGCATATGCCCTGCGGCTGGCGGCAATGGGATATAATCTTCTTCTGGTGGACATCAACGGTGACGGCCTGTGCCAGACAGCCCGTCTGGCACAGGATGAGGTCGCTTCCGCTGCAGGGAATGGTGAGGATGCGGACCGGGCCGGACGTTTCCGTGCTGTTGTACTTGTGCAGGACCTTTCACTGCAGGATGCTGCGTCAGAGGTCTCGGCAAAGGCGGATGCACTGGGCTGTGATGTCGAGATCCTTGTCAACAATGCCGGTATGTTCTTTTTCAGAGAGACAGCAGAAGTGCCCCAGAAATATCTTTCAAGGATGATGATGCTCCATAACTATACTCCGCTAATGCTTTGCAGGGAGTTCGTGCCGAAGATGAAGGCCCGGGGCAAAGGTTATGTACTGAACATTTCATCCCTGGCAGCATGGATGCCCTGGCCTGGTGTAGGGATGTACGGAAATACAAAGAGATTCATAAAGGGGTTTTCCAGATCTCTTCGCATTGAATGCCTCGGCTCTGGAGTAAGTGTCACTGCCGCGTATTTCGGCGCAGTCGATACAGGACTTTTCGGACTTCCTCCTGCATACAGGAAGCTGGCCAGACGTCTGGGCGTGATGGTGTCTGTGGACAGGGCAGTGGATTCCGCGCTGCGGGCTATGTTCAGAAGACGCAGAAGCACCATGCCGGGCCTTGTCAACCATATATTCAGACCGCTGATGCTGTTGTTGCCGGACAGGTTGCTGCACTGGCTTTACAGACGGCTTGAATTCGTGTGGACCAAGTTTTGAAAAATTGTCTATATTTGCAGGTTACGTAATATTTGAACGACAGATGGAGAAAGAACATGTGAAATGCCTCATAGCAGGAGGCGGCCCTGCTGGTTATACAGCTGCGATATATGCGTCCAGATCAGGACTGGAGCCGGTACTTTATGAAGGACTTCAGCCTGGAGGACAGCTTACCACGACCACTGAGGTTGACAATTATCCCGGTTTTGAAAACGGAATCCTTGGCCAGACACTCATGGACACCATGAAAGCACAGGCTGTGCGTCTTGGTGCTGACATAAGGACTGGTGTCATTTCATCTGTTGACCTGTCCGCACGTCCGTTCACCTTGACTATAGACGGAGAAAAGACTATAGAGGCGGAGACTCTGATCATCGCGACTGGAGCGACTGCAAAATATCTGGGCCTTCCTTCAGAAGAGGCTTTCAAAGGCCGCGGAGTATCTGCATGCGCCACATGTGACGGCTTCTTCTACCGCAACAGGACTGTGGCTGTTGTAGGCGGTGGCGATACTGCATGTGAGGAAGCAACCTATCTGGCCTCGATATGCCGTAAGGTCTACATGATAGTCCGCAGGGATGTCCTCAGAGCATCGACAGCCATGCAGGAGAGGGTAAAGTCTACACCGAACATCGAAATCCTCTGGAACACCAATACCAAGGAAGTCCTTGGAGATGATGCGGGAGTGACCGGAGCCAGCCTCGTGAGAAAAGACGGTACCGGATATGAGATATCCATAGACGGATTCTTCCTTGCCATCGGGCATCATCCTAATTCTGAACTTTTCAGCAAATGGGTGAATGTCAACACTGAAGGCTATATACTTACTGACGGTGTCTCATCAAGGACAAACGTCGAAGGGGTCTTCGCTGCCGGAGATGTCCAGGACCCTTACTACAGGCAGGCAATCACAGCCGCTGCTTCAGGCTGCAAGGCTGCCCTTGATGCGGAGAAGTTCCTTATTTCACATAAGCAGATATGAGAAGATCCATCCTATATGCGGCTGCAGCCGTCCTGGCTCTGACATCGCTCTTTTCATGCAAGTCACAATATGAGATGCTGCTCAACAGCAATGACGTTGAGCTGAAATATGAGGCTGCCTTCAGATTTTTCAATGAAACAAAATATACGAAGGCTGCCGCACTTTTCGAATCTATTTCCGTCCAGACGGGAGGCACAGCCCAAGATGATACTGTTCAGTACTATTGGGGATTGAGCAACTACAGGGCGAAGGATTATTATACTGCCGAGACCAATTTCGACAAGTTTCTTGAGAGCTATCCGAGGAGTCCGTTCTCGTCTGAGGCCAGATTCCTCAGGCTTGACTGCATGTACCGTTCGACATTGAGATATGAGCTTGACCAGAGTCCTACCTACAGGGCCATTGAAGCCATATCACAGTATCTGAATGAATATCCGGAGGCATCCAATGCAGGTATCTGCCGTGAGATGCTGAACGACCTCAATGCTCGTCTTGACACAAAGGCCTTCGAGGCAGCAAGGCTATATTATAAGATGGAGGATTACATTGCCTCCAGGGTGGCATTCCGTAATGTGCTGAAGGATGATTCTGACAACATATTCAGGGAAGACATACTCTACTATATCGCGATGTCTTCATATAAATATGCCCAGATGAGTGTGCCGCAGAAGCAGAAGGAAAGATATATGACTTTTGTGGACGATTACCTGAACTTTATCGGAGAATATCCTGAGTCCGCCTATCGCAAGGAGCTGGACACGATCTACCGCAGGGTCCAGAAGCTTCTCGGCCGTTATCCTGGCATGAAGCAGGAAGAGGACCAGGAGCAGGACAAGCATGACGGCAAGGCCTTTGAGAAGGAACGCAGGAAGCTCAACCGTGACCAGAAGGCTGCCCTCAGAAAGGAAGCCAAGGCCAATGAGAAGGTCGTTGACGGTACTGAGGATATGGTGATTATCAAGGGAATACAGGATGAATCTGAGATCAATGCCCAGGAAAGGAACAGGTGATACCCAAAATAATCTGAAAATTTTTGAATCCCGTATATTCCGCCTTATGTATAATTTAAGTAGACAATACCAATAGTGGTTGAAGCGAAGTATACAAGGAGAATTGAAACAGAAAATAAAATCTGAAATATGAATACTAAAAAAATTCCTACCAATACCATCACCAGGGATCTGTGTGATCTGGCTGCGCCGACAGGCAACATTTATGAGACTGTTGTGATCCTTTCAAAGAGGGCCAACCAGATCTCAATCGCAGAAAAGAAAGAGCTTACAAAGAAACTTGAGGATTTCAAGAACGACAGGGACACTATGGAAGAGGTCTTTGAAAACCGTGAGCAGATCGAAATCTCAAAGTTCTACGAAAAGCAGCCTAAGCCAGGTCTTGTCGCTATCTCTGAGTTCGAGAACAACGAGATCTACTGGAGAATGGCAAAGAAAGAGGAAGAGGAATAATGCTCAGACGGCTCCATGTAAACAATTATGTTCTTATAGACTCTCTGGACATCGGGTTTCCGGAGGGTCTTGTCATCATTACGGGACAGACAGGAGCCGGTAAATCAATACTTCTCGGTGCATTGAATCTTGTGCTCGGCGCCAAGGCGGACGCATCTGTAATAGGGGAGAACGGCGGGAACTGTGTGGTCGAAGCCGAGTTTGCCGTGGATCTGGGACAAGATGCCCTGAAAGAAATCATTGAAGCAAACGATATCGATGTTCCTGACGGGATCCTTGTGATACGTCGGGTAGTAAATCCTACGGGAAGATCCCGTTCATTCATAAATGATGTCCCTGTTACGGTCCAGGTCCTTTCTGAACTTGCTGCGCATCTTGTCGACATCCATTCCCAGCATCAGACATTGCTGCTTTCTGACAGGCAGTTCAGGCTGTCAGCCCTGGATCTCTATGCAGGCAACAAGACTCTGCTTTCCGACTATCGGAAGGCTTATTCCTCTTATCTTCACCTGAGGTCGGAGTTATCCTCACTGGAAGACTCATTGAAGAAAGCCAGTGATGAGCAGGCTTATAATTCTGCAAGGTATTCCCAGCTGGAGTCTGCAGCTCTGAAAGAAGGTGAACTTGAAGCTCTGGAGGCAGAACAGAAGCAGCTGGCCAACGCAGAGGAGATCAAGGAAAATCTATGTGGTGCTGAGGAACTTTTCTCAGGTGATGACGAATCCGGAAGGCAGGGGATAGATCCCATGCTCAAGGAAATGGAAAGACAGCTTGACAAGGTGTCCCGGTTCATCCCGGATGCAGCCTCGCTCGCTCAGCGGATATCATCGTGCAGGATAGAGCTTGACGATGTCATCTCTGATGTTTCTGATCTCGAGTCAAGGACAGACGTCTCCCCGGAGAGACTACAGACTGTCGAAGATAGGATATCGCTGCTGTATGGCCTTATGCAGAAGTTCGGCTGCCAGGACGAAAAGGAACTCATAGCCCGCAGGGATGAATTGAAATCACTTATATCAGATACTGCGGCCATGGAAGAGCGCCGTGCCGCCGTGGCTGCGCAGCTTGATTCAGCCTATGCTTCCCTGAAGAGTCTTTCCGGATCTCTGCATGAGGTCAGGCTGGAGGCTTCTGTCCCTCTTGCTGCATCCATAACGGATTCGCTCCATTTCCTGGAATTGTCATCAGCCGTATTTGACATAAGGCTTGTCCCTTCTGAACTTTCTCCTAATGGCGAGGATACAGTGGATTTCCTGTTCTCATCTACGGGGAAGACTCCTGCGGACATATCCAAGTGTGCCTCAGGCGGTGAGATGTCAAGGATAATGCTGGCTCTGAAGGCCATGATGGCAGCATATATGTCGATGCCGACGATGATTTTCGATGAGATCGACACAGGCGTCTCTGGAAGTGCCGCAGATAAGATGGGCTCGATGATATGCCGGATGGGAAAGGATATGCAGGTGTTTGCCATAACACATCTTCCTCAGGTCGCTGCAAAGGGAAATGCCCATTATCTTGTGACCAAGGAAACCGATCCGGTGACATCCCGTACGGTATCTTCAATCAGACGGATTTCCGGAGAGGAACGTGTATTGGAGATGGCCAGGATGCTCAGCGGCTCTGTGCTTACTGATGCAGCCATAGATAATGCCAAGGCTCTTCTGAATGAGAATTCCGGCCTTTGACCGGAATCCATACCGCGGTGGAGACGTTTTCAGTCAATAAGCTTTACGCTATAGTCCGGTCCATAGACGATCCTTCTTATGCCTATGTTTTCAAGTCCACCTTCTCCGTACCTCCTGAATCTGAAGTCTGACTGGAGCATGTGTACCGTATCCTCACTTTCGAGGTGACTTGCCCAGGATTTTCCGTATCTTGCGCACATATTTGTGAAATAGCGCATAAGGTCATATCCCTGGAAAGCAAAAGGACCCGGTTCTGTGTTGCACAGGGCACGGTATTCCCTCAGGAAATCCTGTACTTCCCTTGAATCATAGTCGACATAGTAGGACATCGCCAGATGCAGTCTGACATTGTGATAGTCTTCCACATCGATTGTCTCGAAGCTGCGCAGTTTTGACGGCCCGTATAGTATGATAGGGTAGTTGTCATGGACCATGAGATTGAGATTCCTCACAAGATCATTGACAAAGGCTTCACTTTCTGACACAACCAGCACTCTGTTGATCTTTCCCTGGACCATCAGCCCCTTGATCGGTGTAAGTACATTTCTGCCTTCAAGTATGCTGTAGGAGAATGATGAATACTGCAGACCGGCTGCCTGCAGGAATGTTTCGGCAGCCGTACTTTCTGAGTCCTCCCTCATGCCTTTTTCGTATATAACAATCAGTTTCTCGTCCGGTTTCCTGTCACTTTTGATCCATGATGCAAGATTCTCGTACTGGGCATAGACAGATGCCGGAGCCTGTATAAGGTTACGGTGGGAGTCTACCAGAGATTCTGCCCTCGGGTCGACAGGAGATACTACGAAGAAATCATCAGGTACCTTGGAGAGCAGGGTAGTGAGGTCCGTCCTTGACACGGGGCCTATTGTCACGTCTGTGACAGCAATCCTGTTATCTGTCATAGGAATGGTGCCGTCAGCGACATCATAGACGCTTAGGTCTACCCCAGTGCCTTCAAGTCCGGATTTTCTGGCCGCTATCAGTGCTCCGCTGTAGAAATCCATATTGCTTTCACTTCCGTTTCCTGCTGTGGCATTCAGCGGAAGCATCATCATTACACTGACTTTGTCGCTGGCGGCAGTAGTGGTTGTTTTACTGAAGCTTGTTGACGGACTTTCTTCATCAGCAGGAGCGGCTTCTTCCTTATGTCCATCCTTCGCTGCCGCTCTTTCGGCCATGTATGATTTGAGGTCGGCCGGAATCCTGAGCTTCTGCCTGTTGGTCAGTTTCCTTCCGCTCAGCCCGTTGACTTCTATGATTATATCGACAGGGACTCCGTATTTCTCAGATATCACATCAAGATCCTCATACCATCTTACAGTATGTATGAGATATACGTCTTCATTCTTGGATTTGTCCTTTTTGGCCTGTCTGCGTGTTTTCCTTGTGTCATCTGAGGTTTTGTCAGAAGAAGGTTCCTCCGTATAAGAGGAGCCTGTATCTGATGTTGTCCTTACTTCATCTTTGCTCCCTCCCTCTGATGTCTGGGCGGCTCTGGCTGTCTTGCCTTGCTGAGAAACGTCCGGGATAAGTATTATCGCGTTCTTCTTGAGACCCTCAGTCTCAAGGTTCGGGTTTGCTGCGTATATGTCCTGTACAGATACCCCGTATGCTTTGCTTATGGAATAAAGGGTCTGCTTTTCCAGTACAATATGGGAATAGAATACCTTGCCGTCGATCTTGACCTTTTCAGTAGATATTGTCACAGGGACCTGCGGATATTGTCCGTAGCTTGTGCCCGTGAAAAACGTAAGGCTGCAGATCGAAAGCAGCATTATGGCGAAGAATCTATATGTCATGGTATTGCCAGTTTAATCTGTTTGTCATCGATGGTCCCATCTGCCTGTATCGTCACAGGCTTTCCGCGAATCCTATAAGTTTCCTGCAGAAGGAATCCCAGGACAACCTTTCTTTTTCCTCCCTGATATGGGCTATGCAGTCCTTGGCGGCTGCTGGATCTGAGAAGTACCGTATTATCTCTTTCCTTATTGCTTCTGCAGAACATTCTCCGGCGACTATTCCTGTCTTCCTGTCTCCTATGGTTTCCCGGAGGCCTCCTACGTCAGTCACAATCATAGGTACTTCAAAGTGATATGATACGGAACTGATTCCGCTTTGTGTGGCGCTCCTGTACGGAAGTACTGTGACATCGGCAGCCGAGAAGAAGTCCGTCACTTCCGAGTCCTTTATATATCTGAGGAATGTCCTGATATTGTCTTTGAGAGGAGATTCATCTATTGCCTTGCGGTATTTCTCGAAAGACCCGTATGGCTCTCCTGCTATTATGAGCTGATAGCTGTCATCCAGACCGTTGAAGGCATCTATGAGTATGTCAAGCCCTTTATAGTCCCTGATAAGGCCGAAGAACAATATGTTCTTCTTCCCAGGCTTTAGGCCGAGAAGCTCTTCTGCTTCCTGTCTCGGCCTTTTCAAGCCGAAATGAGAATAAAGCGGATGAGGTATGACTGTGTATCGTGCATCCGGCATGATCTTGAGAAGATCCTTTGCTACTGCATCACAGAGGGTCACGCACCCGTCGCTTCCTTTGAGAAAATATCTTGTCAGCGGAGTATCGAAGAATCTCCTTTCGTGCGGGACGACGTTGTCAAGTATGGAAATCACTTTGCAGCTTCCCTTCATATGTCTTGTTATGAATCCGAGGGAGGGCGCAAAATATGACATCCAGTAGCGGACTATCAGCAGATCCGGTTTCCATGCCTTGATGGATTTCAATGTCCGGAGATAAGAGAACGGATCAGCCGTGTCCAGGATGCGGACACTTTCTATCGGTTCGGCTTCATCGTCGGCCGTGACATACTGTGTCTTACCCGGAAAAAGAAAGTCGGGGTACTGCCTCTTGAAATTGAAGGCCTTGACAACGTGGTCTTTCCCAAGTTCGCTGTACATGCAGGCATTGAACTGGGATATTCCTCCGCGGTAGGGGTAGAAGCAGGACAGTATCGCTATCTTCAATTGTTCTTCTTGTTGTTGACGTATTCTTCATTCATCCCTGCGAGAACCTCGTCAGTGATGTCGAGTCCAGGCTGTGCCATGAATACAGGACTTCCGTTCTGGTTGATGAGGATCATCGAATACTGCTTCTCCTTGTTGTATTTCTCAAGATATGTCTTCAGTGCATCGACGATCTGGTTCATGAATACTGCCTGCTCCTCAGCCATTTCGTTGTTTTTCTGATTGACGAATGTGTTGAGTTCCTGCTGCTGCTGCTGGAGCTTCTGGCCCTGGATTTCTGCTACTGACCTTGTTATGAGGCCTTTGTTTACCTTTTCCATGTAGGCGTTGTATTCGGTCTCGAATTTCTTGCTCCTTCTGTCGATCTCAGACTGGATGTTCTGTGCCTTGGTCTCAAGTACTGCGCCATTGTCGTTGGCCATGTCGTAGCCCTGGAGGATCCTTTCGAACTCAAGGTATACGATGTCACCTTTTACTGCTGTGACTGCAGTGCTGTCGCTGGCAGCCGACTCTGATGCCGTGGCTGGTTTCCTGTTGCCTGACATTGATAAGATTCCGAATACAGCAACAGCAACTATGGCTATTATGCTGAGGATTAAAGATGCATTTTTCATTCTCTGGTTATCTTTTGTTCTTATTGGCGGTTTGTCATTATCTGCAGATTGCAATTATTGTTTGCAAAATACAAAGATAAGTAAAAATTCTTAACTTGAAATATGCGCTTTGCTTTAAAGATTGCAGTGCGCCTTTTCAAGATACGCCGCAATTGTCTTCTCAAGGCCCATGTAGAGTGCGTCACAAATCAGGGCATGGCCTATCGATACTTCGGCTGTCCACGGTATTGTGCGGATGAAATATTCCAGGTTCGTGAGATTGAGGTCATGTCCGGCGTTTACACCGAGACCGCATTCCCTTGCCTTTTCGGCTGCCTTGACAAAGGGAGCCACAGCTGTTTCTTTCCCTGAAGAGTAACCGCTTGCATACGGCTCTGTGTAGAGCTCCACCCTGTCGCATCCGCACAATGCCGCCCCCTCTGCCATGGCAGGATCGGCGTCAATGAAGATGGACGTACGTATGCCTCTGTCCTTGAATGTTCTGCAGACTTCCGTGAGAAAGTCCCTGTTCTTTATGGTATCCCATCCGGCGCTTGATGTCAGTGCATCAGCTGCATCAGGGACGAGGGTCACCTGGTCAGGCACGACTTCGCATACCAGATCGATGAATGAGGGTATGGGATTGCCCTCGATGTTGAATTCAGTCTTGAGCAGAGGACGTATCTGCCGTACATCAGAATATCTTATATGTCTTTCGTCAGGTCTCGGGTGTACAGTTATACCCTCAGCCCCGAAACGTTCGCAGTCCAGTGCTGCTTTTTCCACATCCGGCATATTGCCTCCCCGGGCATTCCTCAATGTGGCAATCTTGTTGATGTTAACGCTTAATCTGGTCATATTGCAGCAACATTTTAATCGAGCGACAAAAATATATATTATTTTCAAAATGTTGCCGGAAACTTGTAACTTTACAACCGTTTTGACGACCATTGTCACCAAATGCCTTCAGGAATGAAGATAGCGATATATTTAAGGAACAGGAGACTTACAGGAGACGACCGGATAAGCGGCGTCAGGCGGAAGCTTGAGGAGGGCGGATGCCGTCTGTATGATATACAGACCAGGGAAGAGCTGCTCGGATGCGGGGCGGATATGCTCCTTAGCATAGGCGGAGACGGGACATTCCTGTCTTCTGCTGCCCTTGTGGGGGATTCAGGCATACCTGTGCTCGGCATGAACCTGGGACGCCTGGGCTTCCTTTCGGAGAATGGCCCGCAGCAGGTGGCGGAAGCTGTCCTGTCGGGGGACTACAGCATCGAGGACAGGGCGCTTCTGTCGGCAAGGCCATCATTCCTCACAGGCAACCAGACTGTAGACCGCTGGCCTTTCGCACTCAATGAAGTGACTGTACACAGGATAGGAGCTGCAATGCTCGGTGTAGATGTGAGCATAGACGGTGAGTCCCTTCCTACATATTGGGCCGACGGGCTTATAGTCGCCACCAGTTCAGGTTCTACAGCATATTCCCTGAGCGTAGGCGGGCCGATTGTCCTGCCTGAGGCCAGGGTGCTTATAATTTCTCCGATCGCACCACACAATCTCAATGTGCGACCGCTTGTCGTACCGTATTCGGCAAAAATATGCCTGGGGCTGCGCTCCAGGGATCGGTCCGTGATGTTCACTCTTGACAACAGGATGGTTGAGGCGGATGCTTCACTGGGCCTTGAGGTGTCGGTGGCACAATTTTCGCTCAAACGAGTCCGGCTCAACGGTTCCAACTTCATAAATGCCTTGACAAGCAAGTTGTTCTGGGGAGAGGACATCAGAAACGGAAGAGACAAATGATCTAATAGGATATCAATGGAAGAACAGAAGCGGATTCCTCGCCACGTATCCATTATAATGGACGGGAACGGCCGGTGGGCTGAAGAACGTGGGAAAGAACGTGTGTTCGGACACGCTGCAGGTGTTGAAAGCGTCAGGGCGTGTACGGAGGCTGCAGTAGAGACAGGCATAAAGTATCTTTCCCTGTTTGCTTTTTCTGAAGAAAACTGGAACCGTCCGGAACATGAGGTACATACCCTTATGGAACTTATGGTAAAGGCCATGAGGGACGAACTGCCGGTGATGATGAAGAACAGCGTGAGGTTTGTGGTCATAGGCAACAGGGCGAGGCTGTCTGATTCACTTAACTCGATGATAGATGACTGCATGGCCAGGACGGCTTCGAACGACAGGCTTATCCTTGTGATTTTCCTGAGCTACAGCGGCAAGTGGGACATGCTCCAGGCTGCAAAAAGAATGGCCCTCGACCTTGAAGCTCATCCTGAGCGCCGGGAGGAAATCCTGGATATGGGGGTAGATGGTTTCAGCAGATACCTCTCTACTGCCGGTATCCCTGATCCGGACCTGATAATCCGTACCTCAGGAGAGTGCAGGCTGAGCAACTTCCTCCTCTGGCAGGCGGCCTATTCCGAATTCCTGTTCACTGATGTGCTCTGGCCGGATTTCAGGAAGGATGAGTTCAGGGCAGCCCTTGATGAATATGCGCATCGGGACAGACGCTTCGGACGTGTGAAGCCGTGAACGTGGCATAGGTAGTATAAATGGCAATGCAGACCGTTTTGTATAAAAAATCAAAACAGTTTCTTATATTTGCATGTTTGAATAATTGATTTTAGTTGCACTTTGTTTGATTCTAGGAAATGAATTTGCGCCGAACAGTCTTTCTTGTACTCATGGCTGTATTGTCTTTCCCCGCGATGGCACAGCTCAGTCAAGATGAAATAACGGTAGATTACAATAATCCAAGGAAATACGTCGTCGGAGGGATAGAGGTCGAAGGTAACCATTATTTCAGTCCGGACCAGATCATCCAGGTCTCAGGACTTCAGAAGGGCTTGACCGTCACTGTCCCTGGTGATGATGTCTCTTCGATTGTCGACCGTCTGTGGCTACAGCGTTATTTCGAGGATGTAGCGGTGGTGATAGATTCCATCGCTCCTTCAAGGGATACCGCATTCTTCAAGATATGCATCACAGAACGTCCCCGTGTGTCCAGATGGACTTTTTCCGGAGTGAAGTCCGGGGAGCAGAAGGAACTTCTGGAAAGGCTGAATCTGCGCAGAGGTGGGGAATTCTCGGACTATGTGGCAAAGACTGCGACCGATATCATCAAGAGATACTATAAGGAAAAAGGCTTCCTTCTTACTGAAGTCAATGTGCAGACAGCGAAAGATACCCTGGTCAAGAGTGCAATCAGGGTTAATTTTGCAGTTGACCGCAAGCAGAAGGTAAAGATCAAGAAGATCACCTTCACCGGCAACGACAATGTCAAGGAAGGCAAGCTGGTGCGTTCCATGAAAAAGACCAAGGATGCCAGGCTGATCAATTTCTTCAGTTCTAAGAAATTCAATGAAAAGGAGTTTCCCAACGACAAGAGAAGTCTCATAAGCGCCTTCAACGAAGCCGGATACAGGGACGCAAGGATTGTAAAGGATACAATGTACTACATCGAGCCGAACCGGCTGGAGATAGACTTCACCATCGATGAAGGAAAGAAATATTATTTCCGCAACATAACATGGACCGGAAACTCTGTATATTCTTCTGATGCCCTGAACAATATCCTCATGATCAACAAAGGCGATGTCTACGATGTCGTCACCATGGAGAAGCGGCTTTTTGGAGGCGGAAAGCAGAACGAGTATGATGTCTCGAAGCTCTACAGGGACAACGGTTACCTGTTCTTTAACATCCAGCCGGTGGAGGTAAACATAGTAGGTGATTCGGTAGATGTCGAGATGCGTATCGTCGAGGGCAAGCCTGCCACTCTCAACAATATCATCATCAACGGGAATGACCTTACAAACGAAAGGGTAGTACGCCGTCAGATCTTCACACGTCCGGGCTACCTGTTCAGCCAGACGGATTTCGAACGCTCCATAAGGGAGATCGCGTCCATGGGACAGTTTGACCCTGAAGCAATAGCCGACCCTTCGAAAGGATACTCGATCCTTCCTAACCAGCTGGACAATACGGTGGACATAGTGTACAACGTCACTGAGAAGCCGTCAAGTACCCTTGAGCTTTCCGGAGGATGGGGCGGAAACACATTCGTGGCTACTGTGGGTGTGAGCTTCAACAATTTCTCTACCCGCAGGCTCTTCGACAAGTCCGCATGGCGGCCTGTACCTCTGGGAGATGCCCAGAACCTTTCCCTGAGGTTCCAGACAAACGGTACCTACTATACCAGCCTGTCGGCCAGCTTCATGGAGCCATGGCTCTTCGGAAAGAAGCCTACTTCGCTGAGCATTTCAGCCTACTATACAAGGCAGACCAACTCATATATCGCGTTCAACATATTGAACAACGATGAATTCATGGAGGTCTACGGACTTGCGGCAGGAATCGGTACACGTCTGAAATGGCCGGACAACTATTTCGTCCTCTACAACCAGCTGAGCTGGCAGACATACAGGCTCCAGAACTGGAACTACAACTTCCTCTTCAATACCGGTATCTCACATAACCTGAGCTATACCGTAAGCCTGTCCAGGACATCTACCGACCAGCAGATCTATCCGCGCCAGGGATCCGAGTTCAGCCTCTCCCTGCAGCTGACTCCTCCGTATTCTCTGCTGAGAAGAAAGAACAAAGGTGAGCTTGATGCAAACGGCAACCCTACCAGAGTCTCCAGCTGGAGAGACATCAACTATGACCTCCAGTCCTCGGAGGACCGCTACAAATGGATCGAGTATCACAAGTGGTCATTCAAAGGTGCGATATATACCAAGCTTGTCGGAGACCTTGTGCTGATGGCGAGGGCGCAGTTCGGATATCTCGGATACTACAACAGGAACTGGGGATATTCTCCTTTTGAAGGCTTCCTTGTCGGAGGTGACGGAATGTCAGGCTACAACACATACGGAACAGAGGTAATCTCGTTGAGGGGATATGAGAACTACTCACTGACCCCGACTGCCTACACTCCATATAGCAGCGGAGGAACTGCATATACAGGTAATGTGTATGACAAGTTCACGGTCGAGCTCAGGTATCCTGTCGTACTTCAGCCGCAGTCGACGATATTTGCGCTTGTCTTCCTTGAGGGCGGTAACTGCTGGTCTGACATCAGGGATTTCAATCCTTTCCAGATCAAGCGTTCGGCCGGTGTCGGTGTGAGGGTATTCCTTCCGATGATCGGTCTGCTGGGAGTCGACTGGGGATATGGATTCGATGATCCGGTCAACGGTAAGAGCCAGTTCCACTTTGTGATCGGACAGCAGTTCTAGCAAGGCAGAGCAACGGAGAACATGCCTTTCCTCACCGGCAGATCTACAGATAAAAAATAGATTTATAGTTTGAAAAATAGAAAACAACAGCAATTATGAAGAAAACATTTATTATCCTTGCAGCTTCAGTACTCGCTTGTACAGCTGCAAATGCACAGGACCTGAAATTCGCACATGTAAATTTCCAGGAACTTGTCCAGTTGATGCCTGAGATGGATTCAGCCAGGGTACAGATCGATGCTGCAAGCAAAGAGACACAGGAGACATATCAGAGCATGATCATGGAGTACAACACAAAGGCTCAGGAATATGAACAGAAACAGGCTTCATGGACACCAGCAGTACGTGAAAGCAAGGCTCGTGAGATTACTGACATCGAGTCCCGCATACGTACTTTCGAGCAGTCAAGCCAGCAGGATCTGAGCCAGCTCCAGAACACTCTCATGCAGCCTATCTACCAGAAGGCGCAGGATGCAATCCAGTCACTTGCAAAGGTACACGGTGTAGTGTATGTGTTCGATGAGACTTCTCTCCATTATGTAGATCCGACAAAGAGCATAGACCTTACACCAGAGGCCAGGACTGCTCTCAACATTCCTGAGGGAAGGACTCTTGAAACTCTTCAGGCTGAGCTCCAGGCACAGTATCAGGCTGCTCAGCAGCAGTAACGGCCCTCGGGCATTATCTGCGCAGGCCCAGGCTGGAGATGATCATTTCAGCAGTACTGCTGATGTCAAGGGCATCTGTACATACAGTAAGGTCAGCGCATCCTTCATAGACAGGTCTACGGGCTGAAAGCAGTCCATCGATCCTTTGATAAAGGGCTTCCGGTTCTACGGAGGCCCTTTTCTGCTGCAGCATGGGTCGTCCGGCGGCCTCGGCTTCAAGCCGCAATGCAAGTGTCTGTGCGGATGCCTCAAGATAGATGCAGAATGTGTTCGCCTTGACGATTTCCCTTGATTCATGTACAGTCAGAGTCCCGCCTCCGAGAGAAAGAATAAGTCTGTCTGCTCCTGAATATTCCGATATGGCCTTGGCAAGGCATCTGTTTTCCCGTTTCCTGAATCCTGTTTCTCCGTCCTTTGCAAAGATTTCAGGGATAGCCATGCCTTCGTTTTCCTCTATGAAGAGGTCCAGGTCGATGAAGTCGCAGGAAAGTCTCCGTGAAAGCTCGTATCCTACGGTACTTTTCCCTGCGCCCATGAAGCCGCTCAAGGCGATAATGTGCATTTTTGAGGAGTCTGTATTGTACATCTCTTCTCTTCTGTCGTCAGAACAGACTTGACATGTCATCGGAGTTTTCATCCGGGTCCTGGGCATTGTTCTCTGACTGGTCCTGATCATTGCCCATGTATGATACCTGGCTTTCGTCTTCATCGCCAGGCTTCTGCAACGGCTCTATGAATTCGGCCTTCAAGGTCTCGTACTGGCTCACCTTCTTGCCTTTAGCCTGCAGTCCCTTCTTGCCGATGTATTCTTCTACATCGACCTTCTCTGCCTCCCTGTGTGCATGCTTCCCTCCGAAGGTCACGAGCATCTGCGGATGTCTGTCATCGGACAGATCCACAAGATATGATCCTTTTGCCGAAGAAATGAATGTCTGGGGCATGTTGTCGCTTATCTCGAATGAGAACCTCTTTATGTAAAGGCTTTTTGCGGCTTCATCGTAGTAGATGGCCGAGAATGTCTTGCCTGTGTCAAGTTTCTCTATTCTCAGAAGATCTCCCTGATATCTGTTGCTCAGGTCAAAGGATGTGGTGTAGTAGGTGCCGTCCTTGAATATCGCAAGGATATGGTCGCCGGTATTGAACTGGCCCAGGTAAAGACCTCTTCCGTCTTCGTTGAGGCGGTTGATGTCCTCGTCAAGCCAGATGTCCTTTCCTCCGATTGTGGATGCTCCCTTTGACTTGAGTGTGATCTTGCGGATAAGGTTCCTGGAGACAAGATTGCCCCTGGATGCGCGTCCTTTGATCAGGAGTGTGGAGAAATCGTATTCTTCAGTGCTTTTCTTGAGCTTCGGGCGTAGTGCAAAGCTGATTTTGACAGTCTCGGCCTCCCCGTTCGGATTGGCACTGAACCAGAGTATCGTCGAGCCAGGGGTACCTTGGGTAAGATCGTATTCCTTGTCCCTTGTGACACTGGTTACGGAAAACCTCTTTGCATAGCTCGTGGTGCTTTTCCCGTCCCTGTAGATCACATTGTATATGGTCCTTGTGTCATTCCTGTCGAAGACGGCTATATGTATTATGTCCTTTCCGAGGAAAGCCTTGTCGCTGACTTTGGTGACCATATATTTCCCGTCCTTGTGGAAGACTATTATCTCGGACATGTCGGAGCAGTCGCAGATATATTCGGCATTGTCCTCTTTCTTGAGGCTTATGCCGGCGAAACCATCCGTAAGGTTGGCGTAGAGCTTGGCGTTGTTGCTGACCACCCTGGTCACCTTGATGGATTCGAAGCTTATGATTTCAGTCAGGCGAGGGAAGGCCTTGCCGTATTTCTTCTTCAGGTTTCTGAAATAGTTTATGGTATAGTCGACAAGGTGTTCGAGATGGTTGCGGATCTCGTCCATCTCATCTTCCAGAGCCTTCAGCTTCTCGTCCATCGCCTTTGTATCAAACTTCGAGATCTTGCGGACAGGTTTTTCCACAAGTTTCTCAATGTCTGACATGACGATTTCCTTGGCCACTGTATCCTGGTATTTCTTCATCTCGGTGAATACCTTGCCGAGCTGTTCTTCCCAGGAAGTGAACGATTTGTCTTCAAGCACCTTGTAGATCTGGTTCTCGAAGAATATCTTCTCGAGCGAGCCGTAGTGCCATTCATCCTCCAGCTCTCCGAGCCTGATGCGGAGCTCCTGCCCGAGAAGGTCCATAGTGTGCTGTGTATTGAAGCGTAGTATGGTCTCCACATCTAGGAACTGAGGCTTGTTGTCCACGATCACACAGGCGTTGGGAGAGATGGATATCTCGCAGTCTGTGACTGCATAAAGTGCATCTATCGTCTTGTCCGGAGATACATCGTTAGGCAGATGGATGACTATATTCGCCGATCCTGCGGTAAGGTCATCGATCTTCTTTATCTTGATCTTTCCCTTGTCCTTTGCCTTGAGGATTGAGTCTATCACGATATGTGTCGTCTTGCCGAACGGGATCTCGGTGATGGCTATGGTGTTCTTGTCGATCTTCTCGATCTTTGCCCTCACCTTGACATAGCCGCCACGACGGCCTCCGTTGTATTTCGAGCAGTCGGCGAAGCCTCCGGTAGGGAAGTCCGGATACAGCTCGAACTCCTTGCCCTGGAGGATTGCCACTGAAGCATCCAGCAGCTCATTGAAATTGTGCGGAAGGATTTTTGATGAAAGACCTACGGCAATGCCTTCTGCGCCTTGGGCAAGAAGGAGCGGAAACTTCACGGGAAGCACTACAGGCTCCTGGTTCCGACCGTCGTAGGAGTTCATCCATTCGGTGATCTTGGGATTGAACACCACTTCCTTGGCGAACTTGCTGAGCCTTGCTTCTATATATCTTGGTGCCGCATTAGAATCTCCTGTGAGGATGTTGCCCCAGTTTCCCTGGCAGTCTATCAGAAGATTCTTCTGCCCGAGCTGGACAAGGGCTCCCTCGATCGAGGCATCTCCGTGCGGATGGAATTTCATCGCTTCACCGACAAGAGTGGCGACTTTTGTGAGAGAGCCGTCGTCGATCCTGTACATGGCGTGCAGGATGCGTCGCTGGACAGGCTTGAGTCCGTCAGCGATATCAGGTACGGCCCTCTGGAGGATGACATAGGATGAGTAGTCCAGGAACCAGTCCTTGAACATGCCTGAAAGCTTGAATTTCCGGCTGTTCTCGCCCAGCAGCCTGTCGAATTTGCCTGTTGACGGACCTTCCTCTACGGGATTGTCCATCTCCATATCCATCTCTTCGTCATCTGTCCCCTGCGGGGTGATGTCCATGTCGTCGTCTTTGTTCATCTGTGGAATCTTGTCGGTTAATCAGTTTCAATATCCGTACAGGATCTGTTTCAGTATTCGTATCCGAATCTGCGCAGCTCTCTCTTGTTCTCCCTCCAGTCCGGATCTACCTTTACAAACAGTCTCAGGAAGACTTTCTTCTGGAAGAAATCCTCCATGTCGAGCCTTGCCTGGGTACCTGTCTTCTTGAGTGACTGTCCGCCTTTGCCGATGAGGATCCCTTTCTGGGAGTCCCTCATGACATAGATGACAGCGCTTATGTCGTATCTGTCACTTCCTTCCTTGAATTCTTCGATCTCGACTTCACAGCTGTAAGGTACTTCCTGGCTGTAGTTGAGGAAGATCTTTTCCCGTATTATCTCAGATGCGAAGAATCTGAGGTTCTTGTCAGTGAAGACATCCTTGTCGAACCATGCCGGAGCTTCAGGCAACCTCTGGAGGATAGCATCGAAGATGTTCTCCAGATTGAACCTTTCCTGGGCGGAAGCAGGTATGATGACAGCCTTCGGCAGCTGTTCCGACCACCACAGCATGAGTTTCTTGACATGCTCCTGGTTGCTGATGTCGATCTTGTTGATGACAAGAATCACAGGGCATTCTATCATCTTCAGCTTGGCTATATATTCCTGGTTCTTGTCCTGCTTCTCTACGACATCTGTCACATACAGGATGATGTCTGCATCCCCGATGGCGGTGTCTACGAAATTCATCATGCTCTGCTGGAGCCTGTAGTTCGGCTTCAGGATGCCAGGGGTGTCGGAATATACTATCTGCCAGTCATCGCCGTTTACAATGCCCATGATCCTGTGTCTTGTGGTCTGGGCCTTTGCGGTGACGATTGAAAGCTTTTCCCCGACAAGGGCATTCATAAGGGTGGATTTGCCCACATTCGGATTACCGATGATGTTGACAAATCCTGCCCTGTGCCTTTGTGTCTTTTCTTCTGCCATAAGATTCTGCTAGTTGTATGCTCCCATCTTGAGGATGTTCTCCTCTCCCTGGGTAAGGAAACGCCACTGGCCTCTCTTGAGTCCTTTCTTGGTCAGACCGGCGAAATATACCCTGTCAAGTCCGCGTACTTCATAGCCGAGGGATTCGAATATCCTTCTTACGATACGGTTCTTTCCTGAATGTATCTCGATGCCTATCTTCCTGTGGTCGTTGTCGTCGACATATTCAAGCTCATCGGCTGCGATTTCCCCGTCGGAAAGGAGGATACCGGCCTTGATCTTGTCGAAGTCATCCGGTTCAAGCTCCTTGTCGAGCATCACCTGGTAGATCTTCTTCTTGTCGAATGAAGGATGGGTGAGCTTTTCTGCCATCTCCCCGTCGTTAGTGAACATGAGCACACCGGTGGTGTATTTGTCCAGACGTCCTACAGGGAACACCCTGGCCTTGCATCCTTTGAGAAGATCCATGACGGTCTTCTCTGCGTGCGGGTCGCTTGATGTCGTCACAAAACCCTTAGGCTTGTTCATCACGATATAGACCTTCTCCTCTCCCTTCAGCCTTTCTCCGTTGAACCTGACGTCATCGGTGTATATGTTGACTTTTGAGCCGAGCTCTGTCACTACCTGTCCGTTGACTGTCACTACTCCGGCGAGGATATAGTTGTCGGCTTCGCGTCTTGAGCATACGCCAGAGTTGGCGATGAACTTGTTGAGCCTTACTTCCTCCTTTACCGGTATGTTTACAGTATCGTTGTCAGAGTATTGTGCATCCTGGATCTGCTTGCGGCTGATCATCCTGTTTATGCCGCTGATTTCTGCCTGCTTAGGCCTCCTCTGGGACTGGTATCCCCTCTGATCCTGGTAGCCTCTGTCTCTTCTGTCCCTGAAGCTTCTCTGTCCGTCCTGGTTTCTTCCTCTCTGTCCTGAGAATCCTCTTCCAGGCTTCCTCGGCGAAAATCTTCTTTCTCCGTCATCGTGGCGGTATCCGCTTCTTCTCTCCTCTCCGGAGCCATAGCTGCGGCTTCTCCTTTCAAAGTCCGGAGCAGAAGACCTTGCAGGCATCCCTGCAGGTACACTCTTTATCTCACCGTCCTTGCCTCTGATGATCCTCGGTCTGCGCTTAGGTGCTGCAGCTGTCTCTTCAGAGCTGCCGGACCTGTCGCTCCCGTACCTTTCTCCTGCGTACCTTTCGCTGTGGTACGGCCTGTGGCTATAGTCTCTTGAATAGCCTTCGGAGTGTCTGTTGTTTCTGTTTCCTGAAAAGTTCCTTTCGGAATTCCTTCTTCCGTAATCGCTACGGTCTCCTGTCCTGCGGTCATTGCCGCCTCTTCTGAAATTTTCCATTTTCTTTTCTGGTGCCATTGCCGGCACAGTTTTTTGATGAAATAAATTTAACTATAAATACGTATGGCTCACGCCATAATGTCTGTTTTTGCTTCTCTGCCGGCCTTCCGGCCCCCTCACGGGTCCAGGCCTATCTCAGATTGAATATATATGTTATCGTCCCCTTCTGCAGCTCCGGAGCATCGCTCTTCACATTGAAATGTGCCTTGAGGGCCACTTCTTTGGCAGCTTCCCACAATGTTCCTGGTGGTAATGTCGTTCCTACGGCTCCTGGATTTGCCGATGTCACATTGCCGTTGCGGTCTACCCAGATCTCCACAACTACCTTGCCTGATGCCTGGGTCGAATACGCAGGCTTGGCAAGTGTGCCGAGGACTGTACGTCCTTCAAGCTGCGCATTAGGCTCGCCGCTGGTCTCGCCGGTCTTCGTGTTGCCTTGTGCATGGCCTGCCTTCAGTGCATCGGAGACTCTGTCCGCAACCTGTGCAGCAAGGGTATCTTTCTTTGTCTTGTTGTCTGCTGCCGGAAAGAGGGCCCTGCGGTCGATCTCTTTCTTTCTCGGCGGCTCCTTTATGTCCACGTCCCCGAAGTCGTCTGAGGTGGCTTCAGGTGCTTCGTTCAGCTTTGTGCCTTCATGCTGCGCCTGGGACTGCTGTATGAGCTTGATGTCCTGGTCCGGGTCAGCCTGTTCTGCACGTGGCTCATATCCGGTCTTCACCTGCTTCGGCACTTCAGCCTCATAGTCCGAGAAGTCCAGCAGCATGGCCTGCTCCTGAGGCGGCGGGTACATATATTTCAGACCGCCTGTAAGTGCGGTCGCCAACAGGACAAGATGTACCGCGGCAGCGGCAGAGATACCTACCGCCCTGGATATCTTTTCCTGTCTGGCCCTGTCTTTCTTGTACTGTCCGTCCATCCTGTCACCGGCCTCCGGGCCGCTGTATATTATTCTTCTGGCGTCATTCCGGCCGTGTGGCCATTATGACCTTGTAATGGTTGCGTTTTGCTATGTTCATCAGCTTGACCACTTCCCCTATAGGTACGGTCTCGTCCGCGTAAATCGAGAAAGTAGGGTCCGGCTGGTCCTGCAGCAGTTCCACCAGATCATCTTCTATCTCACTGAAAGGCACCTGGTCCATGTCTCCGTTGATGTAGTAGGAGAATGTGCCTGTGTCCTGATGATGCTTTATCGATACACTTACAGTTGCCTTGGCTGCCACCTGCCCTGTGCTTTTCGGAAGCAGAAGCTTCAGCGCATTCGGATTGACAAGTGTGGATGTCACCAGGAAAAATATCAGCAGAAGGAATACGATGTCGGTCATAGACGACATCGAGAAATTCGGTTCTGACTTTGTTGTCCTTTTTAATGCCATGTCCTGCTGTGAATTAAAAGACTACTGCTGCTGGCTTTCAGCTGCCTTTCCTGTGTCTTCTCCGTCTGCGGGTTCGTGGAGAAGGTCCATGAAATCAATGATCGTGCTTTCCATCTTGAACACCAGATCTGAAATCTGGGAAGTCAGGTAGTTGTAGCCGAAATATGCTATGATACCTACGATAAGACCTCCTACAGTAGTGACCATAGCCACATAGATACCGCCTGAAAGCAAGGTTATGTCGATGTTGTTGCCGGCCTGGGCCATGTTGAAGAATGCCTGGACCATACCCATCACAGTACCGAGGAATCCGATCATAGGGGCACCGCCGGCCACTGTCGCAAGTATCGGAAGCCCTTTCTCCAGTCTTGCCACTTCAACATTTCCCATGTTCTCTACAGCCGTCTGTATGTCCTGGAGAGGACGTCCTATCCTTTCTATTCCTTTTTCCACGAGCCTGGCTACAGGAGAGTCGTATTTCTGGCAAAGTGTCACTGCCGAGCGGATCTTCCCTTCATGTATGTAGTCATGTATGTCGTTCATGAAGTTCTTGTCTATCTTTCCTGCCTGGCGTATCATCCACCATTTCTTGCCGAAGATGTAGATGGCTACGAAAGAAAGCAACAGAAGCACCCACATCAGAGCTCCTCCCTTGAGGAAAAGGTCGAAGAAGGAGAGTGTCATTTCCTGCTGTACCGGGGCGGCCTCGACACTCATGGTCGCATCCAGGCCTGACTGCAAAAGATTGAAAAGCATTTGTATCTTAATTTTGTTGTCAAAATATCAGTCTTTCCGGGCACTGTTGTCCCGAATCGGCAAAAATAGCCAAAATTTTTAATTCTGGAACAGATTATCCGATGAAGTCCGTTCCTTTTCAATAAAAAAGCAGTATATGTCTCCGCACTGTCCGGCAGCCTTTCCTTTTCATGTGGCCCCGTTGGACTTCCTATTCCTGCTCCGGATAGCGGACTTCGCTCAGAAACAGTGCATTGCCCGGGACAGACTCTCCGGCGTCCGACCTTGACCCTTTACGGATGAGCTGCTCCATCCATTCCGGTCCGTGCTTTCCGCGCCCGATGTCGACGAGAGTACCGACAATGGCCCTGACCATATTCCGGAGAAAGCGGTCCGCCCTTATGCGGAACACAAGGAAATCCCCTTCTTCGGACGGGTAGCCCATCAGGGAGACATGGGGCGGGGTCCAGGTGGTCCATCCGGCCTCGTAGACCGTGCATATCGAAGTGAGGTTGTTTCCTCCTGTCTTCTCGAAGCAGCTGAAGTCATGCCTTCCTGTCAGGTATGATGCCGCCTCGTTCATCCTGTCCATGTCCAGAGGATACCTGCAGTACCATGAGAATCTTCCGATGAACGGGTCTTTCCTGCGGTGCAGGAAATAGTGGTATTCTCTTGATACAGCGGAAAACCGTGCATGGAAATCTTCTCCGGCCGGACATATCTCATGGACAGTGATTGTCTTGGGCAAGATGGCATTTATTTTGTAGAGAAAAGTATCCGCATCTTGGAGGACCTTTTCGTCTGAGAGTTCGAAATGGGCAATGTAGTTTACTGCATTTACGCCAGTATCGGTGCGGCCGGCTCCGGTCACTGATATCCTGTCCCTGAGGAATAGTGAAAGAGCCTTTTCTATTTCTCCCTGGACAGTTCTGGCGTCATTCTGCCGCTGCCAGCCGAAGAAGTCCGCTCCATCGTATGAAAACCTTATAGAACAGCGCATTGTTTGATGACAATTGATTGATGTTATATATCCCGTACGTCTCCCTGTGCTGGCGCGTACGGATGTAACTGGTGCAAAATTATCAAAAATATAAAAATATCTTATGGAGAGCGTAAACATTAAAGAATTGAATGACCGTATCCAGCGTGAGAGTTCATTTGTAGATATCCTCACGATGGAGATGGGCAAGGTCATCGTGGGTCAGAAGCATCTGGTCGAGAACCTGCTCATCGGTCTCCTCGCCAACGGCCATATCCTCCTTGAAGGTGTACCAGGCCTGGCCAAGACCCTCGCTATAAACACTCTTGCATCCTGTGTGGATGCGAAGTTCAGCAGGATCCAGTTTACTCCTGACCTGCTTCCTGCCGATGTCATCGGTACGCTTATCTACTCTCAGAAAAGCGAGCAGTTCCAGATCCGCAAAGGCCCTATCTTCGCCAACTTCGTGCTGGCCGATGAAATCAACCGTTCCCCTGCCAAAGTGCAGTCGGCTCTTCTTGAGGCGATGCAGGAGAGACAGGTGACAATAGGTGACGAGACATTCAAGCTGCCGGAGCCTTTCCTTGTCATGGCTACACAGAACCCGATAGAGCAGGAGGGTACCTATCCGCTTCCTGAGGCGCAGGTGGACCGTTTCATGCTCAAGGTAGTGGTGTCATATCCTAAGAAGGAGGAGGAGAAGCTGATCGTCAGGATGAACAATACGGGAGAATTCCCTAAGGCGCATCCTGTCATGAAGCCGGAGGATATAGTCCGCGCACGCGAAGTCGTGAGGGATGTGTACATGGATGAGAAGATCGAACGCTATATAGTCGACATAGTCTATGCTACCAGAACACCGCAGGACTACAACCTGTCAAAGCTTTCAGGTCTCATATCATACGGTGCTTCGCCACGTGCGAGCATATCGCTGTCGATGGCTTCAAAAGCCTATGCCTTCATAAAGAGAAGAGGCTATGTGATACCAGAGGACGTAAGGGCTGTCTGCAATGAGGTGCTCAGGCACAGGATCGGCCTTACCTATGAGGCAGAGGCTGAGAATGTCACGACAGAAAACATCATATCAGAGGTAATCAATGCAGTAGAGGTTCCGTAATGGATAGTGCGAGAAGTGCAAACGACCTTCTGAAAAAGGTCAGGAAAATAGAGATTAAGAC
>JADIMK010000051.1 GCA_017694785.1 Candidatus Cryptobacteroides intestinigallinarum
ACGTGACTGTGAGCGGTGAATATGCCGGACACACAATAGATCCGGAAGAAGCGGAATATTTTACAGATGAACTCCTGCAGGCTACCCGAAGACGCTTCTACCGGCCTGAATACATCGCCTGTCCAGGCTGCGGCAGGACTATGTACAATCTTGAGCAGGCCTTTGAAGAAGTCAAACGCCGGACATCACATCTCAAGGGCATGGTCATAGCAGTAATGGGCTGCATAGTCAACGGTCCTGGAGAAATGGCTGATGCCGACTGGGGATACGTCGGAGAAGGAAATGGAAAGGTATCCATATATAAAGGAAAAATGCCTGTCCTCAGACACGTCCCTCAGGACGAGGCCATAGACAGGCTGCTGGAACTCATAGCGAAAGACAATCCGTCATCCATTGCCTGATTTACAGGCAACTGTTCAGATTATTCTGATGACATCCCATCTGATGTCACAAACTGATTACATCAGTGAGGATGTCATTCTTTTTCCTTGCTTTTGGCAGGCTCGGCTTCAGGCTCAGGTGCAGGCTTTGGTATGCGTTTGACGATGACTTTGTCTATGCGGGCACCATCCATGTCGACAACTTCAAAGGAGAAGTCTCTCCATGTAGCCTTTTCGCCTGATATAGGTACATGCTGGAGTTCGTCAAGAATGAGCCCTCCGACTGTCGTATATTCAGAATCAGTGTCATTGTCATCAATGTCAAAATACATCCTGAAGTCGTACATTGAGCACTGTCCGTCAACAAACCATCCATCATTGTCATGTCTGGCGATTATATCAGGCTCTTTCTGGTGGTCGTCGTTGACTATGCCGACAAGGGCCTCCATTATGTCCTTGAGAGTAATTATACCGGAACAGAATCCGTATTCGTCGCACACGAGGGCGCGGCTTATACGTTTTTTCTTCATCTGCTCAAGCACAGCATACACACTCATGGTTTCGTGGAAATACACGGGCTCGTGTATCATGGATTCAAGATTGAAGCCTTTTTTCCCGACATTCAGGACAAAATCCTTGAGAGAAAGAACTCCGATGACATGGTCAAGATCACCGTCTGTGACAGGATAGGCCTCGAAAAGGTTTTCTTCGATTGTCCTGCGGATCTCGGCTTCATCCATATCCTTGTCAAGCCATACGATATCCCCCCTGAGAGTCATGATGGTGTTGACCTTGAGGTCTCCCAGGGCGAATACCCTTTCAACGATATCCTGTTCAACCGGAGATACTTCGCCTTCGTCCGTGCCTTCCTGGATGATTGACTTTATCTCTTCCTCAGTCACCTTGGATTCCTGGCTCTTGACTCCCAGAAGATTTATGACGAATGAAGTGCTTTTCGCCAGCACCCAGACAAAGGGTGACGCAATCACCGATATGACCTTCATCGGTCCGGCGACAATCTTGGCGACTCTTTCTGAAGAACTCAGAGCAATACGTTTCGGGACAAGCTCTCCGAAGACAATGCTGAGGTATGTCACCAGAATTACGATGAGTCCCTGGGCAAGAGCCCCGGCTAGTCCGGGCGCCATGCCGGCACGTACGAGGAGTGCCGCAAATGAATCGGCTATTGCCTTTCCTGAGAAGATACCGGTGAGAATACCGATAAGTGTGATGCCTATCTGTACGGCCGAAAGAAACTTGTCCGGGTCAGATGACAGGTTTAGAGCTGTCTTCGCAGCTTTGCTGCCTTTGTTGGCATCCGTCTGAAGGTTTGATTTCCTTGCTGAAATGACGGCCATCTCTGACATTGAGAATATGCCGTTCAGCAGTATGAGAAACAGTATTATGAAAATCTCGCTCATATAATCATCATTTTAAGGTTAGACATCATGATTAAATGAGCATAGTGCGACAAGGGCACTGGATCATCTGAATTGCCATCCTGCTCTATTTCCTGGCAATTGCTGCTGTTTGTATTTTCTTTCATTTCCATATCTGAGAGGCCGTATCAGGCCTGAATTGTGGCATTTAATTAAGTTATCTTATATTGTCATCAGCATAACTTTTATGTTACCAAATCTGATGATCAGTTGATTGCATTCTTAGTCTTTCATTATATCCTACAGTTCAGCTATCACTGACTCACAAGCCTTTACAGTATCCCCTACCTGGACTTTGATGTCTGCATCAAGCGGAAGGAACATGTCTACACGGGAACCGAACTTGATGATGCCGCACTGCTCACCCTTCACGCCGGAATTGCCTACCTTTGCGTATGATACGATCCTTCTTGCGAAAGTTCCTGCTATCTGCTTGAAGAAGACTTCCCCCATTCCGTTCCTGACTGCCACCGAAGTATGCTCATTGAGTTCTGAGGCCTTAGGCATGAACGCGAGGAAATATTTGCCAGGATGATACTTGTAGTAGGTGACTTCACCGGAAATCGGCCAGAAGTTGACATGTACATTGAAGAAATCCATGTAGACTGACACCTGTATGCACTCTCCGTGGATATACTCGTCTTCAAAGACCTTTTCTACTATCACAACCTGTCCATCAGCGGCGGACGTGACTACATTCTCTCCCTCGACTGTCTCCCTGTCCGGAACACGGAAAAAATAGAATACGAAACCCATGAAGAAAGCCGGTATCGCAGCCAGAGGATACGATATATATGCACAATGTATAAAGTGCAGCGAGAGGTATATCAAGACTGCGCAAAGAGCCCAGATACCAAGAATTGTCCCTCTTCCGTCCTTATGGATTGTCATGACACGTCTGAGTTTCATCCTGCAAATTTATACAAATTTTTCAATCTTATATAATATTAAGTACTACAAGATATATGACTCCTGCCGGAATCGCCATCAGTGCACTGTCGAATCTGTCCCAGATACCGCCATGTCCAGGGATTAGCGAGCCTGAATCCTTGATCGCATAGTGCCTTTTCCATTGAGATTCGATAAGGTCACCGTATACACCTGCAATATTCATTATGGCAGCCATTATGATGCAATGGTGGATAGGATAGTTGAAGATTCCTGCGTAGTGCAGTCCTGCAGCAACGGCCAAGGCCATGAAGAAGCCTCCCCAGAATCCTATCCATGACTTCTTCGGGGAAATGGACGGAAAGAGCTTTTTCCCGAATTTCTGCCCTAATGTAATGCCGAAGACATATCCGCCTACATCAGAAGCCCATATTATTCCGAAGAAGCTCAGGAGAAGTGAGCTGTCATACTGACCGTTGAGCTTGAATACTGCAAAGTTGCTCAGCGTCATAGGCACGGCTATGTACAAAAGGGCCGTATATATGAAAGCGAACTTGCCGAAGTCTGTCTTGTCCTTGACATAGAGAGAATTCACCATTATCACAAAGATGGGGATGAAGGCAAGCATCACCAGTCTTCCCGGCAGATGAAATCCCATGTAAAGGAAAGTCAGGATGAAAAGGGTGACTGCAGCGAACATGGACAGATACTGTGAAAACCTGTATTCGTTGCCCATTGTCATCCTGAAGAATTCTATCATGAGACATATAGTCAGTACGAGCATCAGTCCGCAGAAAAAATATTTTCCCAGGAGCAGAGCCGCGACAACACAGCCTATAATGAGGATTCCGGACAAGGTCCTTTGTAGCAGATTCTTCATTCTTCTGGCTTTTGTTCAGTTTCTGGAGTTTGTCCTGCACCGTTCCCCTTTTCTGAGACAGGTCCGTCTCCCGATACCTGGGCTTGAACATCCGGTGTATCCTCATGTGCTTCGCCGTCCGTCGCCGGCTTCTTGTCTTCTTCAGGGACTATCGCTTCCTGGTTCGCCCTCGGTCCGAAGATCTTTTCAAGGTCATCGGAAAATATGACCTCTTTTTCAAGAAGCAGATTAGCAAGTTTTTCAAATCCTTCCCTGTTGTCCGTAAGGATCTTCAGTGTCCTGTCATGTATCTCCTGGATGAGATCCTTGACTTCCTTGTCAATGAGCTCTGCAGTCTTTTCGCTGTACGGCTTTGACAGCTCATAGCCTCTCGAACCGGTGGAGTCATAGAATGAAAGGGTACCGACCTTGTCGCTCATTCCGTAGTATGTCACCATGGCATAGGCCTGCTTGGTAAGCCTCTCCAGGTCATTGAGAGCTCCTGTAGAAGGCTGTCCGTTCACTATCTCTTCCGCTACCCTTCCTCCTATCAGAGAACACATCTCATCGATCATCTGCTCCTTGGTCACGAGTTTCCTTTCTTCCGGAAGGTACCATGCTGCACCAAGCGATTGCCCTCTCGGGACGATGGTAACCTTGAAGAGAGGATTTGCATATGGCAGAAGCCAGCTGACAGTCGCATGGCCGGCCTCATGGAAAGCTATGGACTTCTTTTCCTGCGGAGTGATTATGGTATTCTTCCTCTCGAGTCCGCCTATTATCCTGTCCACAGCGTCAAGGAAATCCTGCCTGTCGATTTCTTTCTTGTCCCTGCGTGCTGCGGTCAACGCCGCTTCGTTGCAGACATTGGCAATATCAGCACCTGAAAATCCAGGTGTATGCTTTGCAAGGAACTCTACATCAAAATCCGGAGAAAGCTTAAGGTTCTTGATATGGACCTTGAATATGGCTACCCTTTCGTTCAGATCAGGAAGGTCTACATGTATCTGCCTGTCGAAGCGTCCGGCCCTGAGAAGAGCCTTGTCCAGTATATCGGCACGGTTGGTCGCAGCGAGTATTATGACACCTGAATTGGAATCGAATCCGTCCATTTCGGTAAGAAGCTGGTTCAGGGTATTTTCGCGTTCGTCATTTGAAGAGAAGCCTACATTCTTTCCTCTAGCCCTTCCCACTGCATCAATCTCATCGATGAATACTATGC
>JADIMK010000052.1 GCA_017694785.1 Candidatus Cryptobacteroides intestinigallinarum
CTGTAAACCTAACTGCAATATTGTCAATGAACTGAATGACTCAAGTGAACCTACTTTGTTTTAATTGTTAAACTTTATAATTACTGTCCTCAATTTTTAGTGGACACGAATGAGTCAATTATTTAAACGAAATATTATGGCAACTACAGCTGATTTTAAAAACGGTCTTTATCTCAATTTCAACGGCAAGCCATGCTCAATCGTATGGTTCCAGCATGTAAAGCCAGGTAAAGGACCAGCTTTTGTCAAGACAAAGCTCCGTAACCTTGAGAACGGACGTATACTCGAGAACACCTTCACAGCAGGTGCCAAGATCGAGACCATCAATGTAGAAAGAAGACCTTACCAGTTCCTCTACAAGGATGAAGACGGATACAATTTCATGCATGAGGAGACCTTCGAGCAGATCCACCTCGGAGAAGATCTCGTTGAGAATGCAGACCTCATGAAGGAGGGGCAGCATGTGGAGATGATGTTCGTCGCAGATGAGGAAAGGTGTCTTACATGCGAGCTTCCTACTTATGTAGAGCTTGAAGTGACCTATACCGAGCCGGCCGTAAAGGGTGATACAGCATCAACAAACGCCCTTAAGGAAGCCACTCTTGAGACCGGAGCCAAGATCATGGTCCCTCTTTTCATAAACCAGGGAGACAAGATCAAGGTCAATACTACAGACAGATCATACGGTGAAAGGGTAAAATAAGCTTATCGCTTTCTTCCGGTTTACAGCAGGGCCCCTGTCCTGGACCAGATGCAGCTGCATCTGAAGGTTCCGGATCAGGGGTCCTGCTGTGTCATGCCGGCGCCGGCGGCTGCAGACGCTGGCGCTGACTCCGGCAGATACGTCTCCTCTCTACGCCAGCTTCGGCAGACGGACTGTGAAGCAGGCGCCTTTCATCACGAAGGATCTCTGATAGAGGATCTCGCCGTTGCACTTTTCGATTATGTTCCTGCATATTGCCAGTCCGAGTCCTGTACCGGAGCTTTTGGTCGTGAAATTCGGGGTGAACAGCTTGCCGAGGTTCTCGTCCTTGACTCCTGGACCGTTGTCCTCGAAGACGATATCGTAGAAGCCGTCCTTTATACTGTTGCGTATGAATATGCCTATCCTGCCTTGTCTTACAGGGAGACCGGCTTCAGCCTCTTCCTTCTGCTGGATCTCGATCGCCTGGATGGCATTGGTCATCAGATTCACGAATACTCTTATCAGCTGAGGCTTAGGCGCCATCACCCATGCGTTGTCGAGGCCCATATACGAGATGTCGATGTGCTCCTTGTTGTCGAATATCGTCAGCTGGTCGCGGATGATCTTGTCCAGGTCGATCTTCACCGGCTCTTCACTGTAGAGTTTAGCGAAAGTCGAGAATTCATTTGCTGTGTCGGTGAGTATGTCTATGTGCTCCAGGATCACAGCAGAGACCTTGTCGAATTTTTCACTCCATGAAGGGTCGTTCTTCTGCTTGAGCCTGATGAGTCTTTGGATCTCAAGCTTTATAGGAGTGAGAGGATTCTTTATCTCGTGGGCTACCTGACGGGCCATTTCGCTCCATGCCTTGTCCCTTTCTGCCTGGGCAAGTTTCCTTGTACTGTCGGACAGGTCGTGTACCATCCTGTTGTATGCCTCCACCAGTGTGGATATCTCGTCTTCCCTCTTGTATATGATATATTCCAGCCCGTGTATGTCGGTGGAGTTCATCTTCTGCCCCATTTCAATTATAGGCTTGAACATCGCGTTGACGACTGTCGTGGCTACCACTATCGTAGCTACCAGAAGTATTATGAACAGGTTGATGATAGTGGCGGAGTGGAAGAATGCATCCCTCTTGAAGTCATACCCCTGGTCTGTGTAAGGGGCATTCAGGATTGCTATCATCTTTCCCTCGCTGTTGAAGATCGGAGCATACAGAGAGTAGAACTTGTGGCCGGCGAATTGCTCCCTGTCTATGTAGAATCTCTGGTTGCGGTAGACTATATTGTAGTAGGCATTCTGGTTGATCCTTGATCCGAATATGCTCCTGTCAAAGATCTCCGGGGTCGTTGACTTGAATATCTTGCCTGAAGGAGTGTAGAGATTGATATCGGACTTTGTCATGTTCCCGATTTCGTTCATCTGATCTGTGAAATCCCTGGAATTGAGCTGATGGTAGTCATCGGCATATTTCGTCCTGGCCTCTAGCAGGGCCTGTATCGTGTTGATCTTCCCCGACATGAGGTTATACATGTTGTTCTCGTTCCGGTTGTAGACAAAGGTCACGCTTGCTGTCGTCATGATGATCAGGGTCAGGAACAGTGCTGCACACAGCACGGTGTTTATCCTGGAGCGGTAATAGTTCTTCCTGAAAGCATTCTTCCTGCCTTTTCTCTTCTTTGAGAACAGATACAGTATGCCGAATATTATCAGGAAGATATAGGAGAACGTGATGAAGTATGTCATTATGCCCCTGATAGGCCTTGATATGACTATCGCTTCTTCTTTCGATATCCTTGTGACGAAGTGTATGTATTTGTTGAGCTTGACGATATCGCTTCCCCTGTCGGGAATCATTGTAATCACACTTGCATCATCCTCGGGCATCAGGGTCGGATATGCGTAATTGCCTTTGTATGTGGCCAGTTTCCCGGATATGTACTTTGCATATGAGTACAAAGGCGGCATATTTATACTGCCAGGCCTTGTAGAAAGCCCCGGGATATTGCCGTATCCCTTGTTGTCGGAATATGCCTTTGGCTTGACTTCCAGGAACATCCTTGTGATGCCAAGCTGTTCAGAATAATATATGAACATACCGATGTAGCTCGGTATGCCTCCGTTGCTTACATATATGAATCTGGAATTGTCGGCGATCGGGGAGCCGTTGCGAACCCTGCGGTTGAAATATTCCAGACAGCTCATTTTCTGCCCGTCTCTTCCGGATGCCACCATGTCCGTGTCCATGCATAGGGTCACTATGATGTCGTAGTTCTGTGCTATTCCGCCAAGATAGTTTTCTGTCAGTCTGTTCAGGATCATCATGCTGGTCATGTTCTTCCCGGAAAGAGTGGAAATGAACGGATCGCCGGCGATTTCATCTTCAACGGAACGCAACTGCAGCTCTATCGCAAGATCCCTGTCCACAGCGAGCCTGTTTGCCCATACTTCTATCTTGTCCTGTTCTTTCTGGAATCCTGTAAATCCTGCCATTGCGGTCAGGTAGGCAGCGCACAATATGGCATAGAAGAACAGGAACCGAATTGAGAATGCATTGTACTTGATGTTGAAATAATATCTGAATACCGGCTTGAGCATCTGCACGAGCAGCAGAATCATGAAGAGTATAACCGAATATGAGAAGTATACGAGGATCGAGTACAGTGTGAGTTCATTCCACAGGTAGAGTTCGAGCGAAATGTTGGAGTTGAATATGAGACTCCTGAGGCTTATATGTACGTATGCGCATGTCAGTAGCAGCATGACCGAGATTCCGGCTGTGTATCCGGCCCTTGCCCCGTTGGTGTTCTTCCTTCTTATTATGCCTATGAATCTTCTTCTGGTAAGGAATATGCAGAGTATGTACAGGCTTATGGCGACATTCAGTATGATGAGTGCCCCGAACGAGTACAGTATCCTTCCCCCGGCGTAGACGGTAGGGGAGAAGAACTCGTGTCCCACCTGATGACCCATCACATATGCCGCACCTGTGAGTACCGTCATGGTGGCGACAGTGAAAATGAAATTCTTTATGGATCGGTGTGCCCACAGGAAGAGTACGGCAGCTGCAGTAAGCAGTAGCAGACCGAGCCATCGGAGCATTGAATTCGCGAATATGGCATGTGGCACATTCAGGTCTGCTATTATCTTGAAGATAGGTTTCCCTTCAAGGGTCACTGCCGTGCCTCCGCTTTCATTTATCGGGTATATGTCAAATCCTGAAGCAAGCCTGAGCTTCGGATTTATTCCGTTGCCCATATCCCGGATCCCCTCAAGCAGTGTGTTCTTTATCTCAAGTCCCCCTATGACACGGCAGTCGATTCCGTCTGAAATTGATTTTACGATATACCATTTTGGCCCCAGGTTCATGTATGCCGGTTCTTCCGATATTTCTGAAAGCGGGGATGTCATCCTTGCCCTCAGGTTTGAGAACTTCTGGAAGATAAGGCGAGACCCGAGGTCATCGTTCGAAATGGGAAACTGATTGTTCCATGACTGGAGTGTATCGTAGACATACCTGTACACGACCATGTCCTCCGGAAGGTCTTCGATGTCCAGCCATTGGCTGTGGTCCGAGTCCATGGCCTGACGCATTCCTGCATCCAGGATGCCTATCCTTTTCTCCAGTATCCTGCCTGTCTTTACCGCAACATGGTCGGAGTCGACAGGGGCATTGCCAGCGATGAAAGATAAGATGAAAATCAGGACAGCTGCAGCTATGCAGTATCTGTAGCTGTTCCTGAATATGGTTCTTGCGGTGCCTGACATGACATACTCCTTTTATAACGGATCATTCGTGGTGGTACGGCTGCCCTTTGATAATGGTAAATGCCCTGTATAGCTGCTCGGTGAAGATGACTCTGACCATCTGGTGGGAGAATGTCATCCTGGAAAGGGATACTTTGCCGTTGCACCTTTCGTACACCTGTCTGGAAAAGCCATATGGCCCTCCTATAACAAAGACAAGGTCCCGGCTGCCGTTGCCGATCCTCTTCTCTATTGCTGAAGCCCATTCCATAGAGGAGTATTCCTTGCCGTGCTCATCAAGCAGAATGACCTCATCGGTGCTCTTGAGAGATTTCATTATAAGTTCACCTTCCCTGGTCTTTATCTGCTCGGGAGACAGAGCCGAGACATTCTTAAGTTCAGGAATCTCCTTTATGGAGAACTGGACATAGTGGCTGAGCCTGGACGTATATATGTCCAGCCCGTCCTTTATCCAGTTTCTTTCAGTCTGTCCCATTGCAAGTAAAGTCATTTTCATATTACCGGGGTTTTATACAAAGGTAAGGATGTGGCTCGGTATTTGCAACAATCATGCGCGGCGTTTGATTATGCACCGGCAATATACTGTGCAAGCCGGAATTCCTTCAGAAGATGGTGAGACTGTTTAACATAATGTTTGTCATGTGTCTGGCGTTGTCGTTTCCAGGCAGGTCTTCTGCGTCTTGTCCGTCTTCAGCCCCTGACCTGGCGTGGCAGGACCGTTCGTATGATGTCTTTGTCCCTATCGCCAAATATCTTGGACAAGGCAATGCCGACAAGCTTTCAGCATGGTTCGCGGATAATCTTGAGATATCAGTGATCAGTACTTCCAATGATTCCAGCCGTAGTCAGGCAAGGCAGATACTGAAGGCATTCTTCGATGCCTATACGCCGCGCTCCTTTGAAATCACGCATACAGCAGGCCGTTCACATATGAAATATGCCTTGGGGACTCTGAACGCAGGTGGGGAAAGGTTCATAGTGACTATATTCGTCAGCTACTGCTCTGATGAATACCGTATCCAGCAGCTCAAGATAGAACGGATGAAATAAAAATCCAAGAGACAGGGAATGGTTCTGGCACGCCATTTGTTAAATGAATCTGCAGGTTAGTTTAGTTGTTAATAATAGGGTTATAAGGAACGGGAGTTTCATGTAGGTCAATGACTCATGAAACTCCCGTTCCGATTTTCCTGAGCACCAGGTCATGACCCGGTGCGGACTCCTGTGCTGCTATTTCTGTCTGATGAATATCCTTACCGGACATCCTGTGAAGTTAAATTTCTCCCTGAGCCTGTTTTCAAGGAACCTCTTGTACGGATCCTTGACATACTGAGGCAGATTGCAGAAGAATGCAAAAGCCGGTGACTTTGTAGGCAGCTGTGTGATATACTTTATCTTCACATATTTGCCTTTCCATGCAGGAGGCGGATAGTTCTCGATCTCCGGAAGCATCTCCTCGTTGAGGATTGATGTCGGGATCTTCTTGGAATAATTGGCATAGACCATGGCTGTCTGGTCAAGCACATCCATTATCCTCTGCTTCTTTATCACTGAAGTGAAGATGATAGGTATATCGTTGAACGGAGCCAGCCTGGCCTTCAGGGATTCAGTGTATTCCTTGAGGGTGTTGCTCGTCTTTTCCACCATGTCCCACTTGTTGACCACAAGCACACATCCTTTCCTGTTCTTTTCTATCAGGTTGAGGATGTTCATGTCCTGAGCCTCAAGGCCGGTCTGTGCGTCTATCATGAGGATACAGATGTCCGAGTGCTCGATGGCTCTTATGGACCGCAGTACGGAATAGAACTCAAGGTCTTCGTGTACCTTGCCTTTCTTCCTCATTCCGGCTGTGTCCACAAGGACAAATTCATGTCCGAACTTGTTGTAATATGATGATATGGAATCCCTCGTCGTACCGGCGAGCGGCGTTACTATGTTGCGTTCAGTGCCTAGCAGGGCATTTGTCAGGGAGGATTTCCCGACATTCGGACGTCCGACTATGGCTATCCTAGGGACTCCGGGATGTTCATCCTCGGCAGTCGAGTCGGCCGGGAGTTTCCTTACTATCTCATCCAGCAGGTCGCCTGTGCCGCCTCCGTTGGCAGCTGAGATGCTCCATACCTCTCCCAGTCCCAGAGAATAGAACTGGAATGAATCGTACATCTTCTCTCCGCTGTCGACCTTGTTGACCACAAGGACAACCGGCTTGTCGGAGCGGCGCAGGATGTCTGCGATCTCCGCGTCATAATCGGTGATGCCTGTGGCAGCTTCCGTCATGAAGAGCACCAGATCCGCTTCCTCTATTGCAAGGACTACCTGCTTGCGGATCTCTTCCTCGAAGATGTCATCGGAGTTGGATGTATATCCTCCGGTGTCCACTACTGAGAATTCGGTTCCGCACCACTCACATTTGCCGTAATGTCTGTCTCTTGTCACTCCGGCGGTCTCATCTACTATGGCCTGTCTCATTCCCACGAGACGGTTGAACAATGTCGATTTCCCGACATTCGGCCTACCTACAATGGCTACAAGACTCATTGTTTACTTTGTTGAAATTTATCACTTAAACCGCAGCCGGCGCAGTCGCTGCACCCGAGGTCGCTGCATGAAGGATAGTCCCGGCCGTGTTTCTTCCCCCACAGCCGGAGCTCTTCCTCCTTGGCACATTTTATTCCAAGCTTCTTCATCGCTGGGTTGTGGCTGATCTCCGTATCCGGAAACTTGCCGTCCTTGCGGAAGATTATGTTGAAGCACAAGCCGATGACGCTGATTCCCACCAGCAGCAGAGCGGCGATGAAGATTTCCATATCAGGATTCTTGTTAGGGACAAGGTCCTAGAAGATGAAGCTGTCGCTTATAGGCTCGTAGTTGTATACCTTGTCGATTATGTTTGCAAAAGTGTCGGCTACAGAGAGTACCGTGATCTTGCTCTTGTCC